>NZ_PGEX01000001.1:1563511-1876213 GCF_002797675.1 Hallerella succinigenes | reverse complement strand
AAACAAGATTATCGGCGAATGATTGTATCATAGAAAGTCCTTACAGCCATGTCGATTTCATCCCTTACACGACGAAATTCCTGCAGAATTTCGGTTTTTGTTCCTCTGAACGCGTCAGGATCATCAAAGCCAAGATGAATTCTGTTCTTGACGCCCCCCAAAAAAAACGGACAACTTTCTTTCGCCTTGTCGCAGACGGTGACAACGTTGTCCCACGATGTATCAAGGTACTGCGATACATTTTTGGGCTTATTAAGGGAAATGTCAACCCCTCGTTCCTTCATCACTTCGATTGCAGTCGGATGCACGTTCTTTGCCGGAAACGTTCCTGCAGAACATACGGTCAACGACGAATCCAGAGCCTTGAGAAATCCTTCGGCCATTTGACTACGGCACCTGTTGCCTGTACAAAGAAAGAGTATCTTCATATTTCACCTTTGATAAGTTCTTTTATTTTATCTTCGCTAATTTTACCTGTGGACACAAGCCGTTCATCGACAACAAGCGCGGGTAATGTCATGACATTGTACGGAAGCATTTGGACAACATCATCAATGCGGGAGACCGAAGCTTCTAGGCCCGATTCCTTAACGATTTTTTCAACAGATTCGGCGAAAGCAATGTTACAGCCACACCGGCTCATGAGTATTTTTATGTTTTTCATTTTTCCTCTTTTTTGTTTGTAGTTCGTAGAACAACGAACATATATGGCAAAATTTTTTAGCATCCGCATTCCCTATCGCAAAAATCTTTATTGAAAAAATCACTGAACAATGCCTGGGCATTTTTCCAGTTTTTTTTGTTTATACAGTACTTGACCTTGGGCGTTTCGATTTCACCCTGGATCAAACCGGTCTCTTTTAGCTCCTTTAAATGCTGGCTAACCGTGGCCTTCGCAATGGGCAATTCTTCGTGGATATCGCCAAAATAACAGGTATTGCGCTTGGCCAAGAACTGCATGATACTTACGCGTGCGGGATGCGCCAATGCCTTGGCATACCTCGCCAAGATCTCTGTTTCTTCACAGTATTTGCTCTTTTGGGCCATTTCGGTTCCTGTTTATTGTTCGTAAATATACAAACATTATTTTTGAAAAGCAAGGGAATTATTGTTTTTTTTCTTGAGGAGACAAGAAAACGTTTATTCCACCGAGAAAGTCGCCTTCACGTTCCCTTTACCGAGAATCTGCTGGAGGCGTTTCTTGTTCACGTTGTCGATACGGGCGAGGCGCGTAAAGTTCCAGGAATTCTTGTCGTAGTAGATGGTGATGGAATTGCCCTGGTAAAGGATGATGTCGCCTGCATCGGTGTCGATTTGCTTGTCGTTACGCGGAAAACTGCGTGGCAGGTCGGCCACCTTCTCGAAACTGCCGTAGTCGTGCATGTCGAGCGTGAGGTCGCCCTGCGCAAGGAATTCGGCGAAGGCCTTGGCGGAGGAATTTTCTTCGAGCGTTGCCGTGAAGGTGGTGTCGTTCACATGGATTTTGAGTTTCACGGTAGCCTCACCCACTTTTAATGATGAACTGGCATCGCTGCAGGCCACGAGAAAGAACAACGCTACAAGTACGATGTTTCGCATACACACAAAATAAATAATTGTGCTAGCAATTCAAAATACTTATTTGCTATGACTCACTATGCCTTTTGCGCATAGTGAACCGATGGCCGTTGCAGCGGTACCTGCATTTGTACGCTCAGCGTTCAATGCCAAGGCCGTTGCGGGAAGCTGGCTCATATTGAACATGAACCGAACATTCCCGTGCCCGCGATTTTCAGAGCCTTGTATTCGTTGCCGACTTTACCCGACAACGCGCAACCAATGCTCGTGAAAACGGTATTCAGCGCAAAAGTTCCCTTCCAGCTCATGAAATTCAGCAAGAATCCGCCTAGCACCGGGGCTATAATCGGGGCAACTCCGTTCACAGCGTTCACCATCGCAAGGAACTTGGTGAGGACGGGACCGCTACACGTTGATTTCGCAAGCGGATTTAGGAAAAAATTTTCCGTTGGCAAGTTCTTGACAAAGCCAAAAAAAAATTTTATTTATGGGCACGAAATTTCATTGCGTATAATGGTTCAGCGTGAAACTCAAACATCAGGGTTTTGCGCCTTTTTTATTGCGCAGGGCCCGCAACAAAAGAGGTTAAAATGGACTTTTACATGAAACTCCCGCGCGGCAAACGCGAATTCACCCTATTTCTCGTGACGCTTTCGATTATCTCGATGAACATCATCGCGCCGCTCATCACCTGTTTCGAGATGGGCTTTAGCATGGAAAGCTGGGCGCATGTATTCCCGATTATGCCGATTCTTTGGCCGTGCGTCATCGCGACGGTGCTTGTCACATACAAGCCTGCGGCGTTCCTGACATCAAGACTCACGCAGGAAGGCGACAGCTTCCACGCGGTGATTACCCTCAACATCATGTGCACGGTTTTCCTGATGTCCATCATCTTGACGATTGTAGGCACCTGGGTCGGAAATCGCGAAATTACGACGGAACCCATCGTGAACTTCTTTTACAAGTGGCCCCGCAACTTTGCCATTTCGCTTGCCGTAGAAATCTTGATCGCGCAGCCGATTGCCCGTCGCGTGATGCTAGGCCTGCACAAGTACCGCGACGCACGCCGGGAAGTCGCTGTTTCTAACTGAGCCGTAAATAAATTCATCTATCTTTTCGATTGTGACAGGCATCGAAGAACAATTCAACGGCAAGAAACTCCTTGTCAAGAAGCTCATTCCGTTCGGGTTCATGAAGGAAGGGTCTAATTCACCATTTTGCCGCAGCACTTCTTGTACTTGAGGCCGCTACCACAAGGGCAAGGATCATTGCGCCCCACTTTCGGCGTCGAGCGAACAACGGCGATATTCTGCTTCATTCCAAAGCAGCTTTCTTGAGACGAAGACAATTCATCTGGAGCATTTCCGTAAGTAACCCAAAGCCTAGCCTTGTTGTTCAGTTCCATAATGGCACTGATAATAGGCGTAATCTTATCCATATCGATACGGGTAAAGCCGATTTGCAGACGATACCTTTCAATAATTGCAGCAGGATGTTGCAGTCCTATGCGCAAATCGTCCAGAAGGCAGTGCGCATCAAAATCAGCAGAGGCGGGCTTATCCGAATATCTTTTAAAATGATCGCGGATGGTCTTGAATTCCGCAAGATTTTCATTGATATCATCCGTATAGTCAAGCCACTCGTTAAATTCCTCATCGGTCGGCCTGTAGGGGCGATGGATCTTACGTTCTTCAATAATGTGCTCAATCGCTACAGATGTTTCGACACTCCAAGTGCAAAGGCACACGCCATAATTTATAAAATAACGGGTAAACAAACTGCACTCGTTGATTGCCGCAACGCCTTGTTTCTTGGTCAGGGTGCGGTCGACATGGTCCATGTTCCACTTGCTGATGACGGTTTCGGGATTGCAGACGCCATAAAGATTGGCGTAAACCTTGCAATAGTCATGGAACCCAGCCATAGACCGTTTTGTTCCATCCACAATTTCAAGAAATTCCTCAGGAACAACCAATGTCAAGTGGTCTTCATCCGTTCCAAAAAGGAACATAAACCCAATAGACAAATTCTGTTCCACGAACTTGAACACGCGTTCGTCGATGTTCAGAAAGTTGAATTTTGCAGGATAACCTTCCGGGAACATTTCCTTGAAGGGAGCGTTATTCGCGTATTCATCAAACATAAGGTCCAAGAACAGCGAATATTCAAATTCACCGGAATACTTGACAAAGCTCTCGAATATTTTGGGAATTCGCTTTTTAAGGATTTCGATGTACTCGGCCTTGCGCAATTGTTCTTCGCAAGCCTCGTCTTTTTCTAGTTCCGGCGTCGTGCAGAAATGAATATCCTGGACGGAATCCTTTGGGCAAGCATTCAGAAGTTTTGCAAGAGTCTTAAACGGAATCGGTTCTTTGTGGATGCAGTTCGTTTCACGGAGTAAACGGCTACGATATTGTTTCGGCAGAGAATTGATGTTCATTTCTTAAAATCTCCTGAACCACTTGTTGAATATGGGGTCGCTGATATAGAGACCCGTTTCACGCTGTTCTACTATATCTCGGTCTATCAGGGCCTTCTTTATTCGGGGAATATTCGATTTAGTCCCGAGGCGATAGGTCTCCAGCACCTCCTGCGATAAGAATCCATTATGAATCCCCGCGGCAATCGCCCGGAGCATGTTCATCTGGTAACTGGAAAGCCCCTCTGTCTGCTGCATAAAGAGCGCCGCGTTCTGGGCGATAAGTTCATTCATGGCGGTATCAATTATTTCAGAAGTAACTTCGCGTTCCGTGTGCAACATTACCAGCCAGGCAAGCTGTTGCACGTAAGAAGAATAATTTTCCACTTCGCCACAAATTCTTGAAGCCTGTTCCTTGTCGATACGAAGTCCATGTTTCTTGAACTTATCGCAGATAAAGGGAACCCAATTTTCAGTAGAAATGACCCCCAGGTAAATCGCGTCGCCAAACTGATAGAATGGCATGCTCTTGTTCTGGAAGATGTTTGTGAGCAGGTGCTTTTTGCTGCCCAACAGACAATACGAAACGTTCTGCTGCAACTGCCATGCACCGCGAAGCCTTTTCTGAACCGAGATTGAATCCGGAAACTCGCCTATCTGCTGAAACTCGTCGATGCAAACAACGATGCGTTTCTTTTGCTTTTTTGCGATCCTTTCGGCTAATTCCAAAATTTGCTCGGGAGCGTATTCCTTCGGAGTGATACCCAGCGAAAGCGAAAATTCAGACGTCGGATCCGGCCCCATGCTGATTTTAGGCGAAACCCGGCTCAAAAAATTCTTCGCATTTTGCAGGATAGAATCAATCTTTGACGAAGTCTGCTGCAAGACCGCGGTCGCAAGTTTATTGTAGAAATCGTATTCACTGCGGCAATCAAAAATGTCCAAATAAACGACGAGGGCCTTTTTCGGATTCACCAAGCGGCCGACATGGCGAACCAGAGATGTCTTGCCGATACGGCGATTAGAGATAAGCAAGGTGTTTACCCCATGCTCAAAATTCGCCTTGAGCCTTTTGGTCTCGGCTTTGCGATCCGTAAAGTTTTCGCCCTCAACCGCATAACCATATATAAAAGCGTCGTTCATGGGAACCTCCGCCTAGAATATACATTATTTTTCGTCGGTACACAATGCTGTGTACCAAAAAGTACACAAAGTTGTGGTCCACAAGTTTGTGTACCAGACGTTTGGCTTAAATTATTAGTGTCCGGTAAAAATATAGCCAAAAATAAAAATGGCAGGATCCTCAGACGAAGAACCCGCCCGTTTTGTTTTTACTTTGTAATTACCACAAAACAAACAAAAACAAAACGCTATGGTCAAAAGTACATTTTTTACCGGACAGCCGGTCTTCGCGCAACTCTGCAAGTATCTTGACAGGGACGAAGTCCTCAAGATCAGCACGGAATCTGGCGGAGAACGTTACAGGAAGTCTTTTGACACGTGGACGCATCTGCAAATGGGCTCGTACCAAAGCGGAGCACGCTGGGGGACGCCAACGCAAAAAGGAGCGACTCGATCTTTGGAGACAACAGTTTCATGCTGAAGCCCGCGAACTTTGACGATGGCGACGTGCTTGCCATGGACCGCGCCTACATCGACTATGAAAAGTTCGAGGAACTGACACGGCGTGGCGTGACTTACGTAACCAAAATGAAGAAGAACCTGACCTATGAAACCGTCTCCGAAAGCCTCCTGCTTGACGACGGGAAATTCGGAAAAAATCCGTTAAGGAAGTCGTCTTTCACAAGGACGGCACGACGCACAGGGCCAGGATCGTTTCGTATGTTGAAACCAAGACATCCGGAAGGGGATGCAAGGAGCAGGAAGTCCAGCTCTTGACGAACAGCCTCGACCTCGATCAAGATCCAAATCTGGATAACGCTCATCGCGAATCTGCTCCTGACGCTTGTGCAGCGCGGACTTAAACGGCACTGGAGTTTTTCAGGGCTGGCTACGATGATGCAGCATTCGCCCGGCCCGCCATAACATCCGTTTTTTTAGGGAGGGGCTTGCAACGGCAAAATAAAAGTTTAGAGCGTACGAATTCTAGGGCCTAGGCGTTTTCAACGATTTACCCGGACACTAATAATATTTTTTATAAATTGTGATTGTTGTTTTTGTTTTGAAGAAAAAACTAAATTGACTCCAAAAGGAGCTACAATACCTCTTTTTCAAATAAGCATATCGTCCGCTTTGACGGATATCCTTTAAAACCACCCTTGTCAGCAATCGTCCACAAGGGGCCTTCATAAATTTTTCAAAGGAATATGCACAAAATTTTATCCGATTCCTTTGGACTAGCAGAAAATACTTACGTTTCTTATCTTGCCAAGTTGAAAAGAGTTGACGACACGTTTTCAAAAGATATATCGATAAAAAAATTTGAAGAACGTACAAGAATAACGATATCTTATAGCCAGGAATACAAAGAACAGAAATTGAACTAGCAAGCAAAAGAAACGCATATATGTTCAAATAAACAAAACGTCCGAAGCCAAACTTTTCTTTCAGGTCTGCATAAACAGGCCTTCCACAAGCGGTGCAAAACTTCAAGTTGTCATTCAACGTTTTATTACAATGCGAACAAAGCATCATAAAAGGAATCTACCAGCTTTTTCATTAACTAACTAAAGTATTTTGCACCAAATGTAAACAAAAAAAAACAATGTCAAGTTTTTTTGAAATTTTGGCATTTTTTTACACTTTTGGCGTTTTTTTGCCCTGACATGGAGTTTAGGCAGCAAAAATAGGCATATTTAAAAAACACACGATAAGTTTATAAAACTTGTGTCTAGTCACATATTTTACAAATAAAACTTGCATTTAAACAATAAATTATTTATATTTATCTCTAAAAGAAGCGACCAATATGATTGAACGGCCCATATACTTGAAAAAACTGATTGACCGTAAGCAGAACGGTCTCATCAAGATTATTACGGGCGTCCGTCGTTGCGGAAAGTCCGTACTCCTTTTCGACCTGTTTTTCAGGCATCTCATTGGCGAAGGCATACTGGATAGGCAAATCATCCGCATTCAGCTGGACAATTCCGATTTTGCCTCCCTACGCAACCCCTTGAAACTATCAGAATATATCAAGTCGAAAATTTCGGAAGACCAGGATTACTTTATCTTCATCGACGAAATCCAGCTTGTCAAGAAAGTCAAGAACAGGGATGTCGAGGGCGACCACATCACCTTTTACGATGTTTTGAATGGACTTCTCGCAAAAAAGAATTTGGATATCTATGTTACCGGCAGCAATTCCAAGATGCTGTCGAAAGATGTCTTGACCGAATTTCGGGGACGCGGCGATGAAGTTAAGGTCCATCCCCTTTCTTTCCGCGAATTTTATTCTGCAAAGGGCGGCTCCAAGGAAGATTCCCTGAAAGAATACATGCTCTATGGCGGGATGCCCTTCATTCTTTCGAGACCTTCTGCCGAATCAAAAATATCCTATCTCAAGAACCTGTTCGAAGAGACCTACCTAAAGGACATCGTGGAAAGAAACAGAATCCGGGACCAAGAACTCCTGGGTTCGCTTATCGATGAAATCTGTTCTGCGACCGGCTCCCTTACAAACTCGACGAAACTGGCGAACACCATCAATTCGCGCTACCAGAACCGCAAAGACAACAAGGTAAACAATAACACCGTCGCCTCGTACCTGTCACATCTGGAAAACGCATTCCTCTTCAAGGAAGCGAAGCGCTACGACATCCGCGGTAAGCAATACTTCAATTCCAATAGCAAGTTCTACTGCGTCGATGTCGGATTAAGAAATGTCCGACTGAACATGCGACAAAACGAAGAAACACACATCATGGAGAACATCGTTTTCAACGACCTGGTGCAAAGGGGATATTCAGTCGATGTGGGAGTTCTAGAAAGTTTCAGCAAGGGCGCTAACGGAAAAACGGTCCGATCAACCAGAGAGATAGACTTTGTTGTCAATTACGGGAACGCCCAATGCTACATCCAATCCGCATACCGCATGGACACCCCCGAAAAGGAACGTGCAGAACTTTTACCTTTCAATATTGTCGGCAACTCTTTCAAAAAAATCGTCATCACGCGGAACGGACTTTCGCCCTGGTACGATGACAACGGAATCTACCACATCGGATTATGTGATTTCTTGCTCAAGGAAAGCATCTTGGAATAAATTTCCCTGGAGGGAATCGTTATGCGCCTCCCAAAACCGTATTTACCCAACTAAAGCCGATCCATCCGGAATGGGAGCCGTCTTTCGTTTTGGCCTTAATCCAGCATCCTTTCTTTTCTAACGGTATATAGGAATCTTCTCGATAGGGAACGCCTTGTATATAGCTATTACCTTCAATACGCCACCACCCCCTTTCAGAGTTTTTCACCTTGATTACAGCATTGCCATCAATCTGCATGACGGTCGCTCCGCTGGGTTTATCGCGGATATTCGTAGGACCTGACGGGTCTACAATGGACACCTCAAAAGCCTCATCACATGATGTCTGTTTTTCTTTTGTTTCGCTAGCCTCGCCACCAGATTCCAAAGCCTTTATAAGCAACTGCTGGACGAAAGTTACAGGAACGCACAGTAGCTAAAACATTTCTTCTTTGAGTTCTATAGAAATCACTATTTTTTCGCAGAATACTTCTTATGGGGTTCGGCAACATTTTTGTAAAGCTGCAAATCTTTGAGTTCTTCAGCTTCATGCATGATCTCTTCGGCTTCTTTCATACTTATGAGATTGCTATCTGCTTTTTTCTGCGATGAAACCTCATCATCTTCAAAGCCGCAGATTCCAAAATACTTGTCAAAGAAGTTTTTTAGCAGCGCGAAGATTCTGTTCTTCAACTCGCTTCTATTTTCAGAACCTTCGTCCTTCTTTGCAAAAAGGCTCTTTTTCGGCATGAGCGCGGGAAGCCCTGTACCTATGTCGCTCAAGCTGCCGTCCCTAAATGCGTCTGCAAGGTATTGTCGAGTCTTTTCGTCGTTGAGCCTGTTTATCTTGATAAGTTCTTCAAGGTCGGCGTCGCGGCTTTCGCGGACGAACTCGCGCCAGTCCTTATCCACGTTTGTCTTGGTGTTCACCCGTTCGATGAACGCTTCGATAAGTTCTTTCTTGCTACGTAGTTCAATAGAACCATTCACGGCCTTATTGATTTCGCCAAGAATAGTCTTGTCCTTGCAGTGGCTTTTATGGTACTTGGCGACAAGTTCAAGGATGTAGTCGATGGTAATATCCACCTGTTTGATAAGCTCGATTTCAAATTCAACGTCTTCCTTGATACTTTCCTTCTCGCCTGGATGCGGCTTATATTTTTCATAAAGACGCAGGTATTCGCCCTGGTAATCTTGCAAGGCTCTTGCAGAAAACTCATCGTCTTTGAACTCGTCGAAACAGTTGAGAATGTTTCTTAGGCGGAGTAAGGCGCCGTAAAGCTGGATAAACTCGTTTTCATTTTTCTCGCCAACAGGCTCCCCACTTGTCAGGTATTCAAGGGGGAATTTCTTTTCTAGTTCGGCAACAATTTCAAGATAGCCCTTGACGTGCTTACCCTTCTCCGTATAGCCCTCATAATAGTCCTTGAAAGTCTTTAAGAGAACTATTCCGCCTGCATCCTTGTCACCAAAGAGTGCGATTGCGTCATCCGTTTCCTTTTGAAGAGAACGGAAACAGACAATGTTTCCGAATGTCTTGACGGAATTGAGAATGCGGTTTGTGCGGGAATAGGCTTGCAATAGACCATGTTGGCGTAAGTTCTTATCGACCCATAGCGTGTTGAGCGTGGTTGCGTCAAAGCCCGTAAGGAACATGTTTACGACAATAAGCAGGTCCACCTGCCTCGTCTTCATCTTCTCCGACAAATCCTTGTAGTAGTTGTCGAAGTTTCCGCCCTTGCTTGCAACGACCTTCGCGCTCTTATTCTTTCCGCTAAAGTTGGTCTTGAAAGTCTTGTCGTAATCGAAGATTGCAGATTCCAGGAAATCCCTTGAAGACTGGTCGAGACCATCGGGAGAATCCAAGTCTTCTTCGGGCAGGATTCCAGAATCTTCCTCATTAGGAGCGTAGCTGAAAATTGTCGCGATGGTTAAGCCCGCGCCTGGTTCTCCTGGCTTGCGCTCTGCTATCTGTTTCTTGAACTCGTTATAGTAGAGTTTGGCTGCTGGGATAGATGCCGTAGCAAAGATGGAATTGAAACCGTATTGACGCTTTCCTTCAAGCGCGTAAGCCTTATTGCGCTTGGTCTTCTTGTCGAAATGGTCGAGAACATACTTGACGATTTCGCTGATGCGTTTGCCGTCAAGCAGGGCTTCTTCCGTTTCGATTGCAGAAACTTGCTTGTCGCTTCCACCCTTCTTTGCCTTGATTGTATTGATGTAGTCAATGCGGAATGGAAGAACATTTCCGTCATTGATTGCGTTTACGATTGTGTAGTGGTGGAGCTTGTCGCCAAAAGCCTGCCCAGTTGTCTTTAGCTGCGGGAGCTTGCCGCTGCCAGAGTTCTGCGGGAATATGGGTGTTCCCGTGAAGCCGAAAATATGGTAGTTCTTGAAAGTTTTTGTAATGCGCTGGTGCAACTCACCAAAATGGCTTCGATGGCATTCGTCGAATATGAGGACAATGTGCTTATTGTAGATTTCGTGCGTCTTGTTCTGCTTGATGAAACAGCCCAGTTTCTGAATGGTCGTGACAATGATTTTGTATTCCTGGACTCCGCCCTTCTCGTTTCTATTCTCCAACTGTCTTTTGAGAATTGCTGTAGAAGTATTTCCGTTGGCGGCGCCTTTTTGGAATTTGTCATATTCGCGCATCGTCTGATAGTCCAAATCCTGTCTATCGACGACAAAAAGCACCTTGTCGATTTTGTCTTTCTCATCGGCCTCCATTTGTGAAGCCAGTAGCGCAGTCTTGAAGCTGGTAAGCGTCTTTCCCGAACCCGTCGTGTGCCAAATGTAGCCGCCAGCATCGACCGTTCCCATCTTCTTGTAGGTGGTAGAGGTTTTCAGGCGTTCCAGTATGCGTTCCGCCGCCATAATCTGATAGGGACGCATCACCATCAAAATTCTCTTTTCCGTAAAGATACAATACTTGGTGAGCACGTTCAAGATTGTATGCTTCGCGAAGAATGTTGCGGTAAAGTCCACTAGGTCCCGAATGTTTTTGTTGTTGCCGTCCGACCAGTAACTGGTAAACTCAAAACTATTACTTGTTTTGACCCTGCCACGACGCCCCGCATTTTCTTTCAAGTGTCCGTCGCGAGTGGTATTTGAATAGTACTTGGTTTCCGTTCCGTTGCTTATGACAAAGATTTGAATGAACTCGAAAAGCCCTGTCCCTGCCCAAAAGCTGTCTCGCTGGTAGCGGTTGATTTGGTTGAATGCTTCCTTGACGGAGATTCCGCGACGTTTGAGTTCGACGTGAACAAGCGGCAAGCCGTTTACAAGAATTGTCACGTCATAACGGTTGTCGTGAGCGGCACCCTGGTCTTCTCCGATTACATACTGATTGATGACCTGGACGCTGTTATTGTGGACGTTCTTCTTGTCGATAAGGGTGATATTCTTTGAACGTCCGTGGTCGTCCTTGAATGTCTTTACAGAGTCTTCTTGGATAGTCGCTGTCTTTTCTTCGATACCTTGATTTGCGTTTGCAAGTTCCTGCTTATAGAACCGTTCCCATTCGTCATCACTGAACTTGTACTTGTTCAGTTCTTCAAGCTTTTTACGAAGATTGGCTATCAAATCCGCATCTGACTTGATTTTAAGATACTCGTAGCCCTGTGCCTGTAACTGCTTAACGAACTCCCGTTCAAGGTCAGCTTCACTTTGGTAGGCGCTTGACTTGGAACGAATCGGCCTGTATTCGGCAACGACTGTAGATTCACTTGTCTGGGCGACGGTATTGTACATCTTTAGCTATTGCGGAATCCCTGCCATTGTAACGACCGCGACTCCCTTTTGGTTTTCCACAATTTTCACAGCGGTAGAATTGGCAAAAGTGTGCATATAACAATGATGAACTGTCAAAAGCAGGTCCTGCAATTTTGGATCATTTTCTAAATCGCAAATTTTCAGCCCACATCCTTTCGCATCATCAATAGAAAGATGCCTTGCATGAATTTTGGTGCTTTCGTGTTCATTCAGTTTATTGATAACATTTTCAGCTTTTTGCCTACCGTCCTCGTCTCCAGCAAACATGACGCTTTCCAGTTGTTTCAAGACAATCTCACTAGACAATTCAATCGCTTTTTTACATTCCCCCAAAAGCGTTGGGTGATACTTGCTTAGAATACACTGCCAAGCAGGAAGCGATCCTGGATCCCTTTTTATTTCAGCAATTGCATCTTCAAATTCTTTTAAAATAGAATGACAGGGGATTCCACCAAATTGAGGATCAATGGGGCCTATGCTGGACTCTTTTCCCATGTAAATACACTGGGTCGAACAGGCAATCATGGTCCCTGCTGACATTGCCAGCTGAGGAATGAACGCCTGAATATTCCCCTTGAACATACGTTGCAGATAGTCTATAATAGATTCAGTTGCTGCAATATCGCCACCAGGGGTATGCAGAATTAAATCTAGACCAAGAGAACGATCCATTTTATGGATAGTCGCCATGAATCCATTCTTATCATCGTCGTTTATACTGGATTTGGCATTTCCGTTTTTTTGGAGCCACCCTGAATAATAGGCAATCGTATTTCGCTTACGGTAATCGGAAAATTCTTTCAAGTGGGAGCGACGGATAAAATCCAGAGCATTCGTCCGTCCGCAATTTTGAATTTCTGTCAGGACATCATTCCAATTTGGCATACAATTTCCACCTAACGAGTTGTCGCATTTACGGCATAGCCAATATCAAAATCCTCATATAGCGAAAACTTTTTGAAATTTCCCTGCGAATCCATGGCAGACTCCTGGGGGACGGAAACGGAATTAAACCCCTTTAACACGCTGTTCAGGGCTTTATTCAACTCACCCGCAGACATTTCTGAAACTTTTTTCATAAAAAAATGAATTCCTTGATAAGGGTCGTAGCCATGATAACAACCTTCAGCACTTATAAATATACAATAATATTTAATAAAAGGCTGATAGTAATATTGAGCGTTCCGTCAAGTTTGGCCCAGCGAATACCCTAAACCGCTTCGTTATCATATGGAGAAAACCTTTTTGGATAGCTTCACAGGGGGATTTACTTGACCGATGCTAGTTTTTCTTCCACTAGGGAACATCTTGTAGATAACAGTTCCTTCGGTAAAACAGACTGGAACCCCGCTTGAGAGAGCCTTCTTGTAAGCAGCAATACCCGCCTTGGAATATATCGATTGGCGTTTTTTTTATATCGGACGCTTCGGTTATGGGTTCTTTTGTTGCTGTGCTCATCATTCACCTTTGTGACAATAAAAACAAATTCATCTTTTTTAAAGATACAATATTTCTCGGTCATTAAGCCTGCCGAAATGCCGACGCTTCTATTTTGCTCAGCATCCCATTCTGCCGGTTGCTGCCCTTCGACAGGCTCAGCAACCGCTTATCAAAGGGAGCTTCTTTAGGTTAAGCGGTCGAAGGGCGGTCCCTGAGCTATGTCGAAGGGAACGAGAGCAGTTTGTCTCTGTAATATTCATATTGTTTTTTGCGTGCCTCGATTTCAACTAGGATTTCCCACGATGGCATTGTCCATTGAAAAGACTTCATAATTCAATGATATGAGCACAGAAAGTTGGACACGACTTTGAAAAAAGAACATTTATTTTTGTATTTTTATCTTCGCACTATGGCAGGAATGAAATATGGCTAATATTAAAATTCATATTGACCAACTTGGACTTATAAAGGACTCTGACATAGAGGTTTCTCCGCTGATGATCTTTAGTGGGGATTCGGGGCTAGGCAAAAGTTATACAGCTATGCTTATTCATTATTTTTATGCAGTGCTCTCTAACAAAAGTCCGAGATTTACAGAATTTTTCAAGTCGATAGGTTTTGATTATTCCGAAAGGGTTAAACAATTTAGAAATGAAGGTGAGGCTTTTCGCTTTAAAAAAACTCAATTGGAAGAATGGCTTGCAGTTGATTCGTTAAAATATTTGCGATATCTTTTGAATAATGAACAACTTGATGGAAAACTTTCTGTAAAGTTGCCAGAAGCTGTTCCTCAAGACATTATTTTTAACTACAAAGAGGAACTAGCTGGTCTAGTTAACAAGGACGAAGTTTATCTTCTGCTTTCCGGCCCAAATTTAAGCTATCGTGCCGGAAATAAAAGAGACGATAATTTGACAGACGATTTTGAATCTCCATATTCATTTCTTTTAGGTGCTGAATTGGTCAACCTTATATTTGGCGATTTTAGAAACTTGACGGGCACATACAGTCTTCCTCCATCAAGAGGACCTGTTATGACGGAAGGTATCACAGGAAAAACAGGATTGTATAAAGAATTTATTCGTCAAAAAGAATCTCTTGAAGCCGCCAAAGAATCCACAAGGTCCTCCTCCAAAGATGTCTTAAATATTATCCGTCATATTTTAGAAGGCGACGTGTTGCGAGATTCTAATGGGGAGTATTCTTATGTAACTGAAGATTCAAAAAGAATGCCTTTATCAGCGGCAGCAGCTTCCATTAGGGAATTAGCTCCTTTGGCTTTAATAGCTCAAAAAGAAAACATAAGAACTATATCTATTTTGTTTGAAGAACCGGAGGCGCATTTACATCCACAAAAACAGCGAGATGCCGCAGACATCATTGGGGCTTTTGTAAATACAGGAGCTTCTATGCAGATTACAACTCATAGCGATTATTTTTTACGAAGGTTAAATGAATTGATTTTTCTGAACGATTTAAAAGAAAAATCTCAAGAGCAGTTCGATAAGTATTGTAAAGAGGAAGGAATCAATCCTATCGTAACATTAGATCGAAACAAAATTTCGGCATATTATCTTGAAAAAAGAGACGGTTTTGTTTCCATACAAAAAGAAAATCTTGACAAAGGAATTCCTTTTAAATCGTTTAAAAAGGCTATAGAAAAAAATTTATACACTCCGGGTAAAATCGAAGACTTCTTTGAGGATGACGAGGGACGTAATGGCACTTATCGACCAATTTAAAAAACTGTACGACAAAATAAAGCCATTAACTAATACTCACATATCAGAACAAGACCCGCAAGCATCTTTACGGCATGTAGAAGTCCAATTGACATCTAGCGATTATATCTGTTACGACCAGAATTTGACAAAGGGGAAACTCGGCCTAGAGAATCTTTCGTCTTCGCTGATGAAGAATGAATGCGATGGAATCATCATTTCTGAAAAAGGCAATATTGCGTTGCATTTTGTCGAGCTAAAATCAAACTTCGACACCCATGATATTGATAAAGCCATTAAACAAACATCCTCTTCTTTCGTTAAATTGCTGATGATGTTGTCCGTTTGCGACTTTGATGTTGATAAATGTTGTGTATTTTTCGTTATCGTTTGTCAAACTTTCGCTAACGACGACCAAAAAACCAGCATTGAACATGCAGTGTCTCAAATGCAGCAAATAGGCGAAAATTCTTATCAAAATTTATTCTTACAAGCTATACAGAAATCTCAAATGCCATCAACAATAAAGTTGAAAATTGGCGAAATTCCATTAATACCTGAAGAACTGAAAAATAAAATATCCACAAAAATTCTAGGAAAGGAAGTTACCATTTCTCTATTTCTGACAAGCAATTACGGAGATTCTATTTGTAATATAGCCCTTTAGACCACTTCAACTTTTTAGTTCTGGCGTTGTCAAATTCCTGGAAGATCTAGCCTATTTTAGGGAACGAGAGCAGTTTGTCTCTGTAATATTCATATTGTTTTTTGCGTGCTTCGATTTCGGCGGGAAGCCCTGTGCTGATGTCGTTGCACAGGGCGTCGAACCGGTCGAGGATTTTGACAATGCGTTCCTGTTCGGCGAGGGGGGGAAGGGAAAATTCAAAATTCATAACATCTTCCTTTGAACCTCTCGGCATTTTTGCGCCTTTTGCAAATTGCATATCATAGTTGAAAAAATCATCCGAAGAAAGTAGATAGTATAAATAGTTCGGCGTAATTACGTCCTTGCATTCGTCAATGATTCGTATCGTCAAAACATCTCCATTTGTTCCGCCGTTTCTGTCGGCTTTCCAAATCTTTTTTAAATAAGGGCGAATGTTTCCTATCAGAATATCGTCTTTTTTGTATTCGATTGAATTATTACCGTCTGGGATTTTATCAGAAAATTCGACACCTTGTTTTTGTTGCAAAAGATTTTCTACGCTTACATAGGTAAAAGGTTTTAATTCGGAATTCTTTATGCGGGTGTCTGAATATTTCGCCACATCTCCCAGCTGCACGACCGCATACCCGAACACATACCGATAGAGGCTAATTATTGCTTGCTTGCTTGCTTGCTTGTGCAAGAACCGTGCCAAGCGGATCAAAATTCAGAAGCAAATCGCGGTAATATTCATATTGTTTTTTGCGTGCGTCGATTTCCGCAGGAAGTCCGATATTTAAGTCGGAGCAGATGGCATCGAAGTTGTCGAGGACGTTCACGATGCGCTCCTGCACGGAAAGTGATGGAACAGGGATTTTTAAAGACTTTATACGTGAAGCGTTTAAATCACCTCTAGCACCTTCTTTTTTATCAAGAAGTTCGTTATATTGATTTTGAACACAATAGAAAACATATTTGTAGTGGGCAACATTGCTATTTATTTCCATGTTTAGGCAATGTTGGTTTGTTGTAAGAGGAATTTTGTTTATAGCACATCGGCCCGCAGAAGCTCCTGAAATCGCCACGATAACACAGTTTGCGGGAATCCACTTTGCAGAAGTTTTCTTAACAGCGGTTTCAGTTATAAAACATTCTGTTTTTGTAATTTCGTTAAAAACGACTTCCTGCGTGCGAAGCCATGGAATTGTACCATTTTCATAAAACTCGGAATTGCCTTTTAAGGGTGTTCCGCCAGAACAGATATTTTTGCAAATCTCGCCCAAGGTCATCCACCTTACTTCTTCGTTGTTTAAGCCAAATGTTAGGGGGGGCTAACTTTTCCGAAGGACAGCAGCGCGTCGCGGTAGTATTCATACTGCTTGCGACGCGCTGTAAGCTCTGCTGTAAGCTCTGCTGTAAGCGATGTAAACGCATCCAGGGTCTTTACGATTTCTTCCTGAATTTCTAGCGGAGGAACGGGGATTTGAATTTTTTCAAAAACATCCCTACTAATTCTTGGAATGCTCCCTTTTCTCACCCTTGTGTCAATATAATTTTGTTGCGTTTGTAGGAAGTAATACAAGAATTTATCATTAACATTGTCTAATTCATCAAAAGTATAGCAGTCATCAGCGGCCCAAAAATCAACATCGGAAAAGCCGATTTTACCAGCGGCACCAGCACCAATCAAATATGTCGAATAAGCCTTGCGATTTGATTTATCAAAATATCCAAGTGGAGTCAACGCATTCTGATAAACAGGAATTTTTCCATCTGTAGTCAACATATCACGCGTTACACGAACTCCGCGATTGATTTTTGACACATCCCCAAGAGCCTTGGTTTCCACGCCATCGGGGCAATGCTTTTTTATAAGTTCATCAATCTTGCTCATAAGGCTTCTCCATCTTTCAAGCTTGCTTCAATTTCTTCTATGCTCGGCAAAGAACTTTTTAGTTCTGCAGGCAAAGAACCATTCAGTTTGTCCTGCCAATCTGCAACTCCAATTGGATTTGTAAGTCCATCAAGAGAATACTTTACAACAGTCTCATTTTTTCCTTTTACAAGCAAAAGCCCTATTGCAGGTTTGTCATCAGGGTGATTCAAAATTCTGTTCACTGCATTTACATACATATTCAGTTTACTCACAAAACCCGGGTCAAATTCGCATACTTTCAATTCAACAATAACATAACAACGAAGTTTTAAATGATAGAAAAGCATATCTATGTAAAAATCATCACCGCCCAATTCAAGATGTACCTGACGACCAACAAATGCAAAGCCTTGTCCAAGTTCAAGCAAAAATTCCTGTATATGTTCAGTAAGTTTCTTTTCAACTTCTACCTCTCGTCGAGGAACATCGGTTCCCAAGAAATCAAAAAGATAGGGGTCCTTGAAGATGTTGTTTACCAAATCGCTTTCTTTATCCGGAAGCGTAAGTTTAAAATTGCTCAAAGCTTTCCCCATACGCTCTTTTGCTTTACTCTCTATCTGTAACTGAAGGATATTGCTGCTCCAACCGTTTTTGAGAGTCATTTTTGCATACCAAATACGTTTTTCCTGGTCGTTTAGCTTTTCAAGTAAAATAAGATTGCTTCTCCAAGGTATTTGTGCAACAACCTGTTGCATAATTTCTTTATCAACCCAAGTTTCTGCAAATTTTCGCATATACTTGATGTTTCTGGGAGAAAAGCCTTTCATCTCAGGAAACGCCTTTTTCAAATCAAAAGCAATTCTGTCTATAACTTTTGCCCCCCAACCTAGTTCTTTCTGCTTTTTCAAAATTTCATTTCCGATATTCCAATAAAGAGTAATCATCGCGGAATTGGACGCAAGAACTACGGAAATTCTTGTTTTATGAACATCTTGAACAAGACTATTTATGAAATCGCTATAAGTTTTGTCCATTTCAACGCTCTCTGGCGGAGCTGTAAAACGAACAAGCCCGCTTTCATCAGAAAAACCCTTCCGCGCATCTTTTTCTTCAGGGATATTTTCGTTTTTCATAGTCCATTCTCCATTATGTATTATTAATCATCTCATCAATCTTGCTCATTTCAGAATCTCCCAATAGCCTGCGCTAGTTTTTCCTTTTCGCTGAAGATATCCGTTCACTTTCAAATAATCTATATTCTTTTCAATGGCAGTCGTGCTGAATCCCAGTTTTTCCGAAATTTGCGCTATGGAAATCCGAGAGTCGATTTCCATAAGTTCAAGAATCCGCCTCCGTGTATAGGTCAGTTCCGAACGAGTACTACCCAACTCACTACCCAACTTACTTCCCAACCGGCTTCCCAACTTGTCATTTATTCTATCATCCTGTTTTTGCGGAGCATCAAAATAGAAAGAGGTCCGCATAAAGTGGTCCGTAAACGAGAACGAATTTTCATCATAGGCCCTCAAGATTCGTCGCATTCCACTTCCCAACTGCTCTACCATATCCAAATCATGGAATATTCTCATAAGTTCACGGTTTCTTGGCATGGAACAGCAGTTAAAAAAGTCCGCTTTTGAAAGCCCTTCGACAAGTCCGCCATAGGTCGTGATTTCCATACGGTCGGAAAATATCTCGAACAGGGGCGGCACTTCCCTTGTATAGTCGTTATGGACGACTGCGTTAATTACGGCCTCCCGCAATGCGACTGGGTCAACCAGAGGTTTTTCAATCCGTTCCATGGGGGTAATTTTTGTTTGCGTGATGTTCGCCACCTTCAACCGAGTGAGGACAGACTTTACCGCCTTTATAAGGCTACAATAACCAAATTCTTCGCTTTCGATAAGGTCGTATTTGTCCTTGCCTCTGTAACGAGCGACTTTGATAGACACCCCATTTTCATCAGCAAGCAGGTAAGCGTTGTAGTTGTATTTACCATCAGGTGTAAGCAATTCGAGAGTCTTGGCAAATTGACTGTTCAGAGCCTTTTTGCTTTCTTCATAATATATTTTCAGTTGGCTGAAGGTCAGGTCCTGGCGTGGTGAAGGTATCTTGGCGAGGGAAAGTTTTGCACGGGAGGCGAATGATTCGAGAATCATTTTTTCGCTCATTTCATGCACCGTACTGCCGACTCTGACAAAGCAGCCGTTTGGCGTCATTCCGAATTTTTTCAGATAGTATGGTTTTTCCGTTCCCCCAGAAACGATGACATGGATGACATTTTTGCTTTCGTTTTCTTCAACGACGATTTCGAACAATCCGATAGCATTCGGCTTGATATTGTTTAAAATTCTATCGGCGATTTGGCGCTGGAGTCCGTCGGCGTCCTTGATTCCATATACCGAGCCGTCGTTGTCTATGCCGATATAGATATGCCCACCGGTGCCGGAATTCAAGAAAGCAATAACGGAGCGCTCCAAACCTTCCGGGAGTTCCCGCTTATATTCTACAAGATGACTTTCCTTGTTCATGTACATACCGTTCCAAGATAGTTCAGACGGTGTCTGAATTGTCTACTTCTCTAAGTCCTTCACGATTTTGTCAATCGCCCTGCGTAGTTCGTCTTCGCGCTTTACGATTTCAGCAAGGTCTGCGTTGAGCTTCTTGATGTCAACTTGTTCACGCGTATCTTTCTGTTCCACGTATGTTGAGACAGAAAGGTTGTAATCCTGTTCGGCAACATCGTCGATTGTAACGAGCTTTGCGATATGTTTCTTGTTCTTGCGGTTAGCCCAGTTCCCTATAATGTTTTCGATGTTTTCGTCTGTGAGCTTATTGGAATTTGTCACTTTGACGCATTCATTACTTGCATCGAGGAAAAGAATTTTGTTGTCGGCCTTGTTTTTCTTGAGCACCATAATGCACGTTGCGATGCTCGTTCCAAAGAAAAGGTTGTCGGGCAACTGGATGATACAATCAACAAAGTTGTTATCAACAAGATATTGGCGAATTTTCTGTTCTGCGCCGCCGCGATACATTATGCCAGGGAAGCACACCACGGCAGCAGTTCCGTCGGTCGACAGCCATTTGAGAATGTGCATTACGAAAGCGAGGTCCGCTTTGGATTTCGGAGCGAGAACACCGGCCGGCGCGTAACGCGGGTCGTTTATCAGGGTCGCATCGCTATCGCCCGCCCATTTGATGGAATATGGCGGATTGGAGACGATTGCTTCAAAAGGTTCTTCGTCCCAATGCTTCGGGTCGGTTAGGGTGTCGCCAAGAGCAATGTCGAATTTTTCGTAGCCCACATCATGTAAGAACATGTTGATGCGGCAAAGGTTGTATGTCGTAAGGTTGATTTCCTGCCCGAAGAAGCCCTTGCGCACTCCATTAGGTCCAAGAACTTTACGGGCTTTCAGCAGCAGGGAACCCGAACCGCTTGCAGGGTCATAAATTTTCTTGATGTTCTTCTTGCCGTAAACGGCGATGCGTACCAGCAGCTCGGAAACTTCTTGCGGCGTGAAAAATTCTCCGCCTGATTTCCCCGCATTGCTTGCGTACATGGACATTAGAAATTCGTAGGCATCACCGAAGGCGTCTATCGTGTTGTCCTGGTAGCTGCCCAATTTCATTTCGGCAACGCCCTTCATCAGCTTCACCAGCTTATCGCATTTTTGTGCGACCGTTTTTCCGAGCTTATTGCTGTTTACGTCAAAATCATCGAAAAGCCCGGCAAAGTCTTCTTCGGAAGCCGTACCCTTGGCGGATTCTTCCACGTATTTGAAGACCCCTTCCAAAGTTATGTTCAGGTTTTCGTCTTTTTCTGCTTTTTTCAGTACGTTGCAAAAGAGGTGGCTCGGCAACATAAAGAAGCCTTTTTCCTGAACCATCTGATCTTTTGCTTGTTTTGCATCCATGTCGTTCAAGTCGGCGTAATTGAAATCCTTGTCTCCCGATTCCCTTTCCGATTGGTTGATGTAGTTCGTCAAGTTTTCGGATATATATCGGTAAAAGAGCATCCCAAGTACATATTGCTTGAAGTCCCATCCGTCGATTGAACCGCGAAGGTCGTTGGCGATGTTCCAGATGGCGCGGTGCAGCTCTGCCCGTTCCTGCTCTTTCTTGTTGTCAGCCATTTTGAAAATCCTTTAAAGTGCCTTTGATTTTTTTGAAATATAAACAAATCGAACTGTCACAAATTGTCAAAGAATCGGCACATTACTGAATTTTGTAAAATTTCGTCAAAATATGTGCTTTTTTGGTGAATTTGTGTATAATTTGGCCGAGTGTATATGGACGCATGGCAGGAGCCCCCCCCCTTTTTGCCATGCGGTTCGTATTTGGGGAAGGAAAAAGAACTAAATGAAAAAACTCTTTATCATTGGCAATGGATTTGATTTACATCATAATGTACCCTGCTCTTATGACGATTATAAAGTCTATTTGAAGAATAATGGTCTGGAGAGGGTTGTAGATTTTTACGACCGCAATTATCTTCCTTTTGATTTGCCGGAAGAATACACAAAAATTCATAAGGGCTTAGAGGAATGTCATGGAGATAGAAAAAAATATGGAACGATATTGGCGAAAAATTATTGGTTATTGCCTAAGCTGAATACATGGCGTTGCTTAGAAGCTATGTTAGGATATGTAAATGGAATTTCTGATGGTCCTACTGCTATAAATTTTGCGAAAAACATAACAACTAAGATTTCTGATTGGATGAAAGATGAAATAAATACAAAAATTCCAAAGAAAAGTAGATTAAAAATGCCCACAAGTGACGCATTCTACTTAACATTCAATTATACGGAAACTTTAGAAAAAAGTTGTAATATCCCGTCAGAGTTTGTTAATCATATTCATAATAAGGTCGGTCAACAACTAATTTTTGGTCATGCTAATTATGAGGCCATTCAAGATACGATGCAGCCGATTTCAGTTTATTCTACGGGGAATCCCATTATTGATAATGTATTGCAAAAAACTGCCGCGTCTTTTAACGCGAACAAATATATGGAAAAGTATTATAAAGCATGTTTAAAGGATGTAAATCAAATAGCACAGAGCAATAGGGCTTATTTTGAATCCTTAGCCGGATTGAAGCAGATTTACGTTCTGGGGCATTCGTTAAGTAGTGTTGATTATGTGTATTTTAATGAAATAGATAAAATTGCTCCAAATGCTAAATGGTTTATTTGTTATTATGACGAAAGCTCAAAGGAAGATATTGAGGAAACGGCCGTGTTTCAACAAATAAAGAATAAAGTCGAGTTTATAACGTGGAAGGATGTTGATTCTATGTTTGGACCTTGGTATATTCGGATTCCGTATAAAATAATGAAATTATTCAAACATTAAAAGCATCTATTCAATATTCTTTATTCTATATTTTTTCAAAACCTTATCAATTTCCTCTACAATGGGCTGGGCATTTTCGCGCTTGGCCTTTTTTAGTCCGCGATTTTCCGGGTTTTAGGGGCGAAAACCCCTAGGAGAAGGGGTAGCGAGCAACAAAGTGCGAGCGAGGGGAAGGCTTTCCCCTCCATGGTCTTATTGGCAAGCTTCGCAAAGGAAGTAAAGCGGAATTTTTCAGCCAAGCTATTTCCCGCCAAAATCCTTCTCGCCAAACAGCGCGCGCGATTTCATCGGACTACTTCCTGATGAACTTTTCGTCGGTCTTGGGCATGGTGTTGTCGGGCGTGTAGCGTTCGACAGTCATTTTCAAGTCGTACTTGTCGCGGAGTTTCGCAATCGTCTTCATCATGAGCGAAGCGTGATGCGCGTCGATGGCGGCCTGGCTTTCCCACGCATCAATCAACAAGATGGTTTCGGGAAAAAGCTTTACCCATAAGATAAATCATTTCGGAGCATGCGCAAAATACCGAATTTTCATGCTCAGTATGTGCAAAACGCATAGTGAAGTTTACTAGCATCTGCAACAAAAAAGGTAGCCTTCAGCTACCTTTTTTGTGCACCAGTCGCAAACAGTTGCAAAAGAGAATCTTTTACCGCAGAGTCAAGCTCTGATGATGCAGCGCCTTTCCGTCCTTTGAAATCACACGGGCGAGCACCTTCCCCGCCGGGAGCTTTTCCAAGGACACTTCGGAATTCGGCCCGATCCGCTGCTGCAGACAGAGCTTTCCTTGCGCATCAAACAAGAGCAGCAAGCTTTCCGACGGACCACTCACCCGTAAATTTCGGGCGGAAAGTTGCATGCTCACAATCGAAGATTCCTGCATCCGAATCGTCGGGATCGGCAAAATGGAACCCTTCGGAGCGCCTACGACAAGTCCACGGCCCACCGTGCTCATGTACACGACGCCAAAGTGATTCATATCACCGACAACAAAATTACCGTTGCCCGGGCCACCATACTGATGCGCATCGTCATTGATGCGTTCAAAGGTTTTGCATTTGTCCGTCGAACGGTAAATGCCGATCGGATCTCCAGACTTCGCAGCCCCCCAGATGAAGATGGTTTCATAGTCAGCATCTTCCTTCGCCATGCCAACGCCAACCGCAATCGCCGTGCTTGCGCCTTCGCAACGATTCCAAGAAGCGCCGCCATCTTCCGTATAAGCAAGACCGTATTCCGTAAATCCCTTCGGTTGCCAAACTTGAGCCTGGTCCATCGGGACCCACAAGTGACCTTCCTTACCCGGGACAGTGCGAATCAAACCGCCACCATTATAATATTCTCCCGCCTGTTCATTTTGAAGACGAGCCGGCTGTTCCACAAATGTTTTGGCCGCATCGGTAGACTTATAAAGCGTTCCCATGGAACCGACGACATAGAAAACGTTCGGATCTACCGGATCTGCTACAATTCGAGAGTATTGCGTTTGAGTTCCCGTTTCTACAGCTTCCCAAGTAGCACCGTTATCATCGGAACGATAAACGGTAGCACTTTGATCCGGACGGTGAAGCATCACCTTACCATCTGCAGAAAGCACAACAAGGCCTTTGCCGCCTTTGAGCGTTGTCTTGACGGAATCCCAAGTTTTACCCAGATCATCGGAGCGGTACATCACGTTGTAATTGATGGACTCATAAGTGTAATACTTGGTAATGACTCCTGTACGGAGAAGTGTTCCTGAAAGCGGTGCGTAAGCCATACTCTCCGTCGTTCCTATAATCGGTGTATGGCGCGGCGTGCTTTCTTCGATATTCGTGTAAGCTGCGCCGTCATAGTCTCCGATCGCCGTTACAAGCGGTCCGTCCGGAATGCTCACGATATCCAGCGGGACCGTTTCTTCAATGCCCACAGACTGGAATTTCCACACAGGAACTTTGGAAGTAATGTCGTCCGTCTGGAAAATACCGTTACCACTTGTGACCCAAACCTTTTTGCTGTCAAACGGATCGAATTCCACGGAACCGGCCCAGTGGATCGCATTTCCATGGATCCAGTTGTTGCCATTTTCATCCATGTTCACACCGTCGTCGTAGTGCTGTCCAAAAGTCCAATTGGCGCCGCCGTCAGTCGTCACATAAATGCGGTCGCCATAATTTTCGGTTCCATCCTTGAACAGATGGCGACCCGTATACTGTCCAAGAGTCGAAACCACAATGTGCTTCGAATCCTTCGGGTCAATCGCAATACCGCCATAGGAGCAGCCATTTTTTTCATGGACAATCGAGCCGTCTTCTTTTTTATTGTCATCATACGGAGTGATATCTGTCCACGTTCCCGAAGCGATGTTGTACTTGAAAACTCCTCCACGAGAAATATTGTAAGGTCCCGGACCATCGGCAAAAGTAATGTACATATTGCCATCTACAATTTTTGCACGGTGCGGCATCAATCCTTCCGGAGCTCCCTCAACGGCTTTCCATGTAGCGCCACCATCGTGGCTCACCTGCAAACTCTTTGCCGTTTCCGAAATACCAATGTAAATCGTAGCGGTACTTCCGTCGGAAAGCTTTCCCTGAGCCGGGTCAAACATGACAAAGCTCACCCCGTTCACGCCATTCAGGCTGCTTCCCGTCGCAGAAGAAAGCGCAACTTCATACAAGCTTGTCCACGTTTTTCCGTAGTCCGTACTTTTATATACGCCTTTGGAACGGCTTCCACAAAGGATAATTTTTGGCATATTCGGATCTACCGCAAGTTTTTCACCGGTCTGGCGGCCCATGCCGTTTCCATGAGCCAACATTTCTACGTAGCTGGTGTCCCAGGTGGCGCCAAAGTCTTCACTCCGGAGTACGGCGGTACGCCCGTCGCTAAAGTAGCCGGTACCAGCCAAAACATAGATGCGCTTGGGGTCGGTGGGGTCCAAGGCAAAGGCTTCGGTACCGTAAAGGCCCACGTCTGTCTGGCTAATCCAATCCATCAGCGGAATCCACCTATTGTTCGCAAAATCGAAGCGGTACAAGCCGCCCACGTCGGTGCGGGCATAAAGCACGTTTTCGGACTTGGGGTGAAATATGACTGCGGAAACGAAACCGCCACCGTCAAAACGAACGTTACCCCACACGTAATCTTCTACAGCAGAAGCCTGCGAGCACAAACCAAGACCTAAAGCAAAGCCAAAGCCCAGCTTTACGGCAAACGGAGTTAAAGATTTTAAAATCTGCATAATCAACCCTTTTATTTCTTGTAAAACTATATCCTCGGAATTTCATTTGCTAGGGAAAACTGGCTTACAAACTTTTTTCCGTCGAAAAGTTTTGCAAAAGAAAATGCAAGCATTGTAAACAAAAGAAAAACCAAGTCAAAAGCCGGATTTTTCCACTCGTAGTGAATTTAGGAACATTTACGCAGAATAGATCCCCGTATCGCGTTCGAGAACCGTCTGCTGCGCTTCCTTCAAAAGCTCCCTATCGCTCACCAGAGTCAGCGTTCCCGTTTCCACAAAAGAGGCTTTATCCGCTCCGTATTTTCGTGTAACCTTGGTACGCGTGACACCCGTATAAAGAATCTGACGGTTCAACAGCGGATGGCCCGTTTCTTGTGGCAAGAACATCAAAACATTTTTGTATCCCGAGCCTTGCGACTTGTGAATCGTAATGGCGAATGCCGATTCCAAGCAATCGCTGGGGAAGAGCGCGAGCTGATAACAGACAAAGTTCTCATCCTTTTTGATCATCAGATAATCGACGCCCTCTTTTTTCACGACAACGCCCGAGTCACCGTTAAAAAGCTTCATCATATTCTGATTGCGATTGAACATGAGAATTTCACCGGCGAAGTATTTTTCACATAAGAAGTCTTCGCTACGCACAAAAGTACGTCCGTAAAGCCTTTGCGGAACTGGGGCTAATCCTGATTTGTGCATAGAATACAACTTGATAAAAAAAATGATTTTATTATCGTTTAGACTAGATTCGGAAATGTAATATACGGCCAAATTCCTTCTGTTGAAAAATGTGAATCTTACGACGGCCCGAATTTGCTGACGAATCAGTATGCATGGGGATTCTAAGATGAAAAGAATCCTTGCTCTGTTATTAGCTGCATTTGTATTCTTTGCGTGTTCTGACGATACGGGAACGAACTCTAAACATGAAGAGGTCCCTTCTAGCGTTGTCGGTTGGCGAAGTGCCGGTTTTACGCCCGTGATTTCTTTTGAATGGGGCGGTGGTCTCCAAAACGTGACGCATTCTGGAAATTGGCTAGTCTTGATGGATGCGTGGACAAGTCCTATAGAAGGAAAATCAGGAAAATCAACTTATTCACCGAGGCTTTTCATTTCTAGACTTGGATCGGACATTTGGGATACCCTTGTTCCGCCGACTTCTGCCTATGTCAAACGGATTTATGCAGATTCTTTCGGTGTATATATTGGTACTTATAATTCCGAAGTGTTTGAGTATAATCCAGAAAAAAAAGAATGGAAAAACTTATCTGTAAAAAAAACAAACGATTCTTTGTGGTATCATATTTATGGAATACAACGATTTAACGGTAGGTTAATCGTTAGTATGGCTGGCTACACGGAATCTATGGGGTATTATGCGAAACTTCTTTTGCAAGAAGGCTCAGAATGGCTGGAATTACAGTTGCCTCGCATTCGCAAAGAAATGTTTGTAGATAGCGTGATATATGATGTAAGTAAAACGGAACCCCTTCTTTGTGTGAAAGCTGCAGAAATGGATGGAAATCTGTATGTTGGTACTGGAGATGGGGTATGGAAACTGGACGAAGCCTCCCTTTCATGGACAGAGTTGCCTAAATTTCCAAAGATGAAGTGGAATGCTAATTATCATGATGTCTACGAGGTTGAGGATCTAGTCGTTTACAAGGGCGCATTGATTGCTGTTGATGGAACAAATGATCGAGTCTATCAATGGGATGGTTCGAGTAATTGGCTTGCTTTAGATAGCATGATTCTTCCCACTATAATAAGAAACGGGGATTCGTCTTATAACATATACAGAAGTTCACTGCGAGATATAAAGGATTTAGCTACTGATGGAAAACACCTTTTTATCTCGGGAGATGCGTCCTACCCAAAAGTTTATATGGGGGATTATGGCGAACCCTATGGGAATATCCCTAAAGGATGGCGTGCGATAATGCTCGGCTGGTGTGCCGAAAAAAGAGGTTGTGTTTCTAAAGATGCTACATATAGTTTAGATATCGTTGGGGACACTATCTATGCTGCTGCATGGGAAGGGTTATTTAAAATGCCGTTAAGGGATTTGGATTCTGCAATTGCGGGACAGTCTGATTTTAAGGGATTTGAAAAATGGCAGTAGCGTTTACGCAAAAAACTGTAAGCCAAAAAAGTTTGTTTACATTTTAGGCGCTATAGATCCCCGTATCGCGTTCAAGAACCGTCTGCTGCGCTTCCTTCAAGTGATCCAAATCGCTCACCAGAGTCAGCGTTCCCGTTTCCACAAAAGAGGCTTTATCCGCTCCGTATTTGCGTGTCACCTTGGTACGTGTCACACCCGTATAAAGGATCTGACGGTTCAACAGCGGATGGCCCGTTTCTGGTGGCAAGAACATGAGGATATTTTCATAGCCCGAACCCTGCGATTTGTGAATGGTGATCGCAAAAGCGGATTCCAAACAATCGCTGGGGAAGAGCGCGAGCTGATAACAGACAAAGTTCTCATCCTTTTTGATCATCAGATAATCGACGCCATCTTTTTTCACGACAACGCCCGAGTCGCCGTTGAAAAGCTTCATCATATTCTGATTGCGATTGAACATGAGAATTTCACCGGCGAAGTAGGTGCTGTATGGAATTTCAAGTTCCGGAATCGAGCGGATCGCGTTGCGAACCATCCGGTTCAACGATTCCACGCCAAAAAGCCCTCGGCGTTCTGCCGAAAGGATGCGCGCCTGTTCGGCACGTTTCCATAGGCATTCCCGAGCGTCCCATTCCCGAGAACCTTTTGGCGCTTCCTCGCTCGGATTCACTTCTTTTGCAAGTATCGGAAGCGCAGCGCAATATGCACTTACCCACTGCGAAAGCATTTCTTGCAGCTGCTTTTTAGGAATATTCTCGTCGAACGAAACAAAGTTCATCCGTGAACTTTCTGCAGGCCAGAACTTTTTCGCAGCATCCCATTTTTGGAAGTCTCCACATTCTGCAAGAGACTTTTCACAATCTTCAAAAGAATCCTTTTGAATCGCATGCGCAAAGCGTCCCATTTTAGAATCGTCTTGGAAACGGTTCGACTCCAAAAGTTCCACCATGTACTGCGGATATTTGCCGAGCACTTCGCCAAGGACCGCGCCCGCGTTCACCGAAGGCAGCTGGTCCTTATCGCCCAAAATAAAAAGTCTGAACTTAGAAGGATCCTTTGGAAGTGCTTTCAGGAAAGATGCGAACAACGAAATGTCGATCATGCTCGCTTCGTCGATTACAAAAATCGAATTATCGGGGAAGGGATTGTTCTCATTAAACGTAAAGGCGTTCTTGCCCGCATTGTATTTGAGCAAACGGTGCATGGTAAGGCCTTCAGCGTTTTTGAACTTTTCGACGATTAAACCCGCGGACTCGTTGTTCAAAAGCTCCGGATTGATTTCCGAAAGGTCCAAGCTTTCCTTTAAACGGTTTGCCGCCTTACCGCTCGGCGCCGCAAAATAAAGGTTCCAATCCCGCATATCGTCATGATCCGAAAGGAGCTTCCACAGCAAAAACAGCACCACGGTCGTTTTGCCGGTGCCAGGACCGCCTGTAATCAGCAAGTTGGAATTTTGCCCGCGCAGAATCGCTTGAGCCTGGGCCGTTTTCAATTCAATCGGGGAGCCTTTTCGCAAAACGCTCTTCACATAACGTTTGACATCTTCCTCGGATTCCTTCGGTGCATTCTGCGTAAAGATACCGCTCGAAGCGTCAAAGGTTTTGAGGATGACATTTTTTGCCGTCCAGTACTTGCTCGCAAAAAGAGACTTGGAACTTTCTTCCAGGACGAAAGGCGTTTTAACGATTTCGTTGTCGTTCTGCACAAAAGTCACGATTTGCGAAAGTTCACCGTTTAAAATCTGTCCACAACCTTTTTCAAAAATCGTTTTCAGATCGTTTGAAAACGGGAGCTTCCATTTCTTTTCGCACTTGGCAATCAAAGCCTCTGCGTCTAAAGTCACACAGCTACTGCCGTCATCCAGAAGCGCAAAGTAAGCAGCAAAAATCTGTTTTGCATCCAGAGCGTTTAAATCCTTTTGAAAATGTTCGAGCATCGTCAAAAGTTTTTGATTCAATTCCGAACTTTTTGGAATTTCATTCAAAATCGTTTCTTCCATCGAATTACGCCCTCATCATCTTTTTCAAAACCAAATATTCTTTTTTCAAATCTTCGTAGTTTTTCCACGTTTGCGCATACAAGCCCGCCGTTTCTCCCGAACGGCAACCACGAGCAAACACGTAATAAACGCCACCAAAATGTTTTTCAAAGATTTCTTCTTCCGAATCGCCGAACGTACCAAAAGATTTTAGCCATTGAATGAGGCAGTAAGAATACAGCACCCGTTGCACCGCATAGCGTTTGTCAACCGTCGTCTGCGTTCCGTCCCCTTCTGCATTCATCACGCCGTAATTCGGGATTACATCGGACTTCCAGTCCAAAATGGAGAAGTAATCACCGCGCACAAAAAGCACGTCCATAAACCCTTTGCAGAACTGGTGCAAATCCATGTCCAGATCATTCGCCTTCAAATGGAATTCCATTTCTGACAAACGATCCTTTTTCGGAAGTTCCTTCAAAGCAAAGTTCTTTCCCATCGAACGGGAACCGTGGATTTCCGGGAGGGTCGCATTCATCGTATGATAAATGAATTTTGCCATCTGAGAAATCCATTCCGGCTTACTCTGGATTTCATAGCCTTGATCTTGAAACTGTTCCGCAATCAAAGCCCGGAACGCAGAATCATTCAAGACAGCATCTTCACTTACCCAGTTATCGCTCCGTTCAAAATCCATCTTTTCAAAAACGGCGTGCATCGCATTACCGAGCAAACGTCCCTTGGGGAATCCTTCGACGGTTTCCAAAGCAGGAACGGTTTCGGTGGGAGCAAAGGGCAGAACGCGCACCGGATCCAAGTCGATTTTCAAAGGTTTTACATCGTCCGTGTCACCGTCTTCCTGATTTTCACGGGAGCCGTCTTTCGTCACATCGTCTGTATCGCCGTGACCGGATAGAGAGCTATACGAATACGGGAAAATGCTTTTTTCACCCAGGCTTTGGTCCAAGGCTAAAATTCTTTGCCGATGTTCTTCTTCGCCTTCCTCCGGCACCTTCGCAAACGTTTTTGTTTCGGAATCGGCGGTCTGCAAAATCGCATCCACACGAGACTTTAAGGCGTTGCGATTCCATTCCAAATCCGTCGCATCCACGCTTTCTTTCCATTCTTCGGGAAGCGACATTTCCGCCTGAGCGAGGAACACGAAATCCCCCTTCAGATTTCCGTTATCATCAAACCAATGAGAGTATAACGGCGCGATCAGCAAAGCTTCTGCACGAGTATAATCCACATACAGCAAGCGGCGCCATTCTTCGAGTTCTTCTGCCTGACGCGTCTTCTTGGACTCGTCATCCAAGCCGAAGATTCTCCGCTTTTCGGCATCCGTATAAACAAAAGGTCCAGGTGCCTGGGCGTATTTGCCCTTGTTTCCCGCAAGTGAAATCACCACCGGGAACTGCAATCCCTTTGACGCGTGAATCGTCATCAACTGTACCGCATCTAGATCGCTGCCCTTGGAAACCAAATTTCCATCGTCTTCATCGGCATCTTCCGAATTCGACGTCAGGCCTTCCAAATGGTGAATCAGTTCGTCCAAGCTTACACGGTTATTGTACAAATAATCAAACGCGTACATGCCTATTTGTTTGACCTTCGCAAAGCTTTGCAGCTTGGAAGATTCACAAAGGAACTTGTCGATTTGCGTCTCGCCGTAAATGCTTTCCTGCAATTCCGCCCAGCGGAATTTTTTCACCAAAGTTCTCCATTTGGCAAAGAGCAGTAAAATCGGATTTCGCGGATCTTCCCATTTTTTGGTTTCTAAATCCACAAAAGAGATTCGGAAAAAGTCCGAAACCAAAGCCGTATTCAAAATGGCACGATTTCTGCCCGAAAAATCCGGAGCGTCCACCGCGCGGAAAAGCGCAAGCCATTGCTGACATTCACGCCCCTTAAAAAGGTTCGCATCTTTATACCGCGCAAAAGGAATTCCCGAAAGCGCAAGAACCGATTCCATTTCTGCAAGTTCCGTGCGCGATCTGCCAAGAAGTGCGATATCGGAAAATTTCACATTCCGGAACGTCTGATCTTCTTTATGGAAAACCTGCAAACGCGTTTTCCCGTTCGAATCTTTTTCACAGAATTCGGCAATTTTTTGTGCCGCATAACGGGCAAATTCTTCCGCAGAACCTTTGACAATCGAAACCGGCTTTAGAACCTGGCCATCGAAAGTCGGCGAAGGAATTTCTGGATTCGACGCAGAACTTTCACTCGGTGCAAGTGACGCATTAAAAGGGATCGCCTTTTCCGAATCGCCAAAGAAAGGCGCCTTGAACATTTCGTTGCACGCATGAATCATCGCATTCGTCGAACGGTAATTCACCCCCAGCGAACGGCCTTCAAATCCCGGTGAATGAATTGCATTAAAGTACACATTCAAATCGGCATTCTGGAACGAATAGATCGACTGTTTCGGATCGCCGACCACAATCAGATTGTTGCTTCCGGAATTCAAAAAGACCGTTTTGAAAATATCCCACTGCGCCTGATTCGTATCCTGAAATTCATCGATAATCGCATAACGGTACATTTCGCGCAGCTTACGGCAAAGCGTGGAATTCTTTTCGAGAACCGCTTTTTGCACAAGCAAAATCATATCGTTAAAAGACTGCTGCTTATTCGAAAGCTTATCCGCCTGATACTCCTCGTGTACTTCCTTTAATTTTTTGAGCACAAAGCGGAACTTGGCCGCTTTATCCGCGTCCATCAAATTGATTTCGGGATTTCTAAAGTAATTCGTCGCTTCGACAACTTCCGGGGAATCCGCCGCAACCGTCCTCTTTCCAAAACGACTTCCCGCGTTAATTCCCGACCACTTTACATTCGCTTCGAGATTCGCTTCCACTTTTTCGAGCATTTCCGAAACCGTTTTTTGCGCTTCCGTCACTACTCCGGAACACTCTCTTTGAATGGTAAAAGATTCCCCGGCATGATCTTGCAGAATCTGCAAATTCAAATCGAATTTCGGATTCAACCCTCGATATTCCTTCAGATCCGTCGCAAACTGATCGCGCAACGTTTGAGTCCCATCATACTTTTTCACAGAATCGATCAGTGCAGTACGGATTTCATCCAACGAAAAATCGACCTGGTTCAATTCTTCTTCCCAAACGTCTCGAATCAAGGCATCGACTTTATTTTCAATCGCAGAATCGTCCGTCATTTTCATGTCGAAAGGCACTTTAGATTCGACTGCAAAATCGTGCAATGTTTTTTTACAAAAAGAATGGATGGTTCCGATGGTTGCGCTATCCACATCGCCGGGCAATCCGCATTCTTCCATTTCTTGGCGGATGCGGTCACGCAATTCTCCAGCCGCCTTTTCCGTATAGGTCACGAGCAAAATTTTGGAAAGAGGAACGCCTTCTTTCACCAGTTTTGCCACAATTTTTCGAATGGTAAAAGTCTTGCCTGTTCCCGCCGAAGCTTCTATAAAAAGGTTCTGGTTCAACTTAAATTCATCAATATTAAAAGCCTTATTTTCCGCCATTACTTCTTCCCCTTTTTCGCATTCGTCTTCTTTTCCTTCGGTTGGAAAGCCTCTGCTAAGTCCGGCATTAAATTTTTCATCATCAACACGGCTTCATTCCATTCTGCGACAAATCGTTTTGAATCCTGATCATTAAAGCCCGAAACATCTTCTGTGCGAGCATCAAAAATATGACGTCCGGCAAAATATTCCCACGGGCCTTTACTTCCCAAAAGTTTATCGTTCAAAGCGAAAATGTTTTTGAAATTTTCCATGAGCAACTGTATCGGCACAATCTTTCGATAGCCCTCCACGAACATCTTTTCGTAGAGCCTATTCAGCAGGTCCACCGCTCCACTTCGCGTTCGCGTCACCAAGAACTTCGCATTTTTGGATTCTTTTCCATCCAGCGAATTTTTATCCAAAATTCGAAGTTCCACAGGGACATTTTCTGCGACAAGGCCCTTGGCAATCATCCCGAGCGCCGCAATGTAATTGGAAAGGACTTTCGATACCAACGCAAAGCCTCTTGTCACATCGATCAACTTGACTGCACCCGAACAATTCCTGGCCACAATCTTTACACTCGAAAGGAGCGTCCAAGAAGCATGCCCTTCCCGCGGAATATTCACTTCAAAATTTTCGGACGAAAATTCCCATTCTCCCGAAGGGCATTCTTCCAAAATTTTTTGTGCAAAACCCTTTGCCATTTGCTGCAAAAGATTCCAGGTCTTTTCGCCAAAATTTCCAAGCGGCAGGCTTCCATTTAAACGCAAAAGCTCTTTGTCGATCTCGGACTTTTTTTCTTGCGGAATGCCCAGTTCTTGCGCCACAAAAAACTTCAATGCAGAACTCGACTGCAAATGGTTCCATTTCACCGGTTCCATCGCAAGCTTTTCCACATTTTCCTCTTCTTCGAAGTACATTTTCTGGTTCGCCTGATACTGAAACGGATCTTCCAGGAATTTTCGGAAAGAATAAGAACTCACCCTTTCCGGAAGTTTTTTCGAAGCATCTTCCGGTTGATCAGGAATGCCTTCCAAAAAGTTTCGAATCGCCGAAGCGTCTTGCCGCGAAGCCGCATTGAACTGTTGAACCGTTCTCTTGTTGCGAAGTTCACGTTCTGTATACAAATCGTTCAACGGGCGTTTTTCATCGATCGATATTTTCTGAACCGGCAAAACTTCAATCGACGGATCGTTCACCGCCTTCTTCAAAAAGTTCAGCAAATCGTTCACCACCGACGACGGGAAAAGTTCCTGATCCTTCGGCAGGTACATATTCTGGTAGCTAATGTGCAAGCTTTCGCTCGTACTCATCAGCTGGCAAAGGAACGCATAACGGTTCTTTTCTACCGGCGTATCGTCACCCGGCCAACGCGCCACGGACTTTCGCAAGTCCAGCGTATCGAACGATTTGGTCCCCGGAAAATCATCCGCATTCGCCCCCAGGAAAAACAAATGCTTGACCGGGATCGTGCGGTTCGGCGCAAACTTCATAAATGAAATACCGCCCACAAAAAGGTTCCCGCAGCTATATTCCGAAGAAATCGCGGCACACTGCACCGTCTGCGCCACCACATTCCAAGAAATTTCCGAAAGCCCCGTCGCAAATTGATATTTCAACTCGTCGACCGCCTTCACCACGTTATTGTAAATAATCGACTCGCCCATCAACGCCGCAGGCGCATTCCCCATCAAAAAGAAACTGTTCAAAAATTCCTGCAACTCGGCAATCGTAAAGCGGTCTTCTACGGCGGTCTGCACCGCGGGCTTGCGAGACTTCGCAATCCAAGTCTCCAGATCTAACACCATTTGAGCAAAACGGTTTAGCGTCGAATCATTTTCGCTGTTTATATTCGCATAGGGCAAATACTCTTCCCCTGCAACGTTCACCACAGAATCCGAAAGGCGCGCCATGAGCATCCGACGCACACTGCAAAGCCAGTCTTCTTTTTCGTTCGACACCGCGCGGTGATCGCGGTACACGTTCATATCGCTCACCCAAGTTTCCCAGCAATCCACATCGTCCGAAGAAATATGGCGCACATTCTGTACAATCGGGCTCCGGACAAAATCAAAAAAGTCATCGCGGGCGAGAGCACCCTTTTTGCGGATGGCAAAAAACACATCCAGCGCTTCTCCTAAAAGGGACTTCTTTTGTGCAGAATCGAGCATGGCAAAGCGGACATGCACGCCATTTGCCGTCGTCTTTTCACTTTGATCAAAAACTTGGTAAATCGCCGTGCGGTATGCGGCAATATTCGGAGAAACCACCAGAATATCTCGAATGTCCGAGCCGTTTTCCAAAAGCTTGCAGATTTGCGTATGCACCGCCTCTACTTCGCGAACCTTCGAAGGAGCTGCGGTAATCGTGAGCGATTCGTCATTCTTAAAAACGTAACCATCCGAGAAAACGTTTTTGCGGTGCGCAATCATCCACTGAAGCTGATGCAAAAGCGTATCGCCCGGATGGTCCTTTTCTTTTTCATAAAGGCTTTTGACGTCTTCATCAAAGCCTTCCTGATAATCGTCGGCAAGGCTCCAAAGTTTAATGTTGTCGCGGCCTGCACGCCCCCAGTTCACCAGGAGCGTATTTTCATTTTCCGCCAGATCATTTTCCACATCGGAATCCGGATCTTCTTTTGCAGAATACGAAGGTTTGATATCGCGCTTTACCTTCGAATCTTCGATATCTTCCCAGAATTCCATGCAAGGATTCTGGATGTAGGCGTACACCTCGTGCTCCTTGGCAAACTCTTGCAGAACCACGCGGTAGAACTGCCCCATTCCCGAAAGTCCCAAAATAAAGACGGGCTGTTTGGAATCGTAATGGAATTCCATTTTACCGCCTTGACGGTTCATGTGGTACAAAAACGGCAACGTAAGATATTCCACCTGCCGATCGGAATCTTTTGCCGCAGCCTTAAAGACTTTGGTCAGCAGGGAATCTCCATTTTCATTGTGGAAAATCGCAGAATAAAGCTTGCGTTCCCAGACTTCGTTTTCCACAGGCTTTCCCGTTTTAGAAAGGAAGAAGTCCTTTAGGGCACCTTGTTTCCAACAATCCAAAAAGCCGTCGACACCGCTCAAAAATTCTCCCGGACGGCTCGTTTCGTATTCCAAAAAAAGTCCTGAAAGTTTATTCGCAAAATCAAAAAGGCGATTTTCGTCTACCGCACCCGAAAGCGGATCGACCAGATATTCCGAAACCCGTTCGTCCAAGGCTTTGTAATTCGGAATATCATCTTCCCCCGTTTTTTGCAAATAGGCAAGGATCACGTTGCGAAGCATATCGCTCGTGAGCTTCTTTTTTGTGGGATCGTCCCCCACCAAAATATCCATTAAAAAGCGATCCAAGCTTTTGCGATTCAAATTCGCAAGAACGCCTTTCTTTTCGATCCAATGCAAGCGGAACCACTGCTCCACCTTATATTCCGAAAAAATCACGATCGGGGCATCCAACGGAGACTTCCAAGCCTTCGAGATTTCTTCAATCATCTCGTCGGCCAAAGTTTCCAGATTCACAGCGAATTTCAAATGCAAATGTTGCGGCATAAACCTCCCAAAATCAACACCCTAAAAAGATAACTTTTTACCGCGACAGAAAATGTCAAAAATTAGACTTGTCGTTCAGATTTCCAAGAATTCTTCGTTCCCTAATATAAACTGCACCAGGCGTTCCGTAGCGCGGTCGGGAGAGTTTTTGAGGGAACATTCCCAAACGACGGCAACGCGAAAGCCTTCATTCGAAAGCTGTTGCAGAGTTTTTACATCGCGGGCCACGTTGTTGTCGAACTTATTGTTCCAAAATTCCGAACGAGTCTTTGGTCGCGAGGTGAACTTGCAGCCATGCTGATGCCAAAAGCAGCCGTTCACAAAAATGACCGCATTGTACCTGAGAACATAAATATCCGGCGTCCCCGGCAAATCCCTTCGATGCAAACGGTAGCGCAGCCCTGCACGAAAAAGAGCCCGCCGCACAACGACTTCGGGCTTTGTATCTTCGGAATGAACCGCCCGCATCATCTGCGAACGATCCATCGGCTTCTTTTTACGCAATTCCGCCCTCACGAGCGAGAAGATCCATATAGAATTTGCTCTTGGCCGTCATATAATAAGGCACCACCCAGAAGCACGCAATGCCGAGCGTCACCAAGCAAAGCAAATACCATCCCAAAAAACGAAGTTGCAACATCACGAGTTCCAAGCGATGTCCATACATCATCTTCTTACTTGCTGTAATCGCCTGCAGCGGAGAATATTCCGGATGGTCCAGCAGAACAAATTCCGTCATGGTATAAGAATAAATCTTGACTAAGCCCGGAATGAACAAAAGAAGAGACCATAAAAAGACAAAGATCCCCTGCAAGAATTCGGCTCCAAGAATCCGCAAAAAGAAACCCATATTGGAAAATCCCACAAACAGACACTTTATCGAATTTTTCGCTCCTCGAGCAAATCTCAAAAAGTTCACAAAAAAGCCAAACCCGATAATCCAACCGAGCAAGGTCGCAATTAAAGTCCATGCCCAATATATTCCGGAATCTTCATTCAAAAAAGCTAACGGTATTTGCAAAGCCCAGCCAAGCAAAATAGAAACCAGCAAGATAAAAGCCCCGCTAAGCCAGTTTCCATGCATTGCACCCCAGGCAAATTGTTTGCACCCGATTGTATCTATCGGACGGTTTGCGTTCAATTCTTCGACAGCCATCTGGAGCTGTTCGTTCTGATCTAAACTTTCGTTTTGTTCCATGGTTCTAATATAACCAAACGGAATCATGCAGTCAATCGCTATCGGAGATTTGCTTCTAGCGCCTTCACCACTTCCACGTCAGCCGGGAGCCAGTCAACACTTTGAAGCTCCGCGGGGGAAAGCCATTTTGCCGCTTCATGTTCGAGAAGTTCAGGCAATTTACCATCTGCGATAGCGCAAAAGTAACAGTGCATCGTCAAATGAAAAGCCGGATAGTCATAATTCACGGTGCAAAGGAAGTCTGCGACATTCACGTTCACCGCGAGTTCTTCTTTTAATTCGCGGGCAAGGGCCTGCTTTTGAGATTCGCCGGGTTCCATTTTCCCACCGGGAAATTCCCAGCCGTCTTTGAATTCACCATAACCACGCTGGGTCGCGAAAATTTTACCGCCGGATTGGATAATGCCCGCAACAACTTCAATATGCTTCATGGAAGCTAATCTAAAATTTCATATCTCTCACGGAAGACATCGATATCCAAAACATCCCGATTTTCCGCAAGACAATCGATTGCTTCTAGCGATGCCGTCGACAGAACAACAGTTCGATCCAGGGAAACGTTTTCTCCCTGACAAGATTCCACAATCGCCTTGCATGCATCCATCGAAACATCGTCCCAGCAATAAACCTTTGCATAGACAATTTCATTTTCAACAACCCAATCCGCATCGCTAAAGTCAACTTCTAATTTTGTCGTATCATCCACGGAGAATGTGTTGTAAAAACCATTCAGTGCAGAAACCATGGCCGATTTATTCACATCCATTTCCGATTTCATCAGGCAGATAGTCATTTCTAACTGATCTTGATGGAGAGCAGAACACGTCACCCTGCCCACTCCGATTTCTTCAAGTGCCTCGGCACCAAACCTGTCTAGCGGATAATCCAGAACGAGCCAAAAACGCCCAGCCGCTTGAACGGAGACCGAATCGTCATCGATCCTTTTGAGCAAGAATTCTTTGCCCCGATTCTTAAAGACAATGCCATCCAAAACCGATTCATCGGCGTCAAACGTGTTATACAGAGAATAATTCACGACTTCATCCAACGCCGACTTGGAAACGCTTCTTTTGGATTTCATCAGACAGAGCGTCATGATTGACAAATTTTCTTGATAAGGTCCTTCATAATCGTACAGATAATATCGGTAGCCTTCATAACAACGTTGTTTGTAAATTCCCATTCCTTCTAGGGTTTCTGTTTCCAGTTCACCCAAAGGCTCTTGCGCAAGCAGCCAAAAACGCCCCGGAGCTTGGATAAAAACCGAATCGGCTTCCCATCGGTTCACCGTCGTTGTTTCGTCTCCATTTTGAATGATCAAGCCTTTGAATACCGATACAGATGCCGAACTTTTTAAAACAGACGAACTGGATGATTCCGCAAAAATACTTGAACTAGACATTCGCAGCTCACTGGACGACGAAAAGAATGCACTCGAAGAAAATGGAACCGGTTCACTGGATGATGATGAACTCAAAGGAGGCTCGTTCGCCGAAAGTGAATCATTTTCACAAGCCACGAGCCAAAATAAAATAATGCAGAATAAAAAAGGCATCATACCCCCATGACCATTTGCCCCTTATAATCTACATTCATTTGTATGGATTCGCAATGGGGGGTGGATTTTCATCTTTATTTTTCGTATATTAGCTATGTCATTCGAAAATCCCTGTGACTGCGGCATGATCATCGGCAAAATCGTGACGGGCGACGTCGCCACCTACGAAGGACTCCTGGGCGTTCCCGTACTGGAATTCAAACTCTGGCCGGAATCCGAATGGATGGAATCTCCGGGCGGCCTCGGCGTGCGACACATGCCAGAGAAGAAAGGGGAATAGCGATTCTTAGCTATATTTAAACAAAAAGAGGATTTATATGAATGCCGCGTCATATATAAATGATTTTTATGAGGCCATTAAAACACATAACGAGTTCTTTCCTGAAGAACCTCTAGATTTAGATTGTTATAGGAGATTTTCTGAGGCTCCTGTGACGGAACGTGATGTTGATTATGTTTCCGAATTAGCGAATCGATACATCTATACAGTTATTGACGCATGTGAGAAAACCGTCGGAAAGGCCGGTTATACAAGCACTTGCCATTTCATGGCCGATATTCACCGAAGATTTCTTATTGAGAAAGGAATAAAGCCAGAGGAAGTCTCTTTGACCGTCGGGGAAGTCTATTTTCAACAGAAACCGATGTACAATACATCAAAATCTATCATAAAACAAGTGATAGATGATTCAAGTCTTCCATTGCAACTACATTGCTGGGTGACATACAAAAACCGTTATATCATTGATCCCGCTCTTCAATTCAATTTGGTGAAGCGGCAGATATTCAAGGAATCGGATTTATCGGACAATAATTTAGTCCTTGCATTAGGAGAAGACTATAGTAGTTTGACATATCCATGGTCAAAACCAGATGGTTTAAAAGAAACATTGGGTGTTAATGAAATGCTTCAATACGAACCAATGTTGGTTGACAATGAGTTTTTCTTTAGAACTCAAGAAATTCCTAATGAGTATCTTGCTTTGACTCAGGAATTCAAATGCTTGGACGCAAAGGCGAGGGAATATATTGATGAATCAAAGCGAATTGTATCGGATAAGATAAATTACTTAAAAATGATGAGTGATTCATATAAAAAAGCAATTGCGCGAAGAAATCTTGGTAGAAACGACCCTTGTTGGTGTGGCTCTGGCTTGAAATTCAAGAAGTGCCATGGTAAAAATTGAATTGTCGATGACCTAAAAATGTTTGATTATTTCATCGGCTAATTTCTCCATTTTGTCATTTTGTGCCATTTATATTTTTTATTTTTAAGGTATGTTCAAATACCCGAAACCCGCAAAAATTGTTGACCAGAACCTTTGTGAACCTATTGCCAAGTATTGTGCCAGTGCGGCTCAATGCAATCTTTTCAATAATGCTGTTCAGACGAAATCAACCGATATTCGCGTCATTGAGCTGTTTGCCGGGGTTGGCGGTTTCCGCATAGGGCTTGAACACGCCTCGCAAAGGTACAAGACGGTCTGGAATAGCCAGTGGGAGCCTTCTACCAAGACGCAAGATGCTTCTGCAATTTATCAGAAACGTTTTGGAATTGAGGGGCATTCCAATGTTGACATTGCGACTGTTCCAGTTGAAGATATTAGGCCGGGCAATTTGCTTGTCGGCGGTTTCCCCTGTCAAGATTACTCTGTTGCATCAACTTTGAAGCGCTCGGGTGGCATCGAAGGTAAAAAGGGCGTTCTTTGGTGGCAAATTCACCGCATTCTTCGCGATAGCAAGAACCCGCCGAAATACCTCTTCCTCGAGAATGTCGATCGTCTTTTGAAATCGCCTGTCAAACAACGCGGTCGCGATTTTGCAATTATTTTGGCTTCGCTTTCAGATCTTGGATATTCTGTGGAATGGCGTGTCGTCAATGCTGCTGACTATGGCATGCCGCAACGTCGTCGCAGAACATACATTGTCGCCTATAAGGATGGTACGAAACTCGCAAAAGCAAGTTCAAAAGCCGCTGCCGAAGAATGGATTTTGAATGAAGGAATCCTTGCTCAGGCGCTAAAGTGCAAACTTTCCGAAAAAGCGAAGAAAAATGAATTTGAAATTGAAGGCGACTTGGTTAAAGTCACGGAAGAATTCAATAAAGGTCAGAAAAATTCTCCGTTCTTCACTGCGGGTTTCATGAGCAATCGCAAAGTCTGTACTTTTGATGTCGTCGCAGACTATTCTGGAAAGAGGCTGACTCTTGGTGAATTGCTTATTGACGAAAAAGATGTTCCCGAAGAATTCTTTATCGATGAGAAGGAATTGCCTAAGTGGGAATATTTGAAAGGCGGAAAATCTGAAAAAAGAAAAACCGCAGAAGGCTTTGAATACAATTACAGCGAAGGCCCGATGGCGTTCCCTGATTTCTTGGACAAACCTTCTCGCACGATTATCACTGGCGAAGGCGGCAAGGGACCATCTCGCTTCAAGCATGTTATCATGACAAAATCCGGTCGCTATCGCAGACTCGTTCCTATCGAATTGGAGCGTTTGAATATGTTCCCCGATAACCACACGGAAGGAGCCAGCAATCTTCGACGCGCCTTCCTGATGGGTAATGCTCTTGTGACCGGTATTGTCGAAGATGTTGGTCGAGTTTTAGAAAAGTGGATTTAAATCGATTCTGGAAGACTTGAATGGCTTTATCATATCAATACAACAAACAATCAAAAAAAGACATCTTGCGTCATGCAAAAGCATTAGAGAAATGTCAAATTGGCGATGTGTATGCGCTTGAACTTAATGGTAAAAAACGCCAAGATCGACTGGAAATGTACGCCGAAAGAAATATAATGGGATGGATTGACAAAAATGGCGGCATACATAAAGGAGACAAAGGACTTATTGGCTTTTTGGTTCAAGACATTTATTTTGATGAACCCAAAGATAATAAGTCAACATCCGACTTAAACGAAGCGGGTGTTGAATTAAAAGTAAGCCCGTTAATAAAAAAGCCCCGAGCGGGATTAAAAGTAAAAGAAAGACTTGTTTTAGGGATGATTAATAAAGAAGAAAAACTGCCCGATGTTTTTCGCGATTCCCATATTTACGAAAAATGCAAATTAATGATGTTGGTGTACTATGTAGATGAATCTAATCAGAATGTAACACCATTTAAGTTTCCGTTTTACAAATCGGCATATGTAAAGATTCCAGAAGCGGATATGGCGATGATTGAACAAGATTACAGGTATATCAGAGATTGCGTAAATAAGAAAAAATATGATGAATTGCACGAACGCAACGCATATTATTTGTCGCCATGCCCTAAAAATAATAGACGTGCATTTTCGTTAAAATTATCGTATATGAATCGGTTGTTTAGTGAATATATTAATAAAGATATATTACTATATAACCCTGAAAAAAAATCGAAAATTGTTCCCTTTTTTGGATCAATAATAAGGAATCCCAAAGATTTAAAAAGGGAATCTTTTGAAACAATTGTTCAAGGACGGTTTAATCGCTATAAAGGAAAAACTGTAAGGCAGATTAGACAATCGATAATGAAGTCCAATGATTTTAAAAAGTGGAATCAAAAAAATACAGTTGACAAAGCCGAATTTGCACGTACAACAATGGCCATGCTTGGTGTTGAAACAGACCAAGCAGAAGAATTTGTGAAAGCAGGTATATATGTCAAGACCCTGCGTGTCAACAAAAATGGAACAATGAACGAAAATATCTCATTTTCGGCATTTGATTTCTCTGATTTACTTGAAGAAAAATGGAAAGAATCAACTGTTTATGAGGAAATGGTAAATCGCAAATTTTTGTGGTCGGTTTTTAAAGAGAATGAAAAGGGTGAATATGTTTTTCATGGAGCTATTTTTTGGTCCATGCCTCAAGATGATGAAAAAATAATAAAGAAGGGTTGGGAAGACATAAGAGACATAATTCGAGCTGGAATAAAATTTGTAAAAGATGTAAATGATGATGGTTCACCAATATTGACTACAAGGGGAAAGAATCGAATTTTAAATAATTTCCCCGATTCACGAAATACAGACAAGAATCGTAAAGAATATAGGTTGTGCCCATCTCCAAAGCCTTACAACCGTATTATTTCCATTCGTCCTCATGCATCATTAGTGTATTATGATTTAAAATCTATTGGATATAAAGATACAGGCAATCCCCGGTGCAATGGAAGTTGTTTGCCTAATGGTGATGTTATGACAAAGCAGTGCTTTTGGTTCAACAATGAATATATTTTAGAACAAATAAAAGAGATTCTTTAAAAGAAGAGCCTTTCTATTTTTATATGAACGAATCAATCTTGCCATATGACAAAACTTCCAAGGAGTCCATTCTTGAGCATGCTAGGAAAATGCTTGGGAAGACCTTGTGGGATGTGTATGGTGAAGCGAAACTAGTTCAATCGGGTAAAGGAGGCTTAGGGAATGCCGTCGAGAAGTATCATTTTCAATATGAGCCGAATTCTAAGTCGGAGCCGGATTTTAAGGAAGCGGGCGTCGAGCTAAAATGTACGCCTTTGAAAACCGCGTCTGATGGAAGCATGCTTTCAAAGGAACGTCTCGTTCTCAACATGATTGATTATGTTGAAGAAGCTGCCAAGACATTCTATACAAGCAGTTTCTGGAAAAAGAACGAGTTGCTGTTGCTGATGTTCTATCTGCACGAAGAGGGCAAACTTCCGTTTGACGTAATCTTCAAGATTGTCCGCTATTGGAAATTCCCTGAAACGGATTTGAAAATCATCAAGGACGACTGGGCTATAATCCACAATAAAATTCTTGCCGGAAAGGCCCATGAAATTTCGGAAGGCGATACGCTTTACCTTGCCGCTTGCACAAAGGGGTCAAGGGCAGGAGCTGAAATGCGCCAGCAGCCAAAATCCGAAGAGTTGGCTCCCCAGCGTGCGTATTCAATCAAGTCGAGGTATGTCAATACGATTATTCTGGATTCTCTGAAGCATCCGGAGATGTATCACGACCTTTTTGTAAGCGAACTGCAAAAGAAGAAAATCCTAAAGGCGCAAGAAACTGCGGAAAGCGTTGTTCGCAGCATTTCTGATTACCGCGAATCGGAAACTTTTGAGCAGCTGATTGAAAGGAAATTCTCTCCGTATTATGGCAAGACGATTGCGGAGATTGAAAAGATTTTGGGCGTAGAATTCGGTCAAAGCAAATCCATGGCTTACAATGTATGCCGTGCCATTCTCGGCATCAAGTCGAAGAAGATTGCCGAATTCGAAAAAGCCGAAATCGCCATCAAGACGATCCGGCTCGAAGCCAACGGCAACTTGAAAGAGGCGATGTCGTTCCCGAACGTGAATTACAAGGAAATCGTCCATGAACATTTCTGGGAAGATTCCGCACTTTATGAAATGTTCACGCAGCGGTTTATGTTCATCATATTCAGGAAACCCGCCGTGAAAAACGACAAGCAGGTTCGCCTAGAGAAAGTGATGTTCTGGACGATGCCCTTTAAGGATTTGGAACAGGGAAAAATCCTCTGGGAAGACACTCGTGCCAAAGTTGCTGTGGGAAATTACGAGCATTTTATAAAAGCTTCAGAAAACCCCATTTGCCATATTCGCCCCAAAGCACAGAACGCCGCCGACACAACCGAAGGTGCGCAAGGTTTTCAAGTGAAAAAGATGTGCTATTGGTTGAATCGGGAATACGTGCTGAAACAACTTAACTATTCTTTCTAAATAAAGTTATTCATGAATATAATTGATCTTTTTTCAGGAGCAGGTGGATTGACCTTTGGTTTTTATTACAAAAAAAAAGGATTTTCCTTTGTACGTAATAATCAAAATCATTTTCTATTTGCGAATGAATTTGATAAAAATGCTGCTCAAGCTTTTTCCGATAATTATCCTGACATTCATATGGTGAATCGAGATGTTCGCGAATTAAATTCGGAAGAAATATTACAATTAATCGGAGATAATTTGGTAGATTTAATTATTGGTGGCCCCCCTTGTCAATCATATAGCACTGCTGGAAAAAGACTCTATGATGAAAAAGCTCAGATGTTTAAAGAATATTTGAGAATCATAAAAGTTACTAGGCCCAAAATGTTTCTATTTGAAAATGTTAGGGGCATATTATCGATGCGGGAAATATTCTATAAAAAAGATGAAAATGGAAATATTTTATACGAGAAAATAAAGAAAAAATCTAGAACGGTAAACCAACCTATTGTTGATCATTATGGAGATTTAATAATAAATAAAATAAAAAAACATTTTTCGAAAGTAGACAAGGATTTAAAGTATAAAATCAGTTGTAAAACATTAAATGCTTCAGCTTTTGGTGTTCCCGAGAATAGAGAACGAGTGTTTATTGTTGGAGTAAGGTCTGATATTGAACAAGATTGGGTGTATCCTGAGCCGTTAGACGCAACACCCATCTCAGTATCTCAGGCGATTTCTGATTTACCATTATTGAATGAAGGGGAAAACATTCAAAACTATACGCAAAATCCTTGTAACGATTATCAACGATTGATGCGGGGAAGTAATAATACACTAACTCAACATTATTGTGGTATTTATGGCGAAAAAATTCGAACTGTAATAGAAAATGTAGCTCAAGGACAGGGGAAAAATGATTTTAATAAGTTAGTTGATGAAGGCAAAATAGACGAAAAATATAGACTGACATCTGGATACGGCAATACGTATGGTCGTTTGATAGAAAGCAGTCCTTCTCCTACTATAACAAACAATTTATCAACTCCATCGTCATTGAGATGTATTCATTATAATCAAAATAGAGCTCTGTCGCCCAGAGAAGGTGCGCGAATACAGTCTTTTCCAGATTGGTTTAAATTTTTTGGAGGGAAAGATGATGTGACAATGCAAATAGGGAATGCTGTTCCACCTTTATTGGCTTTGGAAATGTCTAAACAAATAGAAAAATTTCTAAAAGGGATTTAGAATATGAACAAATTAAATGATGTCAAATTTGAATTTGGTTGGCTTGCACTAAAATTACTTGGAAAAAATCTTTACTCAAATGTATGGAGCGCGATTTCAGAATTGGTTGCAAATGGATTCGATGCTGGAGCAACGAATGTTTATGTTTATATAAACTGCATAAACAAAAACAAATCGACTATAGAAATTATAGATGATGGCTCCGGCATGAATCGAGATGGAATTAGTACATATGTAAAAGTGGGTTTTAACAAACGAGTAAATGCAAAAAAATATAATGACGGATATCTTTTAATGGGGAGAAAAGGAATAGGGAAATTGGCTGCATTGTATCTGACAGATAAATATTATTTGATATCAAAAACTACGGATACTAATTCGAAATGGGAAATGCAATTTCACGAAAATGCCAATGATAAGGAAGAAAAACCTTTTTTGCGCAATATTAAAGATGATATAATTTTAGATTGTTCTGATATATGGGGAGAGTGCAAGACCGGCACTACGCTACGATTAGAGAATGTAGATTTAACAGGACTTGGCGAAGTTGCGTATGCAGCTTTAGCAAGAAAGCTGTCGAATATTTTTGCCTTAGATTCGATGGATAATCGGAAGATTCATCTTTGCGTAAGAGATAAAAATAATCAAAAGATTTCTTTTCAAGTAGTACAAAAAGAAATTGCTTTTAAAAATATGGCTTTTATCGAATATAAAAGCAATGGACGGTCTAAAATAATCAAAGAAATCAAAAATGCAAAAGATTGCATAATCCGTTTTCCTTATCCCAAACTATATGGAAATCAATCGTACCCTCATAACATTGAAATCTCTGAATTTTCTCCAACAAAAGAAAATATTAAGATTGAGGGTGACGATTATTTTAAAACCGCAAATGGAGAAAAAATAAAAAAAAGATATTCGCTGAACGGCTGGATTGGTTTACACGGCACAATTGATAAAGAAGCGGCACAAAAGAATGATCCATTGTTCTCTAAGGACAAGTTTTATAATCCAATCCAATTGAGATTGTATGTGCGAAATAAACTTGCTATTGAAAATTTTTTAAATGTCATAAATAATACACAGGCCTTTGTAAATTATATTGAAGGTGAAATTCATTTTGATATACTTGATGATGATGATTTGCCAGATATCGCAACATCAAATAGACAAGGCTTAGACGAACAAGACGAACGTATTTTATTGTTGAAAAATATTGTATCAAACATTGTCTATCATCTAATAAGTAAAAGGACTGCTCTTGCAGATAAAATAAAAGAAAAACAAAAAAGATTAAAAGAAAAACAAGATGACAATGCGAAAAAGCAATTTACAAGGGAAATGGATGAAGAGCTTTCTAACGTAAAAGGTCTGTCAGAAAAATCCAAACAGGAGTTGTCCATAACATTATCAAACAAAATAAAGGGAGATGTTGCTCCCAAAAATGATTATAAATTATTTATTTCACATTCGCGAGCTGATAGACCAATTTCTGATTTTATTTACTATACGTTAAAAGATAGGGGCGCTAGAGACGAAGAAATTTTTTACACATCAAAGGAAGACAGTGTTGATCAGTACGACAATAAGGACGCTCTTGCAAAACAAATCAAAGACAATATACTGAAAGATAATGTCTTACTTCTTTATTTGACAAGTAATAAATACAAGCAAAGTGAATTTTGCATGTTTGAAGGAGGTGCCGGATGGGCAACTCGAGCCATTGGAGATTACATCTCTCTGACCCTTACATACGATGAACTTCCCAAATTTATTACAAATGGGAAAATGGAGTTCGTGATAGAAGAAAATAAAAAAATTTTATTATCTCGCAAATCATATTTATTTTTCATAAAAATGTTCAATCGTATAATAGACCACTTGAATGCTGGTCGTAAGATTAATAATGATCAAGAGATTGTGCCGTTTGACAATATTGAAATTCCTCAAGATATAGAGTTAAAAAGGCGAAATCAGAAAATTGAGGATTATTTTGATGAAACAATAAAAGAACTATGGAATTTTTATATTGTAGAAAATCTTGAAAAATATATGGAAGAAAGATACCCAAAACAAAATTAGCAGAGGTGCCAAATGTTTCGAATTAACATTAATTGAATACAAATGTCTGACATTGATTTTCAAATTAAAAAAGATGTTTTGGCGAGATATTCATTCAAAAAATCGATGGAGAGAAATTTTTTCAAATAACAATATATTCCCAAGCGGATATTAATAGAGAGCTCTCACCGAAGCAAGTTTTACAATTTGGAGAATAAGAAGTAAAAAACTTAAAGCAGTTGTTTGAAGAAAGATTCTCTCGTTTGAATGACAAAATACAAAATATCAATTCAACCCAACTAATTCTTTTTGGTGCTCCTGGCACAGGCAAGTCTTTTAAAGTAAACTCGATTCTTCCTAATGAAGATATTTTTGGAAGTGCCTGGTGAAATCAGAAAGCAGCTGTTCCTTGATTCTGACACGGCGAAAAAGGCTCATTACGCAGAGGTCCTTGACAACAAAGAAAAATTCGGCGACATTTGGAATGTAGATGAACTTTCTGTGTTAGTTAGTCGTCCTTTAAAATCCCGCCCAGCCCGCATAACTATTGGGAAAAACTGATTTCTACCCTGTGAAAATATTGCAAGGTTTTCTAAAATATGATTGAAAACCTTGCAATTTTTTATGTACAGACCGCCAAAATCCCACGCACAGACAAGCCTTTTCTGTTCCCTTGAGGAGCAGTTGAACCACAAGCATTCCCTCTACGTTCTCGCGAACAAGATTGACTGGAACAAGTTCGAGACCGAGTTTTCGAAACGGTTTGACGACAAAATGGGTGCGCCGAACAAGCCGATCCGTCTCATGACCGGGCTCATCATCCTGAAGCACATCCGCAACGTATCGGACGAGTCCGTCGTGGAGCAGTTTCAGGAAAACGCCTATTACCAGTATTTTTGCGGAGAACGGTTCTTCTCGACGGAGCAACCCTGCGACCCGAGCGAACTTGTCCACTTCCGGCACATGATTGGCGAAGCGGGCATGGACATGATCCTCAAGGAAAGTATCCTCGTCAACGACGACCACGATAAACAAGGACCGACAGGATGCGGCACGGTCTTTCTTGACACGACCGTGCAGGAAAAGAACATCACGTTCCCTACAGACGCCAAACTTGCGAACAAGATAATAGAACAGGTACAGAGGATCGTGGAAGAGCATGATCTTCCGCAAAGACAGTCCTACAAGAGAACCTTGAAGAAGGTCCATCGTGACCAGCGTTTCCGCAATCACCCGAAGAACGGCAAGAAGGCTCACAAGGCAGATCGCAGGCTGAAGACAATCGGGGGACGGCTCGTCCGTGAATTAGAGCGAAATCTCGCCAGCAAGAACTTGTTGAACACGTACAAAGAAAAAATCGAGCTTTTCAAAAAAGTTCTGGCACAGAAGAAATGCGACAAGGACAAGGTCTATTCGCTTCACGAACCCGAAGTAAAATGCATCGGCAAGGGCAAGGAACACAAGAAATACGAGTTCGGCAACAAGGTGTCAATCGCCCGGAGCTACAGCGGCATCATTGTCGGCGCGGTCTCGTTCCGGGACGAGTATGACGGACATACGATAGACGATACGCTTGACCATGTTGAACAAATGCTTGGATTCAGGCCGAGCCAGGCCGCATGCGACCGAGGCTACCGCGGACAAAAGGAATCCGGAACGACAAAGATCGTGATACCGGACGTCCCGAAGAAAAACGCGACTTACTACCAGAAGGAAAAGGCTCACAAGCTTTTTTGCAAGAGGGCAGGCATCGAGCCTATCAACGGCCACCTGAAAAGCGACCACCGTATGGGTAGAAATTTCTACAAGGGAATCTTTGGCGACATGCTCAATGCAAAGCTTGCAGCAGCGGCGTTCAACTTCAAGAGGGCCATGAGGCGCTTTTTTGTCCTGTTGGAATGGCTATACTGTTGCTTCCTTTGCCGGGAAGGGGTGAATAAAAACGGCGAACCTCCTTATCCTGCGCTCGCGAAGTGACTTTTTAAGGGTCAACTAGTTAGTCGTCCCTTAAAATCCCGCCCAGCCCGCATAACTATTGGGAAAAACTGATTTCTACCCTGTGAAAATATTGCAAGGTTTTCTAAAATATGATTGAAAACCTTGCAATTTTTTATGTACAGACCGCCAAAATCCCACGCACAGACAAGCCTTTTCTGTTCCCTTGAGGAGCAGTTGAACCACAAGCATTCCCTCTACGTTCTCGCGAACAAGATTGACTGGAACAAGTTCGAGACCGAGTTTTCGAAACGGTTTGACGACAAAATGGGTGCGCCGAACAAGCCGATCCGTCTCATGACCGGGCTCATCATCCTGAAGCACATCCGCAACGTATCGGACGAGTCCGTCGTGGAGCAGTTTCAGGAAAACGCCTATTACCAGTATTTTTGCGGAGAACGGTTCTTCTCGACGGAGCAACCCTGCGACCCGAGCGAACTTGTTCACTTCCGGCACATGATTGGCGAAGCGGGCATGGACATGATCCTCAAGGAAAGTATCCTCGTCAACGATGACCACGATAAACAAGGACCGACAGGATGCGGCACGGTCTTTCTTGACACGACCGTGCAGGAAAAGAACATCACGTTCCCTACAGACGCCAAACTTGCGAACAAGATAATAGAACAGGTACAGAGGATCGTGGAAGAGCATGATCTTCCGCAAAGACAGTCCTACAAGAGAACCTTGAAGAAGGTCCATCGTGACCAGCGTTTCCGCAATCACCCGAAGAACGGCAAGAAGGCTCACAAGGCAGATCGCAGGCTGAAGACAATCGCGGGACGGCTCGTCCGTGAATTAGAGCGAAATCTCGCCAGCAAGAACTTGTTGAACACGTACAAAGAAAAAATCGAGCTTTTCAAAAAAGTTCTGGCACAGAAGAAATGCGACAAGGACAAGGTCTATTCGCTTCACGAACCCGAAGTAAAATGCATCGGCAAGGGCAAGGAACACAAGAAATACGAGTTCGGCAACAAGGTGTCAATCGCCCGGAGCTACAGCGGCATCATTGTCGGCGCGGTCTCGTTCCGGGACGAGTATGACGGACATACGATAGACGATACGCTTGACCATGTTGAACAAATGCTTGGATTCAGGCCGAGCCAGGCCGCATGCGACCGAGGCTACCGCGGACAAAAGGAATCCGGAACGACAAAGATCGTGATACCGGACGTCCCGAAGAAAAACGCGACTTACTACCAGAAGGAAAAGGCTCACAAGCTTTTTTGCAAGAGGGCAGGCATCGAGCCTATCAACGGCCACCTGAAAAGCGACCACCGTATGGGTAGAAATTTCTACAAGGGAATCTTTGGCGACATGCTCAATGCAAAGCTTGCAGCAGCGGCGTTCAACTTCAAGAGGGCCATGAGGCGCTTTTTTGTCCTGTTGGAATGGCTATACTGTTGCTTCCTTTGCCGGGAAGGGGTGAATAAAAACGGCGAACCTCCTTATCCTGCGCTCGCGAAGTGACTTTTTAAGGGTCAACTAGTTAGAAGAAAAACTTTCTGAAGTCGATTCAGAAGATAATGTCAGCAACCCTGAACATAGCGCACTTCAGGCTTACATAAAATTCCTTAAAGAATACAAGTTTGAACGCAAGTTTCGCACCACATTTCACCCGGATTACGATTACGCACAGTTTGTAGGCGCATACAAGCCTAGAAAAAAAAGACGACTATCAGGATAAAATCACCTATTCCTTTGTTCCGCAGGTTTTCGCAAAGGCTTACGCTGCGGCTTGGAAGCTGTATTTGCAGAGAGATTCCCGTGATTCTATCGGGGCTTCGCCCCTCCAGAATGACAGCGGGAAAGATATTCAAGTCTATCTCGTTATCGAAGAAATCAACCGCGGGAACTGCGCCCAGATTTTCGGAGATATTTTCCAATTGCTCGATAGGAATGGCAAAGGTTTTTCTGATTACAGCATCGATATTGATAGTGATTTTGCTGATTGGCTAAAAAAGGATTCAAAGGATGGATTGCAAACCGTTTGGAGCGACTATATCGGCTTTAGTTATGAAAAAGATGGTAAAGTAATACACCCTGTTTCCGAAAGAAGTATTGCCCTTCCGCCGAACTTGAACATTCTCGCCACCATGAACACCAGCGACCAGTCGCTGTTCCCCATGGATAGTGCGTTCAAGCGTCGCTTTGATTGGGAGTATGTGCCGATTTCGTTTACGGACGAAGAAGGAAATGAAAAAGAAGCTGCCAAGTACGAAATAGACATTCCTGACGCTAACGGGAAGAATTATCTTTGGAAAAATTTTGTCGAAACCGTCAATGATAAGATTCTGGATCTCACCGAATCCGAAGACAAGCAACTCGGCGAATTCTTCATCAAGCCCGATAGCGGCAATGTCATTTCTAAGGAACGGTTCCTCGGCAAGGTGATGTTCTACCTTTGGAACGAAGTCTGCAAGGACGAACACAAGAACGGCTCATTCTTCCGTGCAAAAATCAATGACAAGGAAGATTTCTTTACTTTCCAGGACCTTTACAAGAAAAAGGACCTTTTAAAGCTGTTCTTGGACGAATTATTAAAAGAAGAGGGGTAATATATGTACGTCCCTCCCTTTGAAATCACGCCAAAAATAATCGACCTTATCTCAAAGATATCCGAAAAAATAGGCGAAATCAATTCCTTGGAATCTAGTGCCCACCATGTCGAGCTCCGCAGGGAAAGTCGTATCAAGACTATACACTCGACACTGGCGATAGAGAACAACTCGCTGAGTCTTGAGCAGATCACTGCAATCATAAATGGCAAGCGGGTTCTTGGTGCTCCGAATGAAATTCAAGAAGTAAAAAATGCCATCCAGGCATACGATTTGCTATTGTCATTGGACTCAACAAAAGAAAAAGATCTATTGCGTGCCCACGCCCTCATGATGAAAGATTTGGTTCGCAACAATGGTAGATACCGCAGTGGCGGAGTGGGCATATTCAATGGGCAAAACGTGGTCCACGTCGCACCGCCGGCGAGCAGCGTTCCGGCGCTAATGAAAGACCTGTTCAGGTGGGTGAAAAGGACAGATATCCACCCGTTGGTAAAGTCTTGCGTCTTTCATTACGAGTTTGAATTTATACACCCGTTCCAAGATGGAAACGGACGCCTGGGTCGCTTGTGGCAGAGCGCAATTCTAAAGGACTGGAAAAAAGTTTTTGCGTGGATTCCGGTTGAATCTCTAATCCAGAAAAATCAAGCGAAATATTATAGGGTGCTAAGAGCTTGCGATGCAACAGCCGACAGCACCGCCTTTGTTGAATTCCTGCTCTTGTTGATTTTGAAGGCTGCTGAAGAAATCGTCCAAAACGAAAAGAGGGTGACTGTAAAGGTGACTGTAAAGGTGACTGTAAAGGTGACTGTAAATCAGAAGAAAATTCTGGAAGCCGTCAAGAAGAATCCTCATGTCACTTTGGACGAACTTTCCAAAAAAATAGGCATTTCGCGCAAGAGCATTGCGGCAAATGTAAAGAAGCTTCAAGAAGCAGGCATGCTGAAACGCAACGGCGCAGACAAAAACGGCTATTGGGAAATTGTCGGATAATAAATGATTTTCCTGTTCGAACAGTTCGCCTATAGCGAAAAATTCCTGCAAAGCGTCCTTCCGCTAGAAAAGAAGGGCGGTAATTGGGACTTGCCGAAGGGTTTTGTTACAAAAAGAAAATCCGGCGAGTTTGTACTAGACGGCGTAGGGTATCTTTATAACAAGTCCGCAAAGGGCACAGCGAAGGATTCTGACGACAAAATCGTTTTCGTGCTGCCCAAGGTGTTCTTGGAAGATGGCGTCAGGGCGTTCGGCAAAGAAGTAAAAGGTGACGCCAATTTCACTCTTGAAAATGCACCCAAGGATTTTCTCGCGAACCTTTCGATGTGGGTCTGCTCCTCGATTGCGCAATACCAGAAACTGCATCCGAATGACAGAGCTATAGAATCTCCGAACGTCCACCGTTTCGGTAGCGATGCCGCAGCCCCGACTCTCATCGACGTGATGAATGCGATGAAGCTGTTCTACACCGAAAACAAGAACCTGTTTGTGTTCACGGCCAAGAACAAGCACAGCGGCAACAACCGCATTGACTGGCGCCGCACGGTGGCACACACGCAGCCGTTTATGCAAGGTGACGCGCCCATCTACATGGAGCTGGAAAACAAGAAAAAAGTTTTCGACCTGGACGACCGCCTGCTGGTGCTGTACTTTTCGGCGATGCACTACATCGAAGAGACTTTCGGCTTCAAGATGCCGCATTCCGAATTCTACGCCCCCATGCGCGTGAATGAATTCCGTCGCTTGCTGGGGCACCGCGGCCTCGTGGAACTGAGCCGCATAAAGCACAAGTATTTTGCCGACAAGTTCCTGAAACTCTACAACATCGTGAAAGCGTTCTTAGAGTGGGGCGGCAACTTCAGCGCAAGCGATTACAGCAGCGAATACCTGCTCACGAGCAAGTACAACAACGTATTCGAGGCGATGATCGACAAGCTGGTGGGGGATGACTTGCCCAATGGCATGAAATATTTGAAGGACCAGAAAGACGGCAAAATCATCGATCATTTATACAAAGACCGCCAGCTCATATTTGCCGATGAAGAACAGAAAATCTGGTTCATTGGCGATAGCAAATACTATAGCGATGGCAAAAAGATTGAGGGTTCCTCCATATACAAGCAATTCACCTATGCGAAGAACATCATTCAGTACAACATTGGCGAACTACTGGACAATGGGAACAGTTTCAAAGGCTTGCTTTATCGCGATGAGCTGACTGAAGGCTACAGCGTTACGCCGAACTTCTTTATCCGCGGGTATCTGCCGAATAGCGATGGCGATAAGGAATCGCCGCAGTTTCGTGAGCCCTATTTCAGAAACGACATATCGGAAGAGTTGATAAAGAACGAAGAAGATTCTAATAGCTATCAGCTCATAGACGATGAGGGCAATCCAATCGGTTCCAATAAAGGACAGTCTCTTTGGAACCTGCGCAATCGTCATTTCGAGAACCGCCTCTTTGACCGTGACACGCTTTTATTGCAAGTGTACAACGTGAACTTCTTGTATGTGCTCAAGGCGTACACATCCAAACGTTCGTCCTTGCGAGATGAATTCAAACGCGATGCCCGAGAGAAGTTCCGAAAGAATTTTTTGAATTTACTTAGAGATAAGTATTATTTCTGGGCCATATATTTGCCGGACTGGCAAAAACCCGATTATGCCGAACGGCTCCAGGATTTTGTTGACCGCCATTTCCGTGCGCTAGTGGGCCGCGTATTCCAGCCTGCAGAAACGCCACATTGCCTGATACTCGCGCTGGAACGTGATGTCGTAGACAAATCAAAAGAAGGCGACAAAGACGATTACCGAGCAATCCGAAAGATTGTTGACGAAGCCAAATGCGAAGTCTTTTACATATGGTCCCATGAAATATGGGAAGACGAAGATCTTCGCAAAAATTGCGGATGGAAAGCCATCGAAAAATAGCGCGCGTGTTGACTTTCCGCTGGCCTCTTTGTACATTTATCCCCGTATTACGACAATCCCTGCGACAGTCGGCATAGGCCTTGCGGCCCGTACGTGCATCCGCAGTGGGGTTCATCAACCTTTTTGTTGATGTTGTTGGATAGCTGATAGGAACACGACCTATTCGAGTGTGTGGCGAAAGCCGCGCCAGGTAACGCCGGGGAAGACCCTCGCCAACAGCACCGCAAGAGCATCCCAAATATAAACAAACCCTAATTGCGTCCGCAATGCAGACGCAATTAAAATCGTTTTTAACGTTCGCACATGCCGTGCGAGTAGAGGATTATTATGGCAAGAAAAACTGATAAATTGGCCGTCGCAGAGTTCCCACTCATCGACGAAACCCTGCTGAAATCGCGGATATACACCATTCGCGGGGTCAAGGTGATGCTCGATGCCGACTTTGCCGAGATTTACGGGTATACGACCAAAGCATTCAATCAGCAGGTCAAGAATAATATCGAAAAATTCGATGACGATTTCCGGTTTCAGTTGACGAGGACGGAATATCGCGAAATTCTAGGGTCAAAATTTTTGACCCTAGAACAGGGAAAATACTCAAAAACCAGTCCCTACGTTTTTACCGAACAGGGCATCTACATGCTTATGACTGTGCTCAAGGGCGAACGGGCGACTGCTCAAAGCAAGGCTTTGATTCGCCTTTTCAAGCAGATGAAGGACTATATCGTTGCTGAAAACCATCAATTGCTCGGGACAGCGGGAATTGCCCAGATTGCAGCACAGACTGTTCAAAACACGCGCGAAATCGCAACGGTTTCCGCTGAAGTAAAGGAGCTTTCCGGCGAAGTTCGCGATATCCGGAGCGATTTGGGAAAAATCAATGTGGACCTCCGGATGGTCATGGAAAATTTCGTTGATCCTTCGTTTTTCAGGCACTTCCTGATTCTGAACGGCCACAAGCTGGAGGCGGACGTCGCTTACGCGCAGATTTACGGCATGGCGAAGAAGTCGGTGCTGATTATTGACAACTATGTCAACATCCAAACGCTAGAAAAAACAGAAAATGCCCGCCTCCTCGAAGACGGGCAACGTTATTGAACTTTGTGAAGACCTGTTGCGAAATTATCGACCAAGGCTAGCTTTCAAGGAAAGGACATCCTCTTCTGAAAGCTTCGAAATTCGCGCAACCTTTTCTACAGAATCGCCATCGGCAAGCATGGCTTTCGCCATTTCACGACGTTCATCAGCACGGCCTTCCACCAAGCCTTCTGCACGACCTTCTGCGCGACCTTCTGCACGGCCTTCTACCCGACCCGCGGCACGACCTTCTTCAAGGCCTTCAGCACGGGCATGTTTCTTTTCAACGTAAAGTTCATATTCACGATCAGCCATTTTGACAGCCTCACTTACCAGAAATTCTTCCGTAAATATACTCAATCTGGCTTTTTCCTGCAATCGAGCAAACGGCGAGTCATCCGACACCGCCACGGGACATTCCCGATTCATACCGTCAATGACTCGAAGCCATTGAGCCAACATGCTATTGTCTGCATCGTATTTGCCCTTCAAAAATTTCGGGATTTCGACAAGCGTAAACGTCTGCTTCTTGTAAAAATCCTTGTTCTCCTGATTTTTGAGTCGGACCGTGTGCAAATAGTTTCTCGATTCCGGGAAAGCGTCAAACATTTGCAAGCTGATCAAATTCAGATTGCGCAAATTATATCCCTGTCCCTTCACGAGACTTGCAACCGTATGCTTTGCGGCATAAAACACGAGGCGACCTCTAAAGCTTTCGTCTTCAATGTGTTGCACCTCCAGCACAATCCGTTCCAGGCTTTGCGCGGTCATTACAACGTCCGATGTAATGCTCTTGCTAAACGCCCCGGGCTCCGCCGGATTTACAAAGTCGAGATGCTCCAGGCAATCGCTTCCATGAAGGCAAAGGACCGCATTCAAAAAATCTACCGTGATCGACTCGTTTTCAGGAGTGCCGAAAAGCATCTTGAAAATGTTGTCGTTATAAATGTAGACATACTTGTAACGTTCCTTGTATTTTGCGATACACTCCGGGACATCGCCTCCCTGCTTATGCGTTTCGCAGATGTCCTTGAGCATGTTTGCGTACTGTTCTCTATTCACTAAATATCCTTTTGCCGACAAGCGGCGAATAGGCGACCGAGAATTCTCTATCACCTTATTTTAAATTGCAGTTCACAAACAATTACCGGACAATCTTAGAGCACTTCTAACGCTGCCGATTATTATCGGCAATCGTTTGCAAACCAGTTTACGACATGGTTTTTACGTCCGCGTTTGCAGACGGTGCTCTACGTTGATAGCCACGGGGCCGGTTCCCCACAGGGCAACTGTCTCGATTTGCAAAGCGTCAATTTCGCAAAGGGAGACGACCTCAAGCAGATAGTGAAACTTCCTGCCCGAATCGAATACGCTGTCAGCAGGATTAATTATCAGCGTGAAAGAATATAGAAAACAAACTTTTATTGATGTGGAAAACCATTCAACCCTTAGAATTCTTGTGTTGCTTAAAACATTCCGCAAATCTGCTAAGAACGAACCCAAAGCACTAAAAAATGTAAATTCACACATAAAATTAACACTTTTTAATGTATATTTTTAATATGGAACGCAAAATCATCGAAAAATTGATTGAATGGAAGAATTCTCCGTCACGCAAGCCACTGATTCTCCAAGGGGCACGCCAGACCGGGAAAACATACTCCGTCACCGAATTCGGGGCAAAATATTACTCCGACGTGATTTACTGCAACTTCGAACGAGACCCCGACCTTTCCTCCATTTTTTCAAACTTGGCACCAAGCCACATTTTGCCTAGACTGTCCGCCATCAAGCAAAAAAAAGTGATTCCTCGCGAAACTCTCGTCATTTTCGACGAAGTGCAGGCCTGCCCCGAAGCGCTCACATCGCTCAAATATTTTTGCGAAGAAGCTCCGGACATCCACATCATTGCATTGGGGTCGCTCCTCGGAGTTGCCGTCAATCGAAACCAGTATTCCTTCCCTGTCGGCAAGGTTGAAATCATAGATATGCACCCGCTGGATTTCGAAGAATTTTTAACCGCACGCGAAGAAAATTTTCTCCTTGAGCAAATCAAGGAATGCTATGCAAAAAACAAGCCGCTCGAAGAAGCTTTGCACAAAAAGGCTTTAGAAGCCTATAGGGAATATCTTTTTGTCGGAGGCATGCCCGCCGCAGTCAGCAACTTTGTTCAAAATCATAATCCTCTCCAAACGGACATCATCAAGAACGACATTCTCGCGGCTTATCAAAATGACATGAGCAAATACAACAAGCAAAGCGAAATTGCCAAGACCCGACTCGTCTACGCAAGCATAGGAAAACAACTCGCTAAGGAAAACAAGAAATTCCAATACAGAGGATTAAAGCCCGGCGCACGAGCTAGCGAATTTGAAAACGCACTCGAATGGATTACCCTTGCCGGAATCGCATCTAAAGTTGCCCGCCTCGAGCATATGGCATTACCGTTCAAGGCAAACGCATCCGACTCTGATTTTAAGCTGTACATGAGCGACGTTGGCCTGTGTTGTGCATCGCAAAACGCCACGTACGATGACGTCGTCTACGAGAATCCGTTATTCAACGACTTCAAAGGCGGTCTTGTTGAAAATTACGTTTATACGCAATTAAAAGCCAACCATCTAGAAACGTATTACTGGAACGAGAACAATCAAAACGAAATTGATTTCATCGTTCGGCTAAAAAACAAAATCATTCCCATTGAAGTCAAGTCGTCAACTCACAACAAATCACAAAGTCTCAAAAGCTTTGTTTCAAAACACAAATCGCCCTACAGCATCCGGATATCCGCAAAGAATTTCGGCATTGAAAACGGAATCAAGTCTGTCCCACTTTATGCTGTGTTTATGATCAGGTGACGTAGCGCATTAACTTCACTTCATCGCATTTTGCAAAGTCTTTGAGGTACAATCAAGCTTTTGAGCCGCAGCTTCTTGAGTTCCATATTTTTCGCACGAATACTCAGCAAGTTTTTGCTGGAAAAGCTTGGTAGCCTCTTTCCAAGTCAAGTTTTGGAATTCTGAAAATTCCCCAATATCAAAAGTTCCATTCGAAGAGTCATCCGCAGGAAGATCTTTCAGGATTTCCGCAATCGTCTTTTTGCCATTCCATGCTATAAACTGGTAAGCAACCGACTGCAATGTTCGGAAATTTCCAGACAACCTGGAAGTCCTAAAATATTTTTCAAGATACTTATCCATGGGAGCGTCCTTAGGAGAGCTATCCAACCGGACTGTCTTCCACACTTCATTCCAGTCCCCCACAATATCTTCACGACATTCCCGCAAAGGCGGTATATTCACGGTATAGAAGCTAATTCGATCATAAAAATCAGGATCCAGTTTTTGACGAAGTTCCTTTTCTGTCAAATTTGATGCACAGACAAGTTCCACATCCGCCGTAGATTCCTTGTCATCGCCCAAAATGCGATAGCGATGTTTTTTGTCTTGCAATGTTCGAAGCAACTTGCGTTGTACACCTTTCGGCAAATCCTGAATTTCATCCAGAAAAAGAATTTTACCGTCAGCCTCTCCAAAATAGCCCTTTTTGTCAGCCGTAGCACCAGTAAAAGAACCTTTTTTATGACCAAACATCGCAGATTCAGCCAAATTAGAATCCAACGTTCCACAGGCTACCGAAACCACTTCTTTTTTCTTAATCTTAGAAACAACAGATTCAACCAAACGGCTTTTGCCAATGCCGCGTTCTCCCAGCAAAAGCATCGGCACGCCTTGAACGCTCGCGAAAACACGAATTTGCTCTAAAGCCTTTTTACGAGCTTCTGATTTTACAGACTCAGGTTTATAAATAGCCTCTTTCGGGTTTTCCCTTTCATATCGACGGAGTTCACTTAAATACGTATCAATCGGGAAATCAACCTTGTCACAAGTCGTTGCTCCCGTCTTTCGATTTATTTGTGAGGACAGTAATTGTGTTCCTTCAGGGAAAACGCCTCCAGCATATAAAATAATCCAAACAGCATGCATCGCCGGCGTACCCGAAGAGACATTGATGAACAAATTTGGTTCATCATTCACCATCGGGAGAATTTCTCGCTTTATAATCTCATAAATCTCTTTATGTGCAGTCGGATTCTTGACATTCACCTCTACCGGATTTATAGCTGAACTAAGCGGTTGTACTTCTTTCAACTTTTCCACATATTCTTTTTGATAAAGGTATATAACCTTTTCAACGTCATATTTCTGACCCAACTTTTTCAATAAAGACTCTAAAGCACTAGGATCATTATTGACGGCCATCCAAGTAAGCAATGTGATTTTCGTTTTCATATCAATTGGAATATACGAAAAATTTTTATATAAATAAGAAAAACTTTTCGCATTCTTGATATTTAAAACACGAAAAACGCTACAAAAACCACATTCATAAACTTGGCACAATTTTTGCACAGACTTCCAAAGAAAACACATTTAACCGCATACATCGTTTGTAAAAAATGTATATAGTCACACAAAGGAGTATATCATGAGTGTATTCGATACCGTCGTAAGCATCCAATCTCGTCCACTTCCCGTAATCATTCTTGCGGACGTAAGTGGCAGTATGAATGAAATCGGAAAATTAGATTCGTTAAAGCACGCTTTGAATAACATGATCAGTTCATTCAAAGACGCTTCATCGTCAGCTCTAGAAGCTGAAATATACGTTTCAATCATAACGTTCGGCAACCAAGCCGCAAACATCATTTTGGAACCACAATCAGCTAGTGAAATAGCCAATGATCCTTCTAAAATGAACGTCATTAACAAAATGCAAGCTATAGGCGACACACCTCTCGGCAAAGCTTTGACTAGCCTTGTTGATTTGCTAGAAAATAGAGAAATCTACCCTTCCCGCGCATATCGTCCTTTCATCGTTTTAGCATCCGACGGAATGCCTAACGACCTTTGGCAACAACCATTAGATAGGCTTCTTAATAACGAAAGAAGTAAAAAAGCAAATCGACTCGCCCTCGCCATTGGCGCGGACGCAGACGAAAGCATGCTGAAAAAGTTCGTAAACAACGAAGAAATGCCCATTTTTAAGGCGAACAACGCCATTGAAATACAAAAATTTTTCAAATGCGTTACCATGTCCGCAATCAAAAGTTCCCAATCCGCCAAGCCAGGCGAAATAGCCCCAAACGATATCATCAGCCTTTCTGAAAACGTTAAAGAGCTATTTGACGAGGACTAAATTTGCTTACAGAATTTTTCACTCGTTGCAAATGGAAATATATCCAAGCCTCAGCACGTGGTCCCGGACACATCAGAGAGAACATTCCAAACCAAGACAGTACGTTCATCGGCTTTGTTGGTAAATTTCTTTTAGTGATGGTCTGTGACGGTTTAGGCTCCCACGCCCACAGCGATTACGGGGCAAAAACTTTATGCAAGCTATTCACTCCATGCTTTAAAGAATGGAATCAAATCAAGCCACACGATCTTACAGATTTTCTAAGATTACTGCATTGTCATTGGTTGATGTATTCGCGCAAGTATGGAGCAGACAAGTGCGGCAGCACTTGCCAACTAGCTATCATAAATAGCAAAGGTAAGGGATGGTTGGCCCAATTGGGCGACGGAATGACTCTTGTAAAACACAATGAAAAAATCAACGTATTCGCAGATAATAAAAATGGTTTCGGCAATGAAACATCCGCTATGGGAAACTATGACATTTCTCCCCTTTGGCGAATGAACAAAATTGACCTATCCTCATCAAAAGATCGACTACTCATGATGACCGACGGCATTAGCGAAGATATTTTACCAGAGGCAATCGAAAATTTTGTTTCCACATTTGATATTTTTCTCAAAAGTTCAAAAAAACAAGCGCAAAAAGAACTTACAAACGAATTGATTCATTGGCCAACCCAACACCACATAGACGATAAGACAATCGTCGTCATTGAACGAAGGTGACTAATTATGTTTACAGACGAAATTGTAAAGCAAAATAAAATCACTAATGTTGAAACCGAAAGTGCAGGCATTTTCGAACTAAAAGAATGCATCGGTGAAGGTGGCCAAGGAGCCGTATATAAGACCCAGCGGACTAACTTACTCGTCAAACTGAGCTACACTTCAAAAGGCTTCAATCAGGAAACAGTCTATAGACGCTACAGGAATCTTCGTTCTAGAATCGATTTGCCCGACTATATCGCAAAGCCTCTAAACGAAATCAAGCCTATAGAAAAAGGAGGCAAAATCTTCTATGGTTACGTCATGGAACTAATGGAAGACATGGTTTCGTTAAGCAGTCTTCAATGCAAAAAAAACGAATCATTTGCTTTATATCTTGATCGACTAGGTGGCATCCGCCGCATCTACACACTTTTGCGGAAGCTTGCTGAAATTCTTGAACAAATTCATTCCGTAGGATACTGTTACGGAGACTTAAATCCTAATAATGTTTTTATTTCAAGCAATACAGAATATAATGAAGTTCAATTAATTGACTGTGACAACATGGTCATTGCCGCCGACTTCAACGATTCTATTGCATTCAAAGGATTCTCCGCTCCTGAAGTTGTAAGAGAACATAAGTTCAACACGCCCTTGAGCGACACATGGAGTTTTGCAGTCATAGCATTCTTTACTCTACGACAAGAGTTGCCGTTCCACGGCAAACTCGTAACCGATGCTGCAACCATGGAAATATCCACCATGGGAAAAAAAGAGGAGGAATCGGATCTTCCCTTTATTGACGACATGGACAAAGACAACACAGGCAAATCATCGGCTCTCCGCAATCTTTTGGAAACAGAAATGCTACAGAGTCTTTTCAAAAGGACTTTTTCCGGTGAAAAAAGTTTTTTGACAAGGCCCGCCCTATTTGAATGGATTGAGACGCTTCGAATAGGCGAAACATCTTTTATGAAATGCAAGAATTGCGGAAAGCATTATATCAAAGTCAGCAAGAAGCATGAATGTCCGTTTTGCGACAAAGAATCACATACTCCATATATTCTTATACTCAATACCATTCTTGCAGGGAACAAAATTCAAGACACAGGTTTCAGCCATCCCGCGTATCTGCTAGAGGATACATCCACCCTAATGAACATTCCCATAGCAGAAACCAAATCGGCCAACATCGAAGCATCATTCAACGTATCCAAGCAGCAACTGAGCATACTACTGACCGATCAGAAGGAGCTGAAGGTTACATTAAACATCCCCAAAGAAAAAACCACGAAAAGCTGCACCCTAAAAAAGGGGATATCCCTCCTTATCGACGTCAAGGAAGGCAAACAGTACCAAATTCTTTTCCCCGAATACACACGAACAAACATTATACATGATGATTCCAAAGAAAACGATCCCTTGAAATTCAGGAGCGTCATCCTATTCAAATACTGGGGTGAAGAATGAATAACGAGCAACTGAATATCATTGCATGCAATTCTTCGGCACAAGTCATAGACGCCATATTTGACAATGACGGAAAATTCGAAATCGCCAAACACGATGTTTTGGAATTCACCCCAAGCGGATATTTCAAAAACTACAATCATCCAGAAAGGATATTCTGGCCACAAAATTCACATCCATACAATCAGGAGTCACTCTACATTGTAGATTCCGTAAAACAAGCAGAAAAAAAATACGAGGTGACCCTAAACAAGTGGGATTTTGGCGGACCGACCATTATAGGAAACACCGAACAGACATGCTGCATCGTCATTCCAACCTACAGGCTCATAGAAGTCACTAAGAAACATGGTTTTAAAGAAACAGAACAGGCACTTGAATGGTTCAAAAAAGAGTTTCTTTTCCAAACCACTGAAAATTCGTACTTATTTTTTAGAATTCTGAGCAATACGTCAAATTTGGAAGGAGGATGGCTCGGATGCAATTATGTTGCAAATATCGAAAGTAAGAAGGTAGATGGCAAGGAGTATCTCTTTGTCAGCAATCTAAAAAAGTCTCCTCAAAAAAAATTGAATGTACAAAAAGGGATTGCACACATTCGATTCGTATCAGAACAAGAAGTCATCGTAAGCGATCCCATTTTGAATGCACAGTTAGCTAAGCAAGCAGCAGACCCAAACTCCATCATAAACCTTTGGGAAAAGTATAATCAGGTTGACGCAAAGATGCTGGAAGATTATAAAATCCAGTCTGGCATCCTTCGCATCGAAAAGATAACAGCCAAAGGAGAAAACTGTAGCGCAACACTTCAAAACAAATCCGAAGAAATAGAAAATTTCAAGAACATATACGATCAGCTGAACGCCAATCAAAAGAATTCTTATTCCATCTACGTTTTCTCGAAACGTAAGAGTTACAATATTTGCGACGAACGGATTGACGAGAAAACAAGAACAGTTTCCTGGAAATGGGGCGAAAGAAAACCTAAATATGACAATAGCGAAAAGCTAGAACTTGAGGGATTCGCCATAGATTTTAAACCATGGTCTATAGCATCCAACCGCAGAACAGCAGCACTAGAAAATATCCGAACACGCAACATTCCCATTGCATCTATTACAGACATTTTAAATAAAACGACGCTTCCCGCCTTCGGTTCCGCAGCCATTCCCAAAAGGCTGAATGACCTAAAAATTGAAGCGGCATTCGGTAACAGAAAACCCTATGAAGCACAAAAAAGAGCACTAAAGGTTTGTCTGAGCACACCTGACATAGCCCTTATCCAAGGACCTCCCGGAACAGGAAAGACCAGCGTTATCAACGCATTACAAAAATATCTACAATCGATAGACCCAAAGCATCCCGAAAAAATGCCTAGCATATTGCTGACAGGTTTCCAACATGTAGCTGTTGATAATGTGGCTGACGGAAGCTCAATTTGGGGACTTCCCGTATTTCGCTTTTATGGTGAACAAAAGGACAAGGAACAAATCTTCAGAGGACTCCAGAAATGGCAAGAAGATACCGCAAAAAAAATTGACGAACAGATAAATAAGTTACAGTCCGACTCGCAGTACATCGAATACGAAAAATTGCAAATAAGCCTTAATGCACTAAGCGCTGCAAGCTCTTCTTACGAAATACGAAACCTACTACAAGAAATCATCAATCTTGCCGTCACAAACAGCATCCTTTCTCCGTCAGAAGTGGATACTCTTAAGGAACTCAAAAAGAAATTCCAAGTCAAGCAAATAAACAATAAATTCTACCAATGCCTAATGGGATTAAGAACAACCAACACGGGATACAATGACGACGGCAAGAGAATGATCGAGCGAGTGTTGGAATACTACGATTTACGCAAGAATTCCTTGAATTGTTACGCCCTGGAAAAAGGGTATGATCAGCTAAAGAAACTAGCGAACTCCAATCCTAGCCAAAATGACCTTGACTGGATTGAAGAACTCAGAAACAAGTGCATTGAGCAAATGGTACCCAATCCAACGGATTCCTTTGACAATCATCTGTTCACAAGTCTAAAGAATTATATTGACACGACCATCGAGCCCAACATCAAAGAACGCATCAGGCAAACCGACCTACAAAAACTGATTGTTTTAAACGGCTATAAGGAGAATGTCAAATTCAAATCCATCAGAAACGCGATGCTCCGTTACGCCATGACCTATGCGGCAACAGTACAGCAATCAAAAAGTGAATCTTTTGTAAGGCTTCTTGGTAAGAAAAACTTTGAGTTTGATTACGTCATCATCGATGAAGCCGCTCGAGCAAATCCTCTTGATCTATTCATACCCATCACCTTAGCCCGAAAAAAAGTTATACTAGTAGGCGACCACAAGCAGCTCCCCCAACTTGTTAATCAAGATATTCTAGAGCAAATGGAATCCAGCAATGATTCTAGGGAACGGTTCGAAGAATTGAAGGGCTTTATGGAAAAGTCTCTATTCGAATCTTTATGGGATTATTTAAAAACAGAACGAAATGATGGCATTGTACGCACGGTAACTCTCGACACTCAATATCGTATGCCGCAAAAACTAAGCGACTTTGTAAGTCGAAATTTTTACGGAGACGAGACACATATTCAAACCGGCAAAAATCCCAATGACTGCATTCATCATGTTTCAAGATACACTAAGAAAAATGGAGATTGCAAGTGTGCGGTTTGGGAAAATGTCGATAGCAAGGAATCTGGAAAAATAAGCAAAACGAACGAGGCTGAAGCTGAGCTAATTATTAAGCGCATAAAGGAAATTATCAAGGAAACTGACGAAACTATTGGTGTTATTGCCTCATACAGTGCACAAACACGACTCATTGATAAAATTGCTAAGTCAGACGCAGAACTCAAGAAAAAAATTGACAGCAAACAACTAGAAATCGGATCTATCGACGCCTTCCAAGGTCGACAATTCGATATCGTGTTCTTCTCCGTCGTTCGTAGCAACGACAGAAACATCTTCGGGTTCCTAAAATCGGAAAACCGCCTGAACGTCGCATTTTCGCGTCAAAAGAAACTTCTCGTGGTTGTAGGAAATAGAAAAATGTATGAAACAGAAAAAGCACAAGAGGAAGTTCCCGCATTAAAAGAATTTATTAAACTTGCAGACGAGGAAAAATAATATGGAAATTGCTAATTTATTTTGCAATTCAAGTGAACTCTCCAAGGGAGATTATTTCACCTTGCCTGTCGTTGTATGGGATATTCTGGTAGCAGAAGCAAATATCCCCGAAAACTTTTTTTCGGATCTGATCATAAACTTTCTCCTGACCGGAGACAAGACTGTTCAAGAACTCCACGAATTGACCAACCTGGATGAAGCCCTAATTCGTTACATTCTTGAACACGACCTCAAGCAGAACGTCACAAAAGGGATTGACAAGTGGCACATACCAGAAGTCGTCTCCAGTACAGAGACCAAAATCAAGAAGAAGCGAATCGTAGTGCTACAATCTATGTTGACGGGACAATTAATTCCTCACCCCTTAATGAATGGGGAACTCACGTCCATTGATTACCAACAAAACGAAAAAGGAATCACAATTGCCGGCGGGTCCAAGGGCATGCCCTGCAACATCAAGCCGTTTGTTGTGTACCCACGCACCAACAAAATTAGAGAAAACTCAACAGACATTTCGGAAGAAGACATTTACAATATGTGGAAGGAATACCAGCAAATTGACTGCGATATTGCCTTGTCCGACTACAATGACATAAAGTCAAGCTACATTGAACAACCCGATAAAATAATTTCTATTGAGAAGCGGAACCAAGAACCTGATATATGCAATTTTCTGCTTGTCCAGGTCAAAAAGATTTCTGAAGGCGAAGACTTTCAATGCATCGACATGCTAGAAGAACAATCCAAAATTCCAATGGAGTTCCTCAAAAACGAACTAGATACAGCCCTAGAACAGAATGAAAAAATGGGAGCTTTTTTAGGAATTAAATCAATAGAGATTCCCATTACGCTTCAAGACCGTATTCAAGGCAGATATCCACATTTTGAGGAAGACATTATTATTGAAATTTGCAGATTCTTTGTTTTAAAAGACATTCTTGCCGACGATACAGACAACTCGTTTGATCTAGGCGACGCATTCCTTACTAGAATGCAAAATATGTACGAAAGCATCCTTAGGACAAGGAATACGCCCTTTAATGACGAACTCAAAAAGGTTGCATTCAAAAAAGATCAAGACCGTCATTACTATTTGGAAGGCGGCCTAAAGATACGCAATCTAAAGCTGGATGAAAACATTAAGAAAAAATTAACAAATGATGATGTATGGGGGAACATGACTCGATTGAAACCCTCACTAAAATCGCTACTCATTAGGCATCTTATCTTTTACCTTTATCATCCCCAAAACTCACTAGCTTGGTTTACGGCAAGACTGGTAAAAAATAAATCATTGAGCGATGACCTTAAATTCATTCTTGAACTGGTAGACACGCGCAACATCTACGACCATTTTAACGCGAACAGAAAAACCATTCCGTATCCCTACAATGACATTTACAACAGAATTGAAAAACAGTTGAATATTTTACACGAGGCCTACAAATGAGCAAGAAAAACAAAAATAAGAACAAGTACCAGCCCTCTACTCCGCAGCGTCGTGAACCCATAAGCGCGGCCGATGTGAAAAGTATTTTTTCCCCGGTAAAGACCACCGTCGAAAGTGCGCCTGTCGTTTCTAGTCCCGATGGCACTTCGCCGGAAATCAAAGTGTCCAAGGATTCTATACTGGATAAAATCAAAAAAATAATCCCTTTAGAGAACAAACTGTCCGATGAAGAAAAAGAAACTCTTAATGCTTTGCAAACAGAGCTCAACAATTTAATTGACTTGTACAAGATAGCCAAGAAAGATTGTGACAACGCCAAGACTGATTATGACTCTAAAATTGCAGAATTAGGGAAAACAGCTAACGAGCAAGAAGCCAAAGACGGCGAATTAAAGGGTAGAGAAGATAAAGTCAAAGAACGTGAAGACGAAGTTACCGAAAGAGAACGCAAAGCAAAAGAAAACGAAAATGAAATCGCTGACAGAGAAGGCAAGGCTCAGATAAAAGAAGACGCAAACAAAAAAGAAGACGAACGCCTAGAAGGGCTTAAAGCTCAGATTAAGCAAAGAGAAGCCGAAGCCGATGCAGGCTTTATCGCAAACGAGACCAAATGGAAAAATGAGATTACCGAAAAACTCAATAAAGATCTGGAATCAACAAGAAACTCGCTGCAAAAGCAATCTGAAGATTACAAAAACAAACTCGCCTCTTTAAGCAAAGAGCAAGAAAAATGCATTCTTGAGAAAACGGAATATGAAAACAGGAAAAAGGCATTTGATGAAATCAGGGAAGATATTCAGCGTGATTATGAAAATAGACTTACACAAAAGAAAGAAGCCTTTGAAAATCAAATTAAAGACTTAAATGAAGAAAATAAGAACCTGCAAAAGCAATTAAAGAGCTACAAGGATATCAAGTCACAGCTCGATGGGATGAGTGCCGAAGAGGCCAAGGAGTTGATAAACAATCTTCGCAATAAAAATGCAACTCTCAAGTTGGAACTTAATTCTGCCTGGAGCCCGGAACACCAGCAGGAGATGGAAGATGCTTTGCAGAGTTTCAAAGACCAATGCGAATCAGCCATCGCCGAAAAGAATGCGCTCTCTAAACAGGTAATGGATTATCGAAGAAAAATTGTAGACACAGAAGGTTTAATTGCTTTAAATAAAACTTTGGAAACGCACAACGCGGCTCTCAAAGAAGCGCAAAACCAGTTGCGTAAAGAGCTCGATGAGCTTACCGCAAAAGACCAGAATAAGGACATTTTTGCTGAATTCAAGAACATCGATAGCAGATGCAACCGCGAATACATCAGTTTCACCCAAAATTCCGGTGACCTTAAAGAATTCGTGAATGCAGTCGGCTACCAGTTGACGCAATATCAGCCCCACCTTTTCTATACACCCGAAACTCTGCAACTGTTTGTTGGTGGCCTAGCCATGAGCCGCCTCATTTTACTACAGGGTATTAGCGGAACAGGCAAGACCAAATTAGCACAAGCGTTCGCTTCTATCGTTGGAGATAATTCCGATGGTAGCAAGTCAGAGAAGGATAACGGTTCCTGTAGCTGCATAATCCCTGTTCAGGCCGGATGGCGCGACAACCAGGATTTGCTGGGTTACTACAATGCCTTCGAAAAGAAGTTCTACGAAAAAACCTTCTCCAAGGGGCTCTATACCGCATCTACGCCTCAGTTCAAAAACCGCCTATTTTTCCTAATTCTCGACGAAATGAACTTGTCACATCCCGAACAATATTTTGCAGACTTCATTTCAGCAATGGAGCAAGCAAATAGCTCCATATTTGATCCCCTAACAGTTGAGCTGCTTTCGGGAATGCCCAAAGAAACTATGGAATCAGACCGTTGGCCCAAATACCTCCAAAATGAAAAAATCATTGTTCCTCCCAACGTGTGGTTTATCGGCACCGCAAACCATGACGAAACCACCATGGAATTCGCCGACAAGACGTACGACCGCGCCCACGTCATGGTGATGGAGCGCAATACTCAAAAACCGTCCTACCAAAAGGTAAGACAAGGTGCGGCCCACTGGTCCGCCGAGGATTTGAGAAACGCATTTGTCGAAGCACAGGAATCAGATGAAGGAGAACAGCAAGCTGCCTGGGTCACTGAAAAAATGCATTCCCTCAAGGATGTACTAAAGTCGGAATTTGATGTATCTTTCGGAAACCGTCTCGAAAGGCAAATCAGGAATTTCGTTCCTGTGGTCTGTGCCACAGGAGGGTCCAAAGAACTCGCTCTAGACCATCTCCTTGCCACAAAGATTGTACGAAAAGGCAAAATCACGGGTCTATTTGGCGTGCAGGATGATTCTCTAGTAAAACTTAAAGAAGAAATTCAAAAAAATATAAAACTAGACGACAACTCGGCAACCATCAGGCTCATTGACCAGGACATCGCAGCAAAGGAACGAGTCGCCTAATGTTCGATATCTTCTTGCAAAAAGATATCAATATTGACACCCCTAATTGCGGAGGCCTCTATGCCCAAAGCAGAGAGGATGCACAAAAGGGGAACGTCATCTACCACTTTGACGACATCGAAGTCAAGGAATCCGAGCCTATCACCAACGATATCCTTGCCGCATTTCGGCTGCTTGACGAAGACAAGGATTCGTTCTTTTCGCTGTGCAACAATCCCGACGACCTTAAACGCAACCAGCTAGAAAAGTTCCTACAAAAAGACATTGAACAAATTAAGCGAAACGACCCTCTCACTCACCTAAAGGAGGCCGTAGCTAGACCAATTCTTGACCTGAAGGAAGAGGAAATAAAGCAGCCAACTAGCCGTGTCAAAAAATTCGCATCTCGCGCCCTTGAATATCTGGCAGGGCATTCCGAGGACTGGAGAAACCGTTCGTTTGTCGGAGTCCACCCACAGCGTCTGCTTTCTTTAGTCAGGGACGACAAATGGGAAACGTACGAAAACCGCTTAATGTTCACACTTTGCAAAATACTGATTTCGTTAATAAACCAGCGATTGCAGAAACTCAAGAATATCGACAACGCCTATTATGAAATAGAATTGTATTACCAAGAAGTCAGCTATGTAGATTACTTATCTATGGAATCGGAACTGAGTTCCCTACTCAAGGAATACAGCATCGAGAAAGTCAAGGAGAATAGGGAATTCCTGAAGCGGACTATTGATTTCTTAAAATACCTGCAGCGCGTCATCTCCTCCTTTTGGAATACGTTACTGTTCAGTAACCTTAAAATCATTCCCAACGTCGAAGTGGACATCAATCACGACATCATGACAAACGTCCTGATGAACAACCAACATTACCGGTACTTACCCAAGATACAGAAAGAGGTCAAGCGCGCACGAATCAAAGTCCTTTCTAAAGCAGAAAAAAAAGAAGAACAGGTCCTGCTGCAGAACAACGAAAAAGAATTCGTCAAGAGGTGCATCGAAGATTTCAGAACCATAAACATGGATTGGGATTGCTGGAACTATATCAAGCCGGAATATAGAGAAACACCCTACAGCCTTGAACTAGAAGCAAACGGCAAAAAGCTGCGCTTTGTTTTCGTTACCTCAAAACCCACAAGCTGCTATATCGACAACGTCCTTAATGAGTCTAACCCCTATACAGGCGATGTATCGGTCCTTGTATATCCACAATGTAACCCCTACCTGAGCGAAGACGAAGACAACTTTACCATATTGCATGATATGTTCAAAAACAACGAAGCCTATATGGTACTGGGCATAGCACCGCAATCCATCTTCCCAAAACTCCTAATCCAAAGGATTATTTTCCAGTGGATTTGGGCAATGCTCATGTGCCAGTATCCGTTCAAGGTGCCCCAGAATAGATTTATAAAGGAACTTGTCCCCAATATGCTAGACGGTAAATACCTGCTCGATTGTTACGACGACAATGAATTCAAGAAGCAGGTTGATAAAAGAGAGCATACTGACAGAATCCAGAAAAGGGACCTGAGTACCTATCGCAAAAACCGCGATGAAGACATAGAAATTCTCAAGACCGGGAACGCCCTAATAAGCCTCATCCAAAAATGTCCCTGCTGTAAAGCTGACGCTACTAGGGCGAAGGGCTCTACCGAAAATAACTTCTTATTCGAGTGCCGGAACTGTCACAGTCGTTGGAGCAGAAACGGGAATACCATAAAATGGTTCTTCAAAGACGAAGATATGAAACTTCATGGAAAATGGGAGCCTTTTAAAAGTAATTTGAAATAACATTCTATTTCAAATCATAAAACCCAGTATAACAAGAAAAATATTTCTTGTTTGTGAAAAATATTTCTTACTAAATATAGTTCCGCTTACACAAAGCCAGTTTTTCGCCATATTTAGCCATTTCAAAACTTTGGCGCGCATTTTGCTCTTATCTCAGTGTCCTGAGAAACCCTGCCAAGGAGCTCTCGCAAGCAAGTGAGAACTAGTCCCTTTTAAGGTTTCTTCATCTACAAACGAAGACGACAGAAAGCCTTCGATACAAATCAAGCTGCAAGCTTGATATGCTGATTGACATTACGGAATCGAGCAGAGCCTTTTCCTTCAAAGAAAGAAAAGGAGGTAATACCCATGTCAAAGCACAACGGACAACCACCCATCACCGAACAGGGCCGGATGGCCTTCCAGCACCGGAAACAAATCCGGCGGTGGCCGCAGCGGGAATCCCTCTACGGGATAACTCAAAAGTTCTTGGACCGTAAAGGCTCAAGGACTTTATCAAATCCAAATTTCTAAAAAAGGAGAAAATTCATGCAAACTTTATCAAAAGATTCACGCATCAATGAAATGTGCAACGCGATGCTCAATAGCGGCTGCTGGAGACTTTCTCGTCATTCTAAGCACCCTATTTTACAGCATCTAACGTCCTCAAAATTTTTCATCATTCCAGGCACCCCTAGCGATTCTCGCGCATTTGCGAATTTCCGCAAGGAGTACAATCGCTTTCTTCGAAAATATCTCATCCATATAGGATGGATTCAATAACAACATAAAGGAAAAAATATGAGAAATATTCAAAAACTGCGTGACGCGCACAAGGCTTCTTCCCACAACAAAGATCTTGTAAAAAGATCGAAGATTTGCTCTGACTGCTTCATCGATTCCGTACTTCCGGACGCATCCGGAATCCCGCTGGATAGGGACTTCGTGGCAGAAATGCACCGCTACTGGTTTGGCAGATAGCTCCTTTTTTTCCGAGCTTCACTGCTCGGGATTTTTGATTTATGAGTGCTCCATAAATGCTTCTTGATGCAACCAACTAAATAAAGTATATTCTGTCTATGATTCTATATCATGGTTCCGACAAACAAATACCAACTCCTGAATGGGGCAAAGGCAACCCGAGAAACGATTATGGGCAGGGTTTTTATTGTACGGAATCACTAGAACTCGCCAAGGAATGGGCTTGTCAAAAGAATACTGACGGGTATGCTAACCAGTATGAGCTGAACACTCAGGGACTAGATGTTTTGGATTTATCGCAGGAGCCGTTTAATCTACTCCATTGGCTCACCATCTTGATGCAAAACCGGGTCTTTTCGCCAAAATCTCCCATCGGAAAACAGAACTTGCAATTCTTAACAGACCGTTTCCATTTAGATTATCAACAGTACGACATCATTCGTGGCTATCGTGCTAACGATTCTTATTTCTCTTTTGCAAGCGATTTCCTGGAAAACATCATTCCAGTGCAAAATCTCGCTTCGTCAATGAAACTTGGCAGTCTTGGTTTGCAAACCGTTTTGAAATCAAAAAAAAGTTTTGAACGTCTCACCTTTGTGAAAACAATTTTTTCACCAAAAGAGAAGTACTATTCAAAATATAAAGAACGCGATACAGCAGCCCGCAAATCCTATCTAGAAGGCTTACGAAAAGTTTCGCCAAGTGATGCTGTTTACATGATTGATCTCGTTCGAAATCCGGAGCTGTTGAATGATCTTGCCTTATGACGAAATGTATCTTGCTTCCGTGCAAGAAAACTTGGGATTCTTTTTTCAGATTTCTCTCAACGAATTGAATTTATCTGCATCTCAGGTACAAAAAGGTTTTCTCTCTTCCGAAATTCCAGAACAGATTCAGATGGGGAATCCCGACTATTTGTGCGGAAAATCAGGTTACGAGCTTGCGTTGATTGCTTTCCCAAATTTATTAACCGATTCAATTCTTGAAAAAGCACTCGCTGAACCATTCTACCCGCAGGCGGAATATTGGAGCGGAACCGTTATCGCTTATTGTCAGTGGAAAACAGGCAAAGCATTTTCAGAAATTCTAGAACTCTATCCACTGGAAAGAATCCTTTCCAATTACCATTTGTTGCATGAAGCCGACATCACCAAAGTCGTCGAACAAATCGATGCCGTTCTAAAGGATTCTCCTGCCGTACAAAATTAAACGTGCAGGCTTTTCACATTTTTCATTAAAGAAATCATCCGCTGCCAACGCATTTTCTGTCCGTTGCGTCAAAGACTAAAAAATAATACTACATTCCCTACTATGTATGATAGAGACCGAAATTGAAAATCGCAGTAAAGTTATTGTCCGCACAAGTATTGTGGGCATCGTCACGAACGTTATCCTCTCCGCCTTCAAAGCGGCAGTCGGATTTGTCACAGGTTCCATCGCTGTCACTCTCGACGCAGTGAACAATCTTTCCGATGCGCTTTCCTCAGTCATCACAATCGTAGGCGCCAAGCTTTCGAACAAGCTTCCGAATAAAAAGCATCCGCTCGGTTACGGCCGAATGGAATATTTAAGCGCAATGGTCGTCGCCGTGATCGTTCTTTACGCCGGCGGAACCTCTGCCGTGGAATCCGTGAAAAAGATTATCCACCCCGAAGAAGCCAACTATTCCACCGCTTCTCTTGTGATTATCGCTTCTGCGGTTGTCGTCAAGCTTGTTCTCGGCAAGTTTGTCAAACGCCAAGGCGAACGTGTCAATTCAGGGGCTCTTATCGCATCCGGCGCAGATGCGCTTTTCGACGCAATTCTTTCGCTTTCCGTTCTCGCCTCTGCGCTTATTTTCATCACCACGGGCATTTCACTCGAAGCCTATGTGGGCATTGTGATTTCCATTTTCATCATCAAGTCCGGCATCGAAATGCTCAAGGACACTCTCGACGATATTTTGGGAAAGCGCAACGACCGTGAAAAAGTCAAGCAGATAAAAAAAATCCTCACGTCCGAACCTTCCGTACGCGGAGCCTATGACGTATTTTTGAACGATTACGGTCCAAACAAATTAATCGGATCCGTTCATTTGGAACTTCCCGACACGATGACCGTCGAAGAACTCGATGCGCTCACTCGAAAGCTCCAAACGAAAGTCCATAAAGAAACGGGCGTTACCTTGACCGGTGTCGGCGTATATTCTTACAATACGGGCAATAACGAAGCCGCAAAAATCCGCAACGACATTTTACACATTGTAAAGGCTCACGAATGGGCTTTGCAAATGCACGGATTCTTTGTGGATTTCGAAGAAAAAACGATTCGTTTCGACGTCGTTTTAAGTTTCGACATTATGCCGGAAGAAGCTCTTGAAATTTTGAATAAAGACCTGAGCGCCGCTTATCCCGAATTCAGCGTCCACATCGCCCCCGATCTGGACATTTAATTCCTTCCCGCGCTTCGCTCGGAGCAAGTGTGGTTCCTCGCAATGGCAGAACGTCCCCTAGGCGAACATCTTTTCTAAATTAGAGAATATGTTTGCATTTTTCAATAAGTTATACAAGCCAGGGAAATTCAAAAAGAACGGTGACGTCAAAGACGTACTCGTCGTAGCTTTGCCGATGCTCCTTTCGATGAGCTTCGACACATTCATGACTTTTATCGACAGGCTTTTCCTTTCAAAACTCGGACCTGCCGAAATGAACGCAGCCCTAGGTGCAGGGGCAGTTCAACTTGCGCTGATTACATTCTTTACGGGAGCCATCAGCTACACGACCGCCATGGTCGCGCAACGTCTTGGTGCCAAAAAACACCGCGACTGCGCCAAGGTCTTTATGCAAGCGATCTACCTGTCGTTCATCTGCGTTCCGCTTTTGTACTTGTCGATTCCCCTAGGGCACATCATTTTCGGAATGGAGAACCTCCCCGCCGACCAGTTACAGTATCAAAAGACCTACTTCAATATTTTGATGTTCGGTGGCATCATCAACCTGGTGCGAAACGCGGCTCCGTGCTTTTTTAGCGGCATCGGCGAGACCAAAATCGTGATGCAGGCTGCATTCGTGGGCATGATCATAAACGTGGTCTGCAACTTTTTCCTCATTTACGGCGCAGGGCCAATTCCCGCAATGGGCATCGCAGGCGCCGCCTACGGAACGCTGATCGGAAACTTCGTCTCCACGGTAATCCTTTTTGCCAAATTTTTCAGCAAGTCTTACCACAAGCGTTTCAACACGCGTCATTCCTTCGCCTTCAGCAAGCCTTTGACGGTGGAACTTTTGAAAAAGGGCATTCCCTCGGGCGTCGAAATGTTCTTGAACATGGCTGCTTTCCAGCTTTTGATTTTGATGTTCCACGCCCTCGGTCCGGAATCCGCCACCGCTTCTTCGATCATGTTCAACTGGGACATGGTGGCATACGTGCCGCTGATAGGGCTTGAAGTCGCCTCGACGAGCCTTGTGGGCCGTTACGTGGGCGCAAAGGAAGGCGCTGCGGCAACGCGGTCTACTTATTCGGGGCTGCGGATCGGTTGGGCGTATTCCGCGCTCATCGGTATGCTGTTCATCTTTTTGCCAGGCGTTCTCGCCGACATCTTTAGGCCCGACGCAAACGCTGGCGCGTCTGCGATTTCCATTTTCGAAAACGCCCGGCCTATGAGCCTCTTTATGCTCCGTTTTGCAGCGCTGTATATTTTTGTGGAAATTCTACTCGTGATTTATGCGGGAGCACTCCGTGGCGCAGGGGACACTTTATGGGTGATGTTTGCAAGTGCGCTCATGAACTGGTTTGTCGCAGGAGCCCTTTACGTGACAGCCTACGTGTTCCATTTGCCAGCGCATTATGCCTGGATCGCGGTCGTCGCCGTTTACAGCACCGCCCCGCTGTTTTTCCTGTACCGTTGGAAGAGCGGAAAATGGCGCAAGCACCTGCTCGACGCCAAAGCCTAAGCGGTTTATAGTTATAAGTGACTAGGTATCAGGTACCGGGTGTCATTGCGAAAGGCGATAGCCTTGAAACAATCTGTTTTGATTGTTCATGGATAATTTTTTCTTACTTACAATTTCATTACGTTCAAATTTCCCATAATTCCTAATAAATCAACAATTTATCCCACAGATAGTAGTTTTTTTCACGTCATACACAAAATATTGTGTATTTTTATTGCAAACCACCACAAGATTTATTACTATTCAAAGTATGATGCTACAAGGATTACAACGTTTAACCCTCCTCGACTTCCCGGGCAAGCTCGCTTGCACCGTGTTCACTCGGGGCTGTAACTGGCGTTGTCCCTTCTGCCATAATGCGTCCCTCGTGCTCCCGAACGCGTTTCAGGCACCGGACGTTTCAATCGACGATTTCTTCCAGTTCCTTGGCAAGCGCCAGGGCATTTTGGACGGAATCTGCATTTCCGGCGGAGAACCATTGCTGCAGTCGGGCATTGAAGATTTCATTCTCGAGATCCGGGATATGGGATTCCAGGTCAAGCTCGATACGAATGGCACTTCCCCGGAACGTCTCAGAAGACTCTCGGAAGGGGGACTTCTCGACTATGTTGCGGTAGACATCAAAAATTCCTTGGAACGCTACGGCGAAACCGTCGGCATTCCGAATTACGATACCTCGGCTGTGGAGGAGAGCGTGGATTTTTTGCTCACGGGGAACCAGCCGTTTGAATTCCGCACAACAGTCATCAGCGAATTCCACGATGCCGAATCCTTCTACAAAATCGGAGAATGGATTCACGGGAATGAGCCTTATTACTTACAGCAGTTCGTCGACTCGGGAGACCTTGTCGGCAACATTCGACTGCACCCGGTTGATGCGGAAGGCATGAACCACTTTAAAGAAATTGTTTCCGCCTACGTTCCAAATGTGAAACTTCGCGGAGTCCAGGATTTAACACCAGAGGAAGAGGAATCCACATGTATCAAGTCATCAAACGCGACGGAGAATTTGTCGACTTCAACATCGAAAAAATTCGCGGTGCAATATTAAAAGCCTTCAAGGCAAAAGATAAGGAGTATACCGACGACACCATCGACTTCTTGGCGTTGAAGGTAACCGCCGATTTTAATGACAAAATCCAAAACGGCAAGATCGCCGTCGAAGACGTGCAAGACAGCGTGGAACGCGTTCTGCAGCGCGCGGGTTATGAAGATGTGGCAAAGGCTTACATTTTGTACCGTCGTGAACGTGAAAAAGTGCGCAACATGAAGTCCGCCCTTCTCGATTACAAGAAGACGGTCGACGGTTACGTGAAAACCTCCGATTGGCGCGTCAAGGAAAATTCGACGGTGACGTATTCCGTCGGCGGCTTGATCCTTTCAAACTCCGGCGCAATCACAGCGAACTACTGGCTCTCCGAAATTTACGACAACGAGATCGCCGATGCCCACCGCAATACGGACATCCACATTCACGACCTTTCGATGCTCACCGGCTATTGCGCCGGCTGGTCTTTGAAGCAGCTGATCCAGGAAGGTCTCGGCGGTGTTCCGGGCAAAATCACTTCCGCCCCAGCAAAGCACTTGCCGCAGCTCTGCAATCAAATGGTGAACTTTCTCGGCATTATGCAGAACGAATGGGCGGGCGCTCAGGCTTTCTCCTCTTTCGACACGTACCTTTCCGCATTCGTCAAGGCAGACGCCCTTTCTTACGAACAGACAAAGAAGAGCATCGAGTCCTTCATTTACGGCGTGAACACTCCGTCCCGCTGGGGTTCACAGGCGCCGTTCACGAACATCACTCTCGACTGGACAGTTCCAAACGATCTCGCGGAATTGAACGCAATTGTCGGCGGCAAGGAAATGCCGTTCAAGTATAAAGATTGCCAAAAGGAAATGGACATGGTAAACAAAGCGTTCATCGAGGTGATGCTTGAAGGCGACGCCAACGGACGAGGATTCCAGTATCCGATTCCGACCTATTCCATTACCCGTGACTTTGATTGGTCCGAAACGGAAAACAACCGTCTTCTGTTCGAAATGACCTCCAAGTTCGGCACCCCGTATTTCTCGAACTACATCAACAGCGACATGGAACCTTCTGACGTCCGCTCCATGTGCTGCAGACTGCGTCTCGACCTGCGTGAACTTCGCAAAAAATCCGGAGGCTACTTCGGCAGTGGCGAAAGCACCGGCTCGATTGGCGTCGTCACCATCAACCTGCCGCGCTGCGCCTATCTTTCGAGTAACGAAAACGACTTCTTCGCCCGTCTTAACAAGATGATGGACATCGCCGCCCGTTCTCTTAAAGTCAAGCGTACCACGGTCACGAAGCTTTTGAACGAAGGCCTCTATCCGTACACCAAGCATTACCTAGGCACATTCAACAACCACTTCTCCACGATCGGTCTCGTCGGCATGAACGAAGCGACTTTGAACGCCAAGTGGCTCGGCAAGGACCTGACGCACAAGGAAGCGCAAGAATTTGCCAAGAAGGTTCTGAATCACATGAGAACGCGCCTTTCCGATTACCAGGAAATGTACGGTGACCTTTACAACCTGGAAGCGACCCCGGCAGAATCCACCGCTTTCCGCTTCGCCAAGCATGACAAGTCTCAGTTCCCGGACATCGTGACCGCCAACGAAAACGGTTCCCCGTACTACACGAATTCTTCGCACTTGCCGGTCGGCTACACGCAAGACATCTTCAGCGCCCTCGACGTGCAAGATGAGCTGCAGACGCTTTACACGTCCGGAACCGTTTTCCACGCGTTCCTCGGCGAACGTCTGCCGAACTGGAAATCCGCCGCAAATCTCGTAAAAAAGATCGCGGAAAACTACAAACTTCCATACTACACGCTTTCCCCAACATATTCCATCTGTGCCGATCACGGATACCTGAACGGAGAACAGAAAGTTTGCCCACACTGCGGAAAGCCCACCGAAACGTGGAGTCGCATTACCGGTTACTACCGCCCGGTCAAAAACTGGAACGACGGCAAGTTGCAGGAATACAACGACCGTCAGGTTTACCATGCGGAATCCTCGAAGCTTACGCACACGATCACCCGTGAAACGGCACAGGCTTCTACCAAAGCGCCTAAAGCAACTGCAACAGTCGCATCCCAGGCAACGGATATGGGAAAGATGGCTATGCTCTTCACCACCAAAACTTGCCCGAACTGCAAAATGGCAAAGTCCATTCTCGACGGTGACCATTACTCTTACAAAGTCGTAGACGCCGAAATCGAAGTCGATCTCACCAAAAAGTTCGACGTGAAGCAGGCTCCGACCCTCGTCGTGTTCGAAGGCAACCATGTGGAACTCATCCAGAACGTTTCGAACATCAAGAAATTCGTCAAAGGCTAAGCAGAAGGTAAGATGACAGACGTTTTAATCGTAGGCGCAGGTCCCGCGGGACTCACCGCCGCACTCTATGCGGCGCGCGCCGGTAAAACAGTCAAAATTCTCGACGCGGAAGGCATCGGCGGTCAAATCGCCAAATCTCCGCTGGTGGAAAACTATCCGGGCATCGCCAAGATGAGCGGCATGAGCTTTGCCGACAATCTATACGAACAGGTTTCCGCCTTGGGCGTGGAATTTGAACTAGCAGCGGCTTTGCGCATTGAAAAGGGCGAGAACGGCTCGCACATCGTGGTGACGGATGACGGCAACTTTGAAGCACGTGCCGTGATCCTTGCGACAGGCGTAAAGCACCGCCTGTTGAACATTCCCGGTGAAGAGGAATTTCAAGGTCATGGGATTTCCTTTTGCGCCCTCTGCGACGGAGCCTTTTTCAAGGGCCGACCCGTTGCAGTAATCGGTGGCGGGAATACAGCGATTACCGATGCGCTTTACCTTTCGGCGCTCGCTTCGGAGGTGACGATTCTGCACCGCCGCGACGAGTTCCGCGCCGACGAAAATCTCATGGAACGCGCCAAAAGCATTCCGAATATTTTCTGGTTGCCGAATGTAAACATCGAAGAATTCCAAGGCTCCGGAAATCTGACGCAGATCCGTTATACAGACAAACTCGACGGTTCCGAAAAAATCCTCAAGACCGATGCCGCCTTTATCGCCATCGGCCAGGTTCCGAACAATCTGGCATTTGCGGATTTGACGGATCTGGATGCGGAAGGATACTTTGCGTCCGATGAAGGCGGGGCGACAAAATCCGAAGGGATTTTTGTCGCGGGCGATTGCCGAAAGAAGAACGTTCGGCAGTTGACCACGGCAATCGCAGACGGCTCGAACGCAGCCGTCGCCGCATGGAAGTACATCGATTCCAAATTTCACTGACTTTGCAAGCTTTTCGTAACTTTCGTATCAAACGGTCTTTCAATAAGGCCGTTTTTTTCTAGGTTTCTCCTGCAATTCACTGCGGAGAAACATGTATTCATGGAGGTTCTTATGAAATATTTCCGTTTTCTGGGGCTAATCGTAGCCTCTTGTGCCATCTTCTTCGGTTGCGGCAATTCTTCGAGCGCATCGGACAATGACAGTTCTTCTTCTGTCGCCGAAGAAATCTCATCCACTTCCAAGGATAAGTCTTCCGATTCCAAAGGAAGCTCTTCTTCGAGCTCTGTAGAAGAACTCGATATAAGCAACTGCGAAACAGCTAAAGACGCAAAGCTCCAGGCACAGATTTCTGAAGCTACCGCAGCATTCATGAACATGGTTTATTCCAGCGAATTCGCTCTCAAAACTGTCGAAAACTACAAGAATTTCCAGTCCGAAATCGCTAATGCAACAGAACTCTTCAGTTCCGCTCTCGAAAGTCAGCCGGGCAACTGCGAAGCCCAGCTCGGTTACGCTCTCGCTACCGTGGCAAACCTCGTCAATGACCCGGAAGTCAAGGTGATTACCGACTCCCTTCTGCTCGGCTCCACCGAACAAAAATTCGCTTTGGTCAATATTTACCAGGCAGAAAATTACGCAAGCGAAGTCGTCAAGACCGCAATCAAAGTCGACAGCACCTTGATTACGGACCGTATCCAAGGCATCATCGAATCGAACGCACTCCCGACTGTGCAGCAGTCCCTTAAAATTTTCAAGAACTTGATCGACAACGACTTCTATTACGTATACGAAGCAGACGGCAACACCCTCTCCTTGGGCAAGGGAGAATTCCAGCTCACCGCGGGCGCTCTCCAGGCAACGGAAGCAGCTCTCACCCTCCTCGCTTCTTACAATCTCGACGCATCGCTTAACGGTTCCTATAACTGGATCGTCCACCTTGCCGAAATCGAACCTGACTCTACCCAAGCCGAAGAATACCAGTTGTACAAAGATGCTGTCAACCAGGCTTACCACCTTTTGAGCGATAGCGCAAGCTTCCTCACGGTGAAAGACGCTTGGAAGACCAAATACAGTTCTATTCCGGACATGCTAGACAGCGCCGTTGGCAACGTAAAGAACGGTCTCCAGACTCTTCTCGACAGCACAAGCTCCAAATACGCAACATCCGCAGTCATTGCCATTAGCGATGGCGAAATGGGCGACATTTCGACCGAAAATGTTAAAAAAGTGATTAACGTCCTCGACTCCGTCCAACAGGTGATTCGCACTTCTATCACCGTGGAATTTAACGAAATCGAAATTAAAATCTGCCCGAAGAAGTTCTTCTCCATTACCGACGGTATCCAGGACTTCTTCCCGTATTACAAGAGCATCGACTACTCGGAATGGAGCCATTTCCTTTCTGATACGGCCTATTACGAATGGTCTTCGGATGATATCTCCGAATCCATTAACCTCGCGGAAAAATACGCAAAACAGATTGTCAAAGAAAAAGTCCCTTTCATTGATAATCTTTACATAGGCAAATCCAGCGGTCATTACATCACAACTGACGGCAGGTACATTTCCTTTGAAATATCTTGGGAAAATTGCAGTGTCACCATCAACGACACAACGGGTCCTTTAGCAGAAATGATCAACGACACATACAGCCTGAACTCGGAGTCCGGAACCTTCTGCCGTATGACGGGAAAAGACCAATTCTTCGCCTATATTCCCTATAATCTGATGCCGGATTTATTCTACTTCACCGATGCTGAAGGGAAAAAGACCATTTCTCTCGCGAATTTCCACAAAGAACTCCAATACGACAAAATCCATCCGGAAGACCTTACCGATTACATCGTGTTCCCGGATCCAACCTTCAACGGCGTTTTCCCGAACATGGATCAGAAAACAATGGCTTATCTCTTCGTCATCCTGATGTATGGCGCTGGGAAGTAATTAGATTCCTATGTTCCAAAAAATTCTCGTTTTCTTTTTGACTTTTGCGGCTTTAGCTTCTGCAGAGTGGAAGGAGACGGGGATGGCCCGCTGTAGCGGGCTTTTTTTGTTAAACGAAAACGACGCCAGTGCGAACGCATTCGGATGTCAAATTCTAGATTCCCTGCGCACAAGCGTTTTGGATATCGACGCCAAATTACGCCATTCTGAAACCAGCGGTTCTTGGACTTACAAAGCCTGGAAGCTCAAGTCGGAAATGTCCGTTTCCGAAATGGAAATCGGCACCCGCGGAAAATTTCGCCATCTGATTTTAGAAACTTCTGTCGCCGGAAATAATGAACACCTGCGAGCTCTCACCGTTTCCAGTTTGCAGCTAAACGATTCTCTTTTTTACATCGGCATGCATTTGGGAGGCGGTTCCGTCGGAACCTTAAAAACGAAATGGACAACTCTGGTTCCAAACGGTCTCCTCGATACGGTGGATTTGGAATACGAAGCGCGTTATAGAACCAAAGGTGCCTTTATCGGTTCCAAGTATCTCCGTCATGTCGCCGAAATCAACTGGGATTTTTTGCACACACGCCGTGCACCTTTTGAAGACGTGCATGATGCAATCCGCGATTCGAGCGAAGGCATTCTCGGACGTTTGAATTATGAATACCGCGGTACAAGCGGAACCATTCGATTCTTGGCGTTGTGGGCGCACTTGAATTCAGAGTTTTTTTTGCTCCGTTCCGAAGAGAATAACGTTAAACGTTTTGGATATTTAGAACTACGCGGTAATTTGGAAGGCGCAAACCTTGCTTACGAAAATGCAAAGTGGAATCTGCAGGCCGGAGCGTTCTTTTTGCAGTTAGAAATTCCCCGCCACGCGGAACGGTTTTTTGAAACTTTGGCCCCGCAGCGAGCCTTGGACTATTCCCTATTGCAGACACTTTCGCTCAGCTTTTACAAAGTCAACTACCGCATGTACGGAGATCTTTCGGGATTCCTTTCCCACGCAAAAATCAAGCGGACTTTTGAATTTTCACCGGGTGAATTTCACCTGCGCCCAGGAATTTCCGCAGACTTCTTCTACGTTCAAGGAAAGCTGGACGGTGCACAGGAAAATGTGAAGACCGCTCTCATTTTGACCCAGGTGAGAAAGAGAATTTATGAAGGTTCTCTGAACGCCTTCGGCGTCATTGCAGGCTTATCGTTCAAGGTGGAAACTCCGAAGCGGCGCTTCTTTTTTGATGCAAACGCATACCAGATAGCGCCTCTTATTTTGTCAAAGGAACTGACCGAAACCGATGAGAACGGTAATGAAGTCGACGTTTCGTTCACAGGGAATACCGAAGACGGAAAGGTGCCTTCCAAAACGGAATACCTGCCGCTCCGCACAGGATTCGCTTTCGACGCTTCGATCGGTTTCCGCTTTTACTGCGGAATCGCCGCGATGAGTCTTTGGGTATAAGCATCCTTCGGATGCAGAATAATGTCGCGGCTCGTTCCCGTTTCCACAATTCGACCCTGATACATCACGGCAACGCGTTCCGTGTACTGCGCCACAAGTCCCATATTGTGCGTAATGAGCAGCACCGCCGTGTGAGATTCCACCGCCATGCGCTTGAGTACGGCGAGCACCGCCGCCTGAACCGTTACGTCCAACGCGGTCGTCGGTTCGTCTGCAATAATCAAATCCGGATGAGGCAAAAGCGACATCACAATGCAAATGCGCTGAAGCATGCCGCCGCTCATTTCGCAAGGGTAACCGCGCATGACGCGTTCCGGATCCGCAAAGCCTGCGGACTTCAAAAATTCGCAAATCTTTTCCAAGGCATCCTTTTTGGGAACCTCCGGAATCGCTTCCAAAAGCTGACTTTGAATTGTCCTGACCGGATCGAGCGCCTGCATCGGTTCTTGGAAAATCATGGAAATCTTTTTGCCGCGGACCTTGCGCAGTTCGGGAAGCGGAAGCTTCAAAAGATCTTTTCCATCAAACATCGCAGAGCCCGAAATCGCCTTTGCCGAAGGTTTTGGCAAAAGTCCGAGAAGGCTCATCGAGGTCACGCTTTTGCCGCTGCCCGATTCTCCGACAAGCGCAAAGAATTCCCCCGCGTGAATGTCGAACGAAACGTCAAACGTCACCTGCTTTTTGCCGAAGGCAACCGAAATATCCTTTGCCGAAAGAATCACCGGTGCAGTATCACTCATAGCGGTCTCCGGATTTCGGGTCCATCGCATCGCGAATGCCTTCCCCGACAAAAGTGGTGAGCAGTAACGTGATGAAAAGAGCGGCGACCGTGCAAATGGAAATCCACGGTGCGTAAAGGTTGTTCAATCCTTCGCTCATAAGTTCGCCCCAGCTGGGCGTCGGCGGTTCAAGGCCAAAGCCTAAGAAGTCGAGAGATGTCAAACTTCCGATGCCGCCGATGAGCGTAAACGGAAAGAGCGTAATCACCGGAGTGAATGCGTTCGGGAGGATTTCCTTGAAGAAAATTCTCACATGGCCCATGCCGAGCATTTTCGCCGCACGCACGTACTGTTGCGAACGGAGTTTCAGGTATTCCGCGCGCATATAATAGCTCAAAGAGATCCAGTTGAAAATCGCCATGATCGCAATCAACAGGACAAAGCTTCTGCCGTAAATCGACCCGATCAAAATCACCACGTAAAGGAACGGGAGCGAAGACCAGATTTCAATTCCGCGTTGCATTAAAATATCCCACTTTCCACCTAGGTAACCTTGGATACCGCCAATCACAATTCCAAGAAAAGTACCGAGCAGCGTCAAAAGCAAGCTAAAGCTCATGCAAATGCGAAAGCCGTGAATAAGCCTCGAAAGCACATCACGACCGTGCGCATCCGTTCCGAGCAAATGTTTTGAACTCGGCGCAAAAGGAGGCGTTCCATCCGCCGAAAGATCCGCTTTCAAAGGATCCTGCACAATGAGCGGCATCAGCGCCCAGACGTTTTTACCGTCTTCTTTCGCATCTGCCATCAGCACAGGATAATCCGGTTCCGTTTCATAGGTTCCGCCGAATTCCGTTTCCGCGTAAGTCACAAACGCCGGGAAATAGGTTTTGCCTTCGTAGCGCAAAATCAAAGGTTCATCGTTTACGAGCCACGGCGAAAGAAGCGAAAACGCATACATCACAAGCAAGGCGCAAAGCGAACCGAACGCGATCTTGTTCCGCTTGAACTGGCGCAGCTTTTTCTGCATTTCAGGAGAAAGGAATCGCATCAGTTGAACCTAATCCGCGGATCGACAAAGGTGTACAGAATATCGCTGAACAAACGTCCAAACATCGTGAGCACGCTCGAAAGTAAAATCACTCCCATCACCACGTTGTAATCGCGGTTCACCATGGAATTGTAATACAAAAGGCCCATGCCGTCGATGTCAAAAACCTTTTCGATCAAAAGGGCGCCGGCAAACAAAAGCGTAAAGACTTCCGAAAGGCGCGTCACAATGGGAATCAGCGCATTGCGCAGCGCATGGCGCACAAGTGCCTGTCTAAAGGAAAGGCCCTTTGCCATGGCGGTCCGCATATAATCGCGTCCGAGTTCTTCCAAAACGCTGTTCTTCATCAAAAAGGTGAGGAACGCAAATTCGCTGATCATGTAACAGACCATCGGGAGCGTCCAGTGCATCAACACGTCGCCGATCTTTCCTGTAAAAGTCAGGTCTTCAAAATCTTCCGAAACGATTCCGCCGAGCGGAAAAATATCGAGGAAAGATCCCCCCGAAAGAAAGATGATGAGCAAAATACCGAGCGCATAACCCGGCATCACGTAGCCCGAAAAAATCAGCGCGGACGAAACCTTGTCAAAGAGCGAACGGTTCTTCACCGCCTTCGCAAGGCCAAGCGGAATGCACACGAGATAGCTCAGCAAAAAGGATGTCAAACCGAAAGCGAGCGAAATCGGAAAGCGCGAAGAAATCACGTCCCAAACCGGAAGCCCATACGTATAAGACGTTCCAAGATCCAAATGGATCACATTCCACAGCCAATCCAGATAACGCTGCCACGCCGGCTTGTCAAAGCCGAAATAGCTCTGGATCTGCGCAATCTGTTCCGGGGAAATCGACTTGGATGCGCTCACGCCGCCGTGGGCGGCCGCCGCGGACTGGACCTTTGCAATCATCTCTTCTACCGGGCCGCCAGGAATCAGCTGCACCAGGGCAAAACAGACGATCGTAATTCCCAAAATCGTGGGAATCATTAAAAGAAGTCTGCGGATGATATAGGCTTTCATTACAGGCGAATTTAACTATTTTTGAGGCACTATGAACCAAGTTACGGAAAACCTTGTTAAAAACCGTGAAGAAGCAAGCCACACCGCCCTGCTTCTGATTTCGGGAAGCCTCATTACTTTATACCTGACCGCAAACCTGATGGCTGTCAAGCTCATCTCGATCTTCGGCATTACGATCTTTGACGCCGGAACGATTACGTTCCCCTTTGCGTACATGCTAGGCGACGTCCTCACGGAAATCTGGGGATTCAAGGCTGCCAAGCGCGTGATCGTTTTGAGCTTTTTCTGCAACATTCTCATGGTCCTTGCGACGACCGTGGGCGTTTACCTGCCCTATCCGGATTATACGGCAGAAACGGCAAACGCCTATGCGCAAATCTTCGGATACGTGCCGCGCATTGTAATCGCCTCGCTGATTTCGTTCCTCATCGGCGAACTTTCGAACTCCTGGTCGCTCATCAAGATCCGTGAAAAGACCGGCGGAAAACACCTTTGGGCGCGCACCATCGGAAGCTCGGTCATCGGCCACATGCTCGACACGGGCCTCTTTGTGATTCTCGCCTTTGCGGGAACCGCCCCGTTTATCGACCTGCTTTCGATGATCGGAATCCAGTACGCGTTTAAACTTGGCGTCGAAGCGATCTGCGCAACGCCGATTGCTTATCTGATGATTTACAAATTGCGAAAAAAACTCGGGATTTCGCATCCAAGCTAGAAAGCTTAAAGATTTTTTACGTTAATTTTTTGCTTTTTTGACGAAAATCGCCATTCTGTCCACTTGAGAAAAAGGTTCGCCCTTGACAAACAGGGTAAAATTTTCTCTCTTTGGGGGCGTTCAAACTGAAGTTTCACCCTTTTTGGAGATAAGCACATGCCTTGCGGAAAGAAAAGAAAGCGTAAGAAGATTGCGACTCACAAGCGTAAGAAGCGTCGTCGTCGTGACCGTCAGAAGAAGAAAATCCGCTAGTTTTTAGCTGATCTCTTTCCGAAGACATACGGAAATTGCTAAAAGGAATGCTATAAAGGCATTCCTTTTGGTTTTAAAGGGAAATTTTAGCATCTTTAACTCATGGATCAGATCGAAGGCACGCTCAAGACCGTCACCTACCACAACATCGAAAACGGCTTTTCGGTGCTCAAGTTCATTGTGGCAGGCGAAGCGCGCCCGGTCGCTGTGACAGGGACCTTTCCGGAACTTTCCATTGGCGAAAATCTGCGCATGCAGGGCGAATGGAAGGTGCACCCGAAGTACGGACGCCAGTTTTTCTGTTCCCAAAGCGAAGTCATCTTTCCAAAAACCGGAGAAGGCCTTGTCGCCTATCTTTCGGGCGGACTTTTTAAGGGCATCGGCGAAGCCACGGCAAAGCGCCTGGTGGACACCTTCGGCGATGACCTGGTGAACATACTCGACGGCGACGGTGACGCACTCGCCAAAAAGAAGATCAAAGGATTTTCCGGCAAAAAGGTCACGCAGCTCTTGCAAAACTGGAAGCAGATGCGAGAAAGCCGCGAAACGATGCTCTTTTTGTACGGTCACGGCATCACGGGGAGCGTGGCGTTGCGCCTATGGCGGCAGTACGGCCAAAATACCGTTTCGATCATCACCCAGAACCCTTATATTCTTTGCGAAGAAGTCTGGGGCATTGGATTTTTAAAGGCAGACGAAATCGCCCGCAAGGTAGGCATCCCCGAATGGAGCGAGGAACGCTTGGAAGCGGGCATTTGCTATGCGATGCTCAAAGCCTCTTCCGGCGAAGGGCACACGTTCCTTCCCAAGGAAACGCTCCTGTCAAACGCGGCGAACGAACTGCGTCTGCAACTGAACAGCCAGGAAGCTTACGATGATCTGCTGTACGCCTTAGAGCAACTTTTAAAAGTACAGAAGCTTTTGGACGATGGCGAAAAGGTTTCGATCCCAAGCCTCGCCCGTTCCGAAGCTTTTGTTTCGAACTTTATCAGTTCCCGGATTCAAGAAGGCGAATCGAAAGATTTCGGAAATTCGAAGGAGCTCGAAGCGTTCCTCTCCGCCTTTGAAGCGGCGCAAGGCTTTACCTACGATCCCGTTCAAAAGGCGGGCATTGTACGCGCCTTCCAAAGCAAAATCTTTATTATCACGGGCGGCCCGGGTACCGGTAAAACGACCCTCTTAAAGGGAATCCTCGCCCTCGCCGAATCCGAAGAAGTGGACGTCACCCTCGCCGCCCCCACGGGCCGCGCCGCACGCCGCATGCAAGAAGTCACCGGCCACGACGCCAAGACTTTGCACCGTCTGCTCGAAATCAATCCGGAAACGCGCCGCTTTACCCGCGACGAGAACTTCCCCATCGAAACGGGCATCATGATCGTCGACGAATTTTCGATGGTCGATACCTGGCTCTGCGCGGGCCTTATGAAGGCTCTCCCCGAACGCACGCACCTCGTGCTCATCGGCGACAAGGATCAGCTGCCAAGCATTGGACCGGGAAACGTTTTGCGCGACCTGCTTTCGATCCCTGAGATTCCCTGCATTCGACTGGAACGCATTTTCCGCCAAGCGGGCGGTAACGACATTGCCGAAAAGGCGACGCTCATCAATCAAGGGCGCAAACCTTCCCCTGTCGAAGGAAACAACTTCCACTACATTCCTTTTGAAGAACCGGAAGAAGCCCTGGACATTTTGGCAGAGCTTGTCACGGAACGCATTCCGCAGACCTTAAAAGGCCCGGTCAAAGATTTGCAAGTGCTCGTGCCGATGCACAAGGGGCCTCTCGGTACAATCGAACTGAACGCTTTTCTGCAAAAGCTTTTGAACGATTCGCCCAAGGAATTTAAATCGCAAGGCATTACCTGGCGCAGTGGCGACCGCGTGATGCAACTCCGGAACAATTACGAAAAGAACGTTTTCAACGGCGACGTGGGAAAAATCATCGCCCTTGTGAAGAACGATCAAAAAATGACCGTCGACTTTGAAGGCCATCTGGTCGGCTATGAAGGCGATGAGCTGGACGAGCTTTCGCTCGCCTACGCCTGTACCATTCACAAGAGTCAGGGTAGCGAATACCCCGCCGTCATTCTCGTACTGGATTCTTCGCACTTTCGCATGTTGCAGCGGAACTTGCTGTACACGGGAATTACCCGCGCCAAGGGACACGTCTGGATTCTTTCCGGAAACGGAGCCTTTGACGAAGCGATTCGCAACAACCGCATGCAGCTTCGTTATACGCGCCTCAAGGAATTCATTGTCAGCAAAATAAAAGGCGAAACCTTGGAACAGGCTCTGCCCTTGCAAAAAAGTCCTTACGACAAGTTCATGGAATTCCTGAATGAATCGTAAACATGATTTTAAATCCGTCTTTTTTTTCGAATCCATGGATTTGACAATTTCTGCCATTTCAAGATTGTATATTTGAAAAAAAATTGAATTGGAGATGTCGATGAAGACAACCGAACAGCGGGCAGCGGCCAACAAGTTTGTCAAGAAATGGTCCGGCAAGGGCTACGAGAAGGGCGAATGTCAAAAATTTTGGCTCGACCTGTTGGTGAGCGTTTTCGGCATCCAGGACTTCGTTAGCTTTGTCCAATTTGAGAACCAGATAAAGGAACGGTTTGCCGACAAGACTATCACCAACTTCATCGACGTCTACATTCCGTCCACGAAGGTGATGGTTGAGCAAAAGAGCGTGGGCAAGGACCTTCGCGCTCCCATCAGGCAGTCCGACGGCTCCCTGCTCACCCCTTTCCAGCAGGCACGCAAGTACATATCGGGTCTCCCGCTTTCGCAGCACCCTCGCTGGGTAATTACCTGCAATTTTGACGAATTCCTGATTTACGATATGGAAAAGCCCGGCGGCGAGCCGGAACAGGTCTTCTTGAAGGACCTGCCCAAGGAAATTTACAGGCTGCATTTCCTCGTGGATAGCAGGAGCGACCGAATCCGACGCGAAGAAGAAATTTCCTTGAAGGCGGGGGAACTTGTTGGCAAACTCTACGATGCCCTTTACAAGCAGTACATCGCTCCCGACGAAAAGAGCCTGCGTTCGCTCAACATTCTTTGCGTCCGGATTGTGTTCTGTTTATATGCAGAAGATGCGGGGCTGTTCGATACAAAGACTGCATTTGAGGAATACATACAAAGTTTCAAGATTGAGAATGTCCGTCGCGGGCTCATCGACCTGTTCAAAGCTCTCGACACCAAGACCGAAGATCGTGACAAGTACGACACCAAGCTTTCGCCTTTTCCCTACGTGAACGGCGGGCTTTTCGCCCACGAGGACATTGAGATTCCGAATTTCAACGAAGAAATCGTGGATGTCATCGTGAACCACTGCGCTCCCTTCGACTGGAGCGAAATATCCCCGACGATTTTCGGTGCGGTATTTGAAAGTACCTTGAACCCCGAAACCCGCCGTCAAGGAGGAATGCATTACACAAGCATCGAGAACATCCACAAGGTCATCGACCCGCTGTTCCTGGACGAACTGAAAGGCGAATTTTCGTGTATTTGCGAGACGAAAAATGTAAAATCCCGCAATGAAAAACTGGAATCGTTCCAGAAAAAAATAGGGTCGCTTAAGTTCCTTGATCCCGCTTGCGGTTCGGGCAACTTCCTTACGGAGACCTACGCCAGTCTTCGCAAGTTGGAAAACGAGTGTATCAAGTTGAGGCTGGGCAAGGAATCCGCACTGGATGTGTTCGGCGACGAATTCAAGCCGCAGGTGAACATCGACCAGTTTTACGGCATCGAGATAAACGACTTTGCCGTGACGGTGGCAAAGACTGCGCTATGGATTGCCGAATGCCAGATGATGGAGGAAACTTCCAGAATACTGAACCGCAACCTTGAATTCTTGCCGCTAAAAAGCCATGCGGCCATCGTAGAAGGCAACGCCCTGCGCATGGATTGGGAATACCTGAGCGAAGAGCCGCACCTTGACTTGCTTTATGCGGACAAACTGAAATACTATATTGTTCCCGAAGATTTCGATAAGAACGCCCTGCACGATGTATCGGTGAAGTATGAAACTTCAAATACTTTGCATGTCGCCACGAAGCAGGTGGAGCAAGGGAAACTTGAGCCGCATAAAGTCGAGAAAATCCGCTACGACTACATCATGGGGAACCCTCCGTTTTTAGGATATAGTTTACAGACGAAAGAGCAAAAAGAAGAAACACAAAGCATTTACGTTGATGAAAAGGGCAAACCTTACAGGACTGCGGGTAAAATAGATTATGTTGCCAACTGGTATTTCAGGGCATCCGAATTAATCCAGGGAACGAAAACAAAATGCGCCTTTGTTTCAACGAATAGCATCACGCAGGGAGAGCAGGTGGCAGGCGTTTGGAAACCCTTGTTCGAACGGTTCAACCTGCAAATAGACTTTGCCTACCGCACCTTCCGCTGGGATAGCGAATCCGAACAAAAGGCCCATGTCCACTGCGTGATTATCGGTTTTTCATCTCCCGCTGTCAACCTGGAGCGAGCGCCGGGAGCGATAGGAACCACCAAGCGGATATTCCTGCCCGATGGTAAAGCAATATCTGCAAAGAACATCAACGCCTACCTGATGGATGCGCCAAACGTCTTTGTGGAAAGCCGCAAACACCCTTTGTGCAAAGTTCCCCTGATGACCACAGGCAACCGGCCTGCCGATGGCGGGCACCTGATTATCGAGGCGAACGAGTACGAAAATTTCATACGCAAGGAACCCGAAGCGAAACGGTTTATCAAGCGGCTTGTCGGCTCCGAAGAGTTTATCAACAACAAGCCGCGTTATTGTCTTTGGCTTGTCGATGCGACGCCCGCACAAATCAAGGGAATGCACGAAGTTTACAAACGCGTTCAAGCATGCAAACTGGACCGGGAAAGTTCGCCAGACGAAGGGCGGCAGAAACTAGCCTTAAGGCCGGCCCTTTTCCGGGAAACGAACAACCCTGAAAGCTATATTGTCGTGCCCAAGGTCAGTTCAGAAAAAAGAAACTTTATTCCAATGGGTTTCTTTGATGGAGCTACAATATCAACTGATTTAAATTTCATCATTCCCGATGCCACCCTCTACCATTTCGGTATCCTCACTTCCAGCGTTCACATGGCTTGGATGCGAGCCGTATGCGGCCGTCTCAAAAGCGACTATAGATACAGCAAGGATATTGTCTATAACAATTTCCCGTTTGTGTTGCCGAGAGATTCTTCGGTCGCACAGCTCCCACAGGATGACAAGAAGGGCTGTCATTCTGACCCATGTAGAGGGAAAGATTTTCTTCACTGCACGGCGGCGCAAGCGTCAAAAATCGAAAAGACCGCCCAGGCGATTCTTGACGTCCGTGCAAAATACCCTGACTCTAGTCTTGCCGACCTCTACGACGAGCTGACCATGCCCGCAGACCTGCGCCGTGCCCACGCCGAAAACGACCGTGCCGTCATGGAGGCTTACAGTTTTGCCCCCAAGATGACCGAGGACGAAATCGTGGCTGAACTTTTCAAGATGTACGGGGAACTTACGAAATAATTCCTAAATCCGGAACCAGAATTCCGAATTTCCTAGATGCCCGTACTGCCAAAACCGCCGCGGTTCTTGTCTTCAAGAACGGTTTCCACGAAGTTCAGCTTCGGCTGATTTTCCATGATGCGGAACTGTGCAATGCGGCTGCCCTTTTCGATCGTCACATCTTCCGTGGCAAGAACCGGCATTCTCCACCAGTCTTCCTTTCCGCAATAACTGCAGTCCACGACGCCCACGGAATTCACCTGCAGAATTTTCCAGTTCTTGAACGTGGAGCTGCGCGGAGCGATGTGGGCTTCATAGCCTTGGGGAAGCTTCATGGCGACGCCCAAATGAATCAGGCGGAATTCTCCCTTCTTGAGAGTCACGGTTTCTGCAGCCGCAAGATCGATCCAGTCGGACTTGCCGCCGATGTATTCCAAGCGCTTGATCGAATCGTCCAAGTACTGAATCTGAATAGTCTGTTCTGCCATAAAAATTCCTTTTTTAGAGACAATATAGAAAAGAGCCGCAGCATAACTGCGGCCCTTTCATTTGTAAGCATTTTTCAAAGATTAGAGAAGGTCCTTGCGGAGTTCTTCGTCGCTCTTTTCGGAGAGGTATGCAGGCCGTCTTGCAGCCGCGAGCGCCTTCCTTGTACATGCGGGCAAGAGCACGTGCATAGGCAACGAGAACGCTCGTGGTAAAGGCTGGGTTCGAACCGAGCTTCAAGCTGTATTCAATTACGTTCGTAAATTCCTTGTCCCAACCGGTCTTTCCAGAACGGATCACGAAACCGCCGTGAGCCATGCCAGACAAATTTTACGATACTTCTTCTATAAATCTCCACAATACCCTAAATAAATATTCATCGTTTTCGAGTAAAAACTTTGCTCTGACAAAAAATTACATACAAAAAATCTATTTTACTGAACAAAAGGGTTTAGTCAGATGGATCAGCAAACTTATTTAAAAGAAATAACAAAGGCCGTTTCGTTTTTCTGGAAATCTAAGCAAAAACAACTAGCAACAAGCGTAGATAAAAGTAATCGAGGTGCCGTTGTTGGTGGAAAGCAAATGGACGGATTTATCTCTTTGCTAAAGAAAGTTGCTGAAAATTCTGGAGTTCCAAGATCTTGCATATATACAAAAAACAATTACTTGCCTGGATTTTTTCGCTCATCCAAAAACTGGGATTTCCTAGTGATTTCGCCATCAAAAAAATTGATTGCAGCCATAGAGCTAAAATCGCAGATTGGCTCATACGGTAATAACTTTAATAATCGAACCGAAGAAGCCATTGGTTCAGCAGTGGATCTTTGGACAGCTTATAGAGAAAATCAATTTCCCAATCAACAAGCACCATGGGTTGGGTACATCATGGTTGTCGGCAAGGATATCGGATCAACAACTCCTGTAAAGAACAATGAACTAATTTATCCAGTATTACCAGAATTTGGCAAAGCCTCATATATAGACCGATATAGAATTCTCTGTAAGAAATTAAAATTGGAGCGACATTATACTTCTACTGCTTTGTTGTGGACTAGTAGTGAAAAGAAATATGGCGATGTTGCTGAAGACATCTCACTAAATTCTTTTTTGAATTTTTTCGCCGCTCATCTTAAAGGCTCTGCTGATGAATTCAAATGATATATATGGTGTGAGAGCAAATGGCAACGCTCATGGCGATGTATTTACATCACCAGAAATTGTGCGTTATATGCTAGATATAGTTGGGTATAAAGCATCTTATAATTTATCGCAAGTTATAGTTCTGGAACCCTCTTGTGGAGAAGGTGCTTTTATTATTGAAATTGTACGAAGATTGAGAGACTCCGCATCACGTTATCATTTTGATTTTAAGGATGCTTTTTATCGATGTGTTTTTGCCTATGATATAGACGCTACTAAAATAAATAAATGCAAGAAAGAGCTTTTTGCCTTAGGAATAGAGCCTTCTGAAAAAAATTTTAAGGTTGCAGATTTTTTATCTAGTGAAGTTCCTATGGCCGATTTGGTCATTGGAAATCCTCCATATGTCCGCTATGAAAATATTCCTGAAAGCAAGCGAAAGTTGTTCAAGAATATATTTACAACATTTCATTATCGATCAGATCTTTACGTTCTTTTTTACGAAAAAACATTAAGATGTCTTAAAGCGAATGGGAAGCATTGCTTAATTTGTGCAAACAGATGGTATAAAAACGAATACGGCAAGAAATTGAGAAATTTTGTTGCGCAGAACTATCGACTGGAATCCATCATCAATTTAGAGCGTGCAAATGCATTTCAAGAAAAAGTTCTCGCTTACCCCGCAATAACGCTGATATCAAAACAATCTAGAGCCTCTACTTTATCATATGCAGAGGTCAAGTCTGTACAAGAGTTAAAAAAGATGTCTTTTTCAACAAGACCGGTCCCTAAAAATGACGATTGGTCCTGTATTTTCAGCAAAGCCGTAGTTAACGAAAATCTATATACTATAGAAGAACTAGGTTTTAGAATTGGGATAGGAGTCGCAACGGGTGCTGACCACGTATTCATCTCAAAAGATTTGCCCAAACTAGTAGAAAAAGAACTTCTTTTGCCAGCATTGAATGCAAAGAATCTGACAGGAAATCAACTACAATGGAATGGTGAATTTTTATTGAATCCTTATGCAGAAAACGGTGAACTTATTAATTTATCTAAATTTCCTCGCGTAGAAAAATATTTGAAATCTTTCAAAGAAAAACTTTCAAATAGACATATTGTCAAAAAAAACAATGCCAAATGGTATAAAACAATTGACAAAATCAACCCTCAATTAATCAAAAAATCAAAGATTTTGTTACCTGATATTTCAGGAAATCGATTTGTTTTTCTAGATGAAGGTAATTATTACCCTCTTCACAATTTATATTACATCACAGGAAATACGCTTCGTGACCAAAAAATTTTGAGTGCTTTTTTGATGTCCGACGCAATACGTACTCAAATAGCAAGCATTACCAATAATATGAACGGAGGTTTTCCACGCTGGCAAAGCCAGCATTTAAGAAAATTACGAATACCCAATATAAAAGAAATGGGCGAAAGCATCGCAAATAGACTGTTGCAAAGTTACGATCAAAAAAAGCTTGATTCAATAAACGAAATTGTCAATTATGCATACAAAGATCTTATTCTCACTAGAAAAGGAAAAGGCTACTCGGGAGAACAAACATCATTAAATTTTATTTAGTCGTCCCTTAAAATCCCGCCCAGCCCGCATAACTATTGGGAAAAACTGATTTCTACCCTGTGAAAATATTGCAAGGTTTTCTAAAATATGATTGAAAACCTTGCAATTTTTTATGTACAGACCGCCAAAATCCCACGCACAGACAAGCCTTTTCTGTTCCCTTGAGGAGCAGTTGAACCACAAGCATTCCCTCTACGTTCTCGCGAACAAGATTGACTGGAACAAGTTCGAGACCGAGTTTTCGAAACGGTTTGACGACAAAATGGGTGCGCCGAACAAGCCGATCCGTCTCATGACCGGGCTCATCATCCTGAAGCACATCCGCAACGTATCGGACGAGTCCGTCGTGGAGCAGTTTCAGGAAAACGCCTATTACCAGTATTTTTGCGGAGAACGGTTCTTCTCGACGGAGCAACCCTGCGACCCGAGCGAACTTGTTCACTTCCGGCACATGATTGGCGAAGCGGGCATGGACATGATCCTCAAGGAAAGTATCCTCGTCAACGATGACCACGATAAACAAGGACCGACAGGATGCGGCACGGTCTTTCTTGACACGACCGTGCAGGAAAAGAACATCACGTTCCCTACAGACGCCAAACTTGCGAACAAGATAATAGAACAGGTACAGAGGATCGTGGAAGAGCATGATCTTCCGCAAAGACAGTCCTACAAGAGAACCTTGAAGAAGGTCCATCGTGACCAGCGTTTCCGCAATCACCCGAAGAACGGCAAGAAGGCTCACAAGGCAGATCGCAGGCTGAAGACAATCGCGGGACGGCTCGTCCGTGAATTAGAGCGAAATCTCGCCAGCAAGAACTTGTTGAACACGTACAAAGAAAAAATCGAGCTTTTCAAAAAAGTTCTGGCACAGAAGAAATGCGACAAGGACAAGGTCTATTCGCTTCACGAACCCGAAGTAAAATGCATCGGCAAGGGCAAGGAACACAAGAAATACGAGTTCGGCAACAAGGTGTCAATCGCCCGGAGCTACAGCGGCATCATTGTCGGCGCGGTCTCGTTCCGGGACGAGTATGACGGACATACGATAGACGATACGCTTGACCATGTTGAACAAATGCTTGGATTCAGGCCGAGCCAGGCCGCATGCGACCGAGGCTACCGCGGACAAAAGGAATCCGGAACGACAAAGATCGTGATACCGGACGTCCCGAAGAAAAACGCGACTTACTACCAGAAGGAAAAGGCTCACAAGCTTTTTTGCAAGAGGGCAGGCATCGAGCCTATCAACGGCCACCTGAAAAGCGACCACCGTATGGGTAGAAATTTCTACAAGGGAATCTTTGGCGACATGCTCAATGCAAAGCTTGCAGCAGCGGCGTTCAACTTCAAGAGGGCCATGAGGCGCTTTTTTGTCCTGTTGGAATGGCTATACTGTTGCTTCCTTTGCCGGGAAGGGGTGAATAAAAACGGCGAACCTCCTTATCCTGCGCTCGCGAAGTGACTTTTTAAGGGTCAACTATTTAGACACCCTGTCAATTAAACCATAAAAATTCCTTTTTTAGAGACAATATAGAAAAGAGCCGCAGCATAACTGCGGCCCTTTCATTTGTAAGCATTTTTCAAAGATTAGAGAAGGTCCTTGCGGAGTTCTTCGTCGCTCTTTTCGGAGAGGTATGCCGGCGGAACATCGAGAACCGTCTTGCAGCCGCGAGCGCCTTCCTTGTACATGCGGGCAAGAGCACGTGCATAGGCAACGAGAACACTCGTGGTAAAGGCTGGGTTCGAACCGAGCTTCAAGCTGTATTCAATTACGTTCGTGAATTCCTTGTCCCAACCGGTCTTTCCAGAACGGATCACGAAACCGCCGTGAGCCATGCCGGAGTGATTCTTCGCAAATTCTTCTTCGTCAATGAAGTGCACCGTGGTGTCGTAATCCGAGAAGTAGTTCGGCATCGTTTTGATTTCGTTTTCGATTTTTGCCTTGTCCGCACCTTCAGCTGCCACGACAAAAACTTCGCGCGTGTGCTTCTGACGGGTAGAAAGTTCTGGATTCGAACCGCTGCGGACCGCTTCGAGAGCCGCGTCCACCGGAATCGTGTACTGCTTTGCGTTCTTCACGCCAGCGATACGACGGACGGCGTCCGAATGACCCTGGGAAACGCCCTTGCCCCAGAACGTGTAAGTCTTCCCATCCGGGAGAATGGAATCCGCATAGACACGGTTCAAAGAGAAAAGACCCGGATCCCAACCCACGGAAATCATCGAAACCTTACCGGCAGCCTTGGCAGCGGCATCAACCGCGGCAAAATGCTGCGGAATATTTGCATGGGTGTCGAAGGAATCGACCACGTTGAAGAGCTTTGCAAATTCCGGGGTCTGCTTCGGCAAGTCCGTTGCGCTACCTCCGCAAAGGATCATCACGTCGATTTTGTCCTTCCAAGAGGCCGCATCGTTTACGTTCACAACCGGAACGCCAGCCGTCTGAATTTTCACAGTCGCTGGGTCGCGACGAGTGAACACAGCGACGAGCTCCATATCCGGTGCATACTTCACAGCGCTTTCCACGCCGCGGCCGAGGTTACCATAACCGATAATGCCGATTTTTGTCATATTGGAATCCTCTATTGGGGTTAAATTTTTCAGCGCTTAATTTAAAAAATTAGACTCGGCAAAACCTACTTCCAATCCACATTTTTTGCGGCCAAGGCTTTTTCACGGAGGGTCGAAAGGCGTTTTAAAGCTTCCTTTAAAGTTTCGTCTTTCTTTGCAAAATGAAATCTTACAAGATTGTCAACTTTTTCCCGGAAGAAGCTCGAACCCGGAACCGCCGCGACGCCCACATTCTTGATCATCCATTCGCAGAACTTGTAATCGTCCTTCACCCCGAACTCGTTCACATCGACCATCACAAAATAAGAGCCCTGCGGTTCCGTCAAACGGTAGCCCAGCTTTCGAAGGCCGCCCACAAAAATTTCTTTCATGTGCGTGTAATGCTCTTGCAGTTCCTTATAATAGTCGTCGTCGAATTCAAGGCCCGTCACCGCCGCGATCTGCAAAGGCGCCGAAGCCCCGACGGTCAAAAAGTCATGCACCTTTTTCACACGGTCAATGATTCGCGGGCAAGCGATCACATAGCCCAAACGCCAGCCCGTGATCGAATACGTTTTGGAAAGCGAATTGCAAACGATCGTGCGTTCGCGCATTCCAGGAAGCGTATTTAAATAGATATGCTTGTGCGGCGCATAGACAATATGCTCGTAGACTTCATCCGTCACCACGTAGGCGTCATACTGAATCGCAAGTTCCGCAATGAATTCCAGTTCTTCCCGCGTAAAGACTTTACCGCAAGGATTCGAAGGATTGCAAAGGATCATCGCCTTCGCGCCTTGTTTAAAAGCGTTTTCCAAAGCTTCTTTATCAAAGCAGAAATCCGGCGGAACAAGCGGCACATAAATCGGTTCTGCGCCCGAAAGGATTGTATCCGCCCCGTAGTTTTCATAGAACGGAGAAAAGATCACCACCTTATCGCCCGGATTGATAACGCTCGTCAGCGAAGCCATCATCGCTTCGGTGCTTCCGCAGGTGACGACAATTTCACTTTCTGGTTCGATCTTCATTCCCGAAAAATGCTCGAACTTTTTCGCTACGGCATCGCGGAACGCCTTCGCTCCTGCGCAAACTTGATACTGGTGCGGTCCCGTATAAGCGACTTCCGCCAGGCGGTCCAGAATCGCTTTGGGCGGATCAAAATCCGGGAAGCCCTGGGAAAGATTGATTGCGTCGCATTCATTCGCAATTCGCGTCATTTGACGGATTACGGATTCGGTAAATTTAGAAGTTCTTGAGCTGAGTTCTCGCATAAATTTTCCCTGTTTTTTGAAATGATAGCAACGCAAGCTTTTCTTGTTCACCTAAAAAAGTCCGATTTTGGGGCAATTTCAGCAAAAAATCCTAATTTTTCGGCTTCCCAAGTGTTTCCAAATATTATGTATTAATTTTTTTATATCTGAATTTTTACATTCATTTTTGAATTAAAATCTTATATTTATGGACATGCAGAGTGTTTCCGAAATTAGTGTATTTATGTATTTCGATTATCGCGAGTACATCCACGCGATTTTGGAAGCATTGCAATCCGAAGGCGCTTCAATGCGATCCATTCAGGAAGCCGCAGGCGTTCCGGGTTCTGCATTCTTTTCTCGAATTTTGGACGGAACCCGTCCTCTTTCCAGTGCTAACGCCAAAGTTCTTGCCAAGGCTTGGAATTTGCGCGGCGAGGAAGCGGATTATTTTTTGGGACTCGTTCAATTTGGAAACGAAAAAAACGTGGACAAGCGGGAGCATTTGTTGAGAAAGCTGCTCGCCGCCCGTGCGAGCAAGCAGGAGTACGCTTTGCAGGATTCCGCGCTCCAGTTCTTTTCAAAATGGTACTATCCCGTTCTGCGAGATCTTCTTCCGCTCGTTCCGGCAAGGACATCTGCGGAAAAGATCGGCAGATTCTTCACTCCGCCTCTTCGCGCACCCCAAATCAAGAGCGGCATTCGTTATTTGACCGAAGCTGGTTTTATCGTCTGCGACAAGAACGGCAAATTCTCGGTCACAAGTCCTGTCGTTTCAACGCCGCCACGCGTGCGTTCCACAATGCTTCGCAAGTACCATTTGAAGAATCTGGAAATCAACAGCGAAGTCTACGACAGTTTTACAAGCGACGAACGCAGCATCACAAGCGTTACTTGTAGTCTTTCGAAGGAAGGCTTCGAAAAAGTGCGCACCGAAATCACTGCGCTCCGCGAAAAAATTTTAGCAATCGCTCAAGAAGAGTCGAATCCTGACCGCGTATGCCATGTCGGATTCCAACTGGTTCCGCGTGCTCAAATACCCGCAAAGGAGAAAAAAGCATGAAGCTTCTTTCGCGGATTTTCGCACTCCTCTTTTTCACCGTTTGCGCAGCCGTTTTCAGCAACTGCAGCAGCGATTCCGTGGCAAACGGAACAGGCAGCAACGCTGGCGAAACGGAACTCGCCGGCGTCATCACGGTCACAAATCCTAGCGGCCATCCTCTTGCCCGTGCCGCGGCCCGCGTCTGGGTCTTGCACAAAGACACCATCCAGCTCGCGTTTGAAGATACTTTAAATGAGTCCGGGACTTTGGAATTCAAGTCCACGATCCGCGCCGAAGACAAGTCTTCCATTCAGCTGATCGAAACTCATTCCGGAGACTCTCTTTCGGTGATGCGCTGGGTGGATCTCGGCAAAAAACCGTCGCAAACACTCGCTGCGGTCGCCAGCGCGTCACTGAAAGGAACCATTACCCATAACGGCGAAGCCGTGAAAGGTGCCACAATCCGCATCCTCGACAAATCCACCGAAACTGACGCAAGCGGCAACTTCACCTTTGAAGGTTTGCCAAGCGGTGTCCATTACGCATTCGTCGAAGGCAACTTTGGAAAGTTCTCTTACCAGATGGAAACGGATCTTGAAGAATATGCAACGACAAACAACATCGACATTGCCGAAAGCATCTTTACTGTCGTCGAAGACTTTGAAAACTGGAAATCCCGCCAGACGCTCCTCGGCAAAAGCTTTGGACAGGGCTGGTGGTTTATTTGCACCGATTCGCTACAAGGCGGCGGAAGCCACGTTCAAGACGGCATCTCCAGCCCGAACATTCTCGTCACGGGAGACAGCGCAAAAGACGGCAGCAGTCTGCATTTGATTTTTGATTTGGACGAAGAAACTCCGGGGCATTACGGCGTCGCAGGCTTCACCATCGGCGACGATTTTGACGAAGACGAAATGTTCTCCTTCTACGATTTGAGAAGCGCCACCGCGATTTCATTTGACGCCAAAGGCTCGGGTGAACTTTTCTTGCAAATCACCAAGCGCAGCGATGAAGGCAAACGGGAATATCACAAGACATGGCCCGTCACGCTCACCGACGAATGGCAGCACTTTACCTTTACCGCCGAAGATTTCGACACAGAACTCGCCGCGGTGAACTCTTTGAATTTTATGGTCGAAAGCGATGCGGAAATCTATTTGGACAATGTTCGTTTTGATGGAATTTCGCCAAGCATGTGGCCAAGCTTAGGCATGCGATTCTAAGCCTTTGAATTTGCGACGAAAAAAAACAGGAGCCATTTATGACTCGGAGAGAGGTACAATGAAAAAGACGATGAAGGCTGTAACAGCCCTTTGCGCATTCGCACTCGCAAGCAGTGCCTTTGCAACGATTCAACCGACTCGTGTCGGACCTGTGAGCCAGTACGGCGCACTGCAAACCGGCACAAACGCCGCTGGCGAAGGCCGTATCTACGGTTCCGTCGATGGCGTCGTGGACGGTAAAGAAGTTCAGGTCCGCGGCATGAGCCTTACCTGGAGCCAGTATTGGCCGTACGGTTCGAGTTTCTATGGGCATTCCTTTATCGACACTCTCGTCGGATCCTGGAACGTAGAACTCATTCGTTCTGCGATGGGCATTGTCCCGCCTTGGGGCCACGGCAGTTATATGACCCGCCCGGAATATTTTGAATCTCAAATGGATACGGTCGTGCAGGCTGCAATTGCAAACGATGTTTACGTTTTAATCGACTGGCACAGTGAAGGCGGCTACTTCAACTGCATTCACCCAAACGAAAAGCCGAAGTATGAATTCAACGACAACAAGACCTGCTTCAGTGCAGCCGACGCAGCCGCATTCTTCGGCCGTATGGCAGAACGCTACGGCAAATATCCGCATGTGATTTTTGAAATCTACAACGAACCGGTCAGCGAAAGCTGGGACGATCTCAAGGCTTATGCCGACAGTGTCCTCACCGAAATTCGTAAATACTCAAACAACCTTGTCGTCATCGGAACGCCGACCTGGTCTTCGATGGCAGGCGAAGCGATTTCAAATCCGGTCCAAGATAAAAATGTCGCCTACACCTATCACTTCTACGCAAACCTGCACCAGACCGCAAGCCACATTGCAAGTTCAAACACCGCCATGGCAAACGGTTTGAGCATCTTCGTCACGGAATGGGGCGGCATCGACGACATTTTCACGAACGCTTCTTACAAGACTCAGCTCGAAAGTTTCCTTTCTTGGGTCAACGAGAAAAAACTTTCGACCGCCAAGTGGGATGTAGAAAAACCTTATCTCGAAGACAACGACGTCGACAACTACATCAAGGCAAATATTCTTCCGCCCAAAACGACATACACCAAGAACGTGAACTGGGAAACATCCATTACCGACAACCTGCCCGGCTCCGTCACCTACGGCACTTCTAGTGCTATTTCGGGAACTTGGAGCGCCACTAGCGACATTGACGACTACGGCGACGAACAAGGCGAAAAGGGCAACTCCACATTCACTAACAATTCCACCGCGACCACGGTCAAAATGGACAACATGATTCTCGACACGGTCGGCACAGGCTTTGATTATGCGCCCTACATTCGTGCGGAATACACCTTCGGCGCAGGCGTCGATCTTTCGAACTGCAAGATGGTGAGTTACAAGTACAAAGGCGCAAACCACCAATTCACCCTTTACTACGACTGGAACGCAAGCGTTGATTACTTCGGCGTAGGAGTTTGGGACTATCCATTCGTCGAAATGCCGTACGCTCCGGAATGGGAAACCGTTCACGTCGATCTCGGCTGGATGACAAGCAACGGTTGGCAGACAGGCATTCCGACAGTTCCGGTTTTGGAAGCCGCTACCGCATTCCGCTTTGTGGTCACGAACGACTTCTTTGACACTTCACTCTGGATTGAAGACCTGAAGTGCGAAGAAGAAGTTTCGGGTTACAGCCCGGTCGAAATCGATACGACGACCGCACTCCCGAAAATCGCCACCAAGGCTTCCCCGCTGAACGTTTCCGTACAGGGCAAGAACATCGCCGTGAGCGGGATTGAAAACGGCAGTCTGTACATGCTCTCGAACATGCTCGGACAAGTTATGGCAAGTGGCCGCACAAACGGTTCAAGCCTGAACCTGAACGTCGCAAACTCCGGCAAGTATATTCTTCGCATCGGAAGCAAGCAGGCCGCGATTTCGATCCGTTAAATTTCACATGATCCCCAATAAAAAGGAGCCCTCGAAAGAGGACTCCTTTTTAGTTTCCACTGAAAAAAGTTTATTCTCCTTCAGAGTCGGTCACGAAAAGCGAGTTGTCCACAATGCCACTATCGCAGTTGCCAGAAACATTATCCGCACTGCAAGCAACGAGGGCGAAGGAAACGAAAAGCATAGACATCAAAACGATCCAAGTCTTTTTCATTGTTCATTCTCCTTAAATTAGAAGTTGAGGAAGATGCCAAGATCAGCCACAATATTGTCGCCGTTGAAAATGGCAGCAACCGTCTTGGTGTAAACTTCGTTGGTCAAGCTAGCTTCAACAGCCACCATCTTATATTGGGCGCGAAGACCGAGCTGTGCTCTGGTACGTTCCGTGTGAAGCTGGATTGCAGAAATCTTGTCTCCATCCACATACTTCACCGATTCGTAACCGAAGAGGAGAACGTTGTGAGACACGCCACCGAAGAAGAGGAAGTTTTCGTTCAGGGCAAAGTCCGCCCAGATGTTCGGTTCGAGCTGAAGGCCGAATTCCGTGTGAGACTTAATGCCAGCATCACCGCCGTCATAAATTTGAATACCGAGAGTGTTATTTGAACCAATCATGACACGAGCCATATCATTGCCAAGAATCTGTGCAGCAAGATTGAAGTACGGATCGATTTCCACACGGCTATTTCCGGAAGCGCTCGTCGAAGACTGACCGGCCATCGTCATTTCCGTCGTTTCAGCATGACGGAGGAGCAAAGCACCCGCCGTCCAACCGAGGGTCGTAGCGCTCGGAGAGTTCGTGAAGCGAGCAATCAAACTGAGTTCCCAGTAATCATTTTCGACATTGTCCGTCGATACTTCGTCATCGATCGTAAGCCAGCCCGCTTCCAAGCTCAAAGCATAGGCGCCGAGAGGCATTGCAAACGTCACGCCGAGATCGTCACCAGCATTCACCACGGTAGCGTCATCGTCGCCATCGCTCACGAAGCTCTTGGAAAGACCGATGTCCAAACCAAGACCGAAGCCTGCCGTAGCGATACCGGCCGTGAAGAGGCCGACATCCGCAGAAGAATTATCAAGACCACCGTAGAAAGTAAGACCTTTATTGAAAGCGACGTAGCCGAGAGCGTTAGTCGGTTCCACATACAAGAACTGGCCTAGAGCCATCATGTACGGGTAATCCAACTGATCGGCAACCGTCGTTGCAGCGAGTTCGCTACCGACGAAGTTATAAGCGTTACCGCGAAGCACGTCAAGCTGAGCCAAGAGCGAGCTCGAATTCTGAGCCGGGGCTACTGTAGCCGGGGCCACTGCAGCCGGAGCCTGTGCCACCGGTTCCGTTTCATACGGAGACGGAGCTGGTTCCGCAGCCGGAGCTTCTGCAACCGGAGTGGCTTCCTGAGCCGGATCCTCTGCGTAGTAGTCATCTTGTGCAAATGCAGAAGCAAACGCAAAGGCGCTTACTCCAGCCAACAATTTCAAATTCATACGACCTCCTTAGTTGAATAGAACTTGCATTCAGCATAAAATAAGGTGTCAAATATAGTTCAAAATTTCTATGTTAAGGGCATGGCCTTTTTAAAAAACATTTTTTCCATTCTCACTGTTTCGGGAATGGCATTCTGCGCTTTTGCATCCGACGTCCAAGCGCCTTCGACAAACATTCGCAACGTCGATAAATCGGATTTTTTCGCTAAAAACCTCAAATCCGCAAAGAATACCGAAGCTTGGACGTATCAATTTGTCTTTGACAACGGTACCCGCGCCTACGTCAATTATGCAACCATAGTCATTCCGGCTTCCGGAAAAAAAATCGGTTGCGACATTTCATTCTTTAATCTTAAAGGCAAAAAATCCAACATTGGACGCCAATATCCATTGGAACGTATCAAGGAGTACAAAGACCAAAACAAAATCTCCATCAAGGATGAATACATCATGGAAGGTCTTCCCGGAAAAGGTCACCGCGTCCTCTTTACTGCAAACAAGGAAGATTTCGGCAAATTCCTGCTCGATATCACCTTCACCAGTGCAAACAAGGGCAAAGTTCCGGGCGACGGCAAATGGAAAATTGGCGATGGCTATTACGGGGCCGCGGTCCTCATTCCTTACGGACGCGTCAAAGGTAAAATCGCCCACAACAGCGATACTCTCGAAGTCCAAGGCTACGGCTATCTCGAACACACCTGGCAGTCCGGCAACCCGACCGATCTCGCCGAACGCGCCTTCAATGTCAGCGAAGCGACCCGTGGTGCATACGCCGGACGCCTCGCCCTCGACGAAGACGGAGTCCCTTTTGGCTATCTAATTGAAAAGAAAGGCGACAAATCGAACGTTTTGCTTCCGAAAAGCATCCTTGAAAACGGAAAGCCGTATAAAGGTTCTAAATTTCCAAAAACCGCATTGCAAATCACGTGGCAAAATGCCGCAGACACTTTGACCCTCGACATGTCGAAGCCGCGTCAAAAGTTCTCCATGCTCGAAAACTTTGACGGTTGGCTCGCCAAAAAGGCGACCAAGGTGATGCTCGGCGGTGAAATTTTCTTCTGGCGTGGACGCTCCAAAGCCGCAGACGGTTACATTTACGACTGGAGCATTACCGGATTCTAATATGACCCTTTTTCGTCCCTGTATCGACATTCACCAAGGCAAAGTCAAGCAGATCGTCGGCGGAACCCTTTCCGACAGCGATACTCCCAAGACGAACTTCGTGAGTGAAAAGTCCCCATCTTACTACGCAAACCTTTACAAGAAAGACGGCTTAAAAGGCGGTCACGTAATCATGCTCGGCAAGGGCAACGTAGAAGCAGCAAAGGAAGCCCTGTCTGCATACCCGAACGGACTCCAGGTCGGCGGGGGCATCCACCCAGATAACGCCCAGGAATATCTCGATGCAGGCGCAAGCCATGTGATCGTCACCAGCTGGGTCTTTGACGGAGCGCACCTCGAAATGGAAAAGGTCGAACATCTTTCGAAAGCCGTGGGCAAGGAACATCTCGTCCTGGACTTAAGCTGTCGCCGCACCGAAAACGGTTGGAACGTCGCCACGAACCGTTGGCAGACTGTTACCGATGCCGTTGTCAATGAAGCTCTTTTGCAAAAGCTCGGCGCATACTGCGACGAATTCCTCGTTCACGCAGCCGACGTCGAAGGCCTTGAACGCGGCATGGACGAAGACCTGATCCGCTTTCTAGCCGAAAAAAGTCCACGTTCTGTCACTTATGCAGGCGGAGCGAAAAGCATTGACGACTTAGTCCGCTGTAAGGAGATCTCCTGCGGACGAGTGGACTTGACCATCGGTAGCTCCCTGGATATTTTTGGAGGAGCGGGAACCCGTTATGAGGACTGCGTTGCGTTCAACCAAGAACAGGTTCACGAAAAGCAATCTCTTTAACCCATCCCATTTTTGATTTTTTCGCATTATTTTACGTACGATGGTAACTGAAGATTCGAACAACACTTACGATTCCCGCCCGCCGATTTTTGGCCGGACTGTTTCGAGTACGTTCCCCGAATACTTTTCTTTCAAACACCAGCCTCCTGGAAACATTCGCACTTGCATGATTCCACCGGTGGTATTCTGGCAAGTCCTTCGCAATCTGCCGCAATTGCTCAAGCTCCGTTTCTTTTTGAAGAAAAAACGCAAAGAGCATGCCGAAGATGATATCCGAGTCGCCTTCTATTCCGACAATCTAGATGAAGTCAATGGGATTGCGAACAATTTGCGCCATGTGATTACCTACATGCGCGGCCACGGTTACAAGGCGGCCCTCGTCGGCAGCGCTTTCAACACGCGTCCCTGTGGCGTCGTGGAAAACGGCTACGTCATTTTGCTTCCGCGCGTCTTTAGCATGGAACAGCTCGGTTACGCAAACAGCGAACTTGCGATTCCACACGTGCGTCCGATCCTTCGTTTGCTCAAACGTTACCCGGTCGATATCGTCGAACTGGAAACGCCGAGTCCGGGAGCTTGGGCGATCGCCTTCTGCGCCAAAATCGCAGGCATCAAGGTGATCAGCCATTACCGTACCGACGTCCCGACTTATACGAAGACCCTTGTCAAAGCGAAATGGATGTATCGTTACGTTTTGATGCTGATGCAAATCTTCTACGGCTTCACCCGTCCGGTCGTAAGCCCGTGTAAAGATTACAAGAACATTCTGCACAACGACATCAAGGTCCCGCTCGACAAGATCGAAATCATCCGTCGAGGCATTCCTCTCGAAAATTACAGTCCGGACTTCCGTGGCAAAGGCACGTGGGAAAAATTCTCGGACCTTCAAGGGAAAGTGCGCTTTGTTTACGTCGGTCGAATTTCTAAAGAAAAGAATCTTCCGTTGCTTCGCAATCTGTGGATGGAATTCCGCAAAAAGCATGACGACGCCGAACTAATGTTCGTCGGAGACGGCTGGTACTTAGAAGAACTCAAGAAAGATTTTGCTAGCGCTCCGGAAGTCCACTTTGCAGGCGTTCAAGGCGGCGAAACCCTCGCAGGCCTTTACGCAGACGCCGATTTTTTGCTGTTCCCGAGCACAACGGACACCTTCGGAAACGTGGTCGTCGAAGCTCTCGCATCGGGCACTCCCGCCATTGTCACCGATAAGGGTGGCCCGCAGGATATCGTGTTCGAAAAAGGCTGTGGACAGGTTCTCCCGGCAGACGATACCGCCGCTTGGCTCGCCGAACTCGAAAAGTGCATGAACCTTCGTCACGACGAAGTCGCCTACCAAAAGGTTCGCGAAAACGCTTACAACCGCAGCAAGGACTACACCCTCGAAAAGGCTGCTAAAGCCCAGTGGGAATTCTATAAAAAGGTTTATCACGAAGCTTACCACGGCAAATAAGGCGCTCTGCGCATGGTTCAAAAAAAAACGCGCCGAGTTTCCTTGGCGGCCCTTGGACTTATTCTCTAAACGCGACCCCTATGCGGTCTGGATCAGCGAAACAATGCTGCAACAGACGCAGGTTTCCGCTGTCCAAACCGCCTACAAAAAGTGGATGCAAGACTTTCCCACCGTGCAGGCGCTCGCAAGAGCAAGCGAAGACGATGTTCTTTTGCACTGGCAAGGGCTCGGCTATTACAGCCGCGCAAGAAACATCCACAAGACCGCGAAACAGGTCGTTCAAAACGGCGGAAAGTTTCCAAGCAACCGCCAAGACTTGGAAGCGCTCCCGGGAATCGGCGCATACACCGCAGGCGCTATTCTAAGCCTCGCCTTTCATCAGAACGAAGCGATTTTAGACGGAAACCTCGTCCGCGTTTTTTCGCGCCTTTCCGAATGGGATTTTTTACCGACTAAGGATAAAGCGGCAAAAGATTCCTATTGGGAAGAAGCGTACAACTGGGCAAACGCAGGCGACGCATTCCTTACAAATGAAGCTTTGATGGAACTCGGGCGAACCGTTTGCAAAAAAACAAATCCGCTTTGCGAAAGTTGCCCCATTCAAAAAATTTGCAAAGCCTTTCAAAACGGGCGCGCCACGGCATTTCCGCCCCAAAAGCAAACCCGGTACGTTTCCTGGATCGGCTTTGCGCTCGCCATCTGCGATTCCAAAGGAAATTTTTTACTGCAATCTTCGCCTCAATCGCCGTTTCTCAAAAATCAGCTGACATTTCCGATATTTGAATATGCGGACGCGTTCAAAAATATTTTCCCCGGTATCGCCGAAAATGTAATTTCCCCGGAGAACGTCAAGCGCTTTGCTTTTATGGGAACTGTCGAACATTCGATTACCCGTTACAAAATCCAATGCCGCGTTTTATGCGTAGAAGCCAAATCCCATAAAGGGCTCCCAGGCTCTTGGATTTCAAAACAGAAACTTCCCCAAAAAATCATTTCCAGTTTTGCGCAAAAAATCGTAATTTTAACGCATGACTTCTGACCTGGTTTCCAAAGAAATTTCTGCAGAAGAAGCGGCAGAACTGATTCAAGATGGAGAAGTTCTTGGCGTTTCCGGATTCACTCTCGCAGGCTATCCCAAAGCGGTCCCCACCGCTCTCGCCAAAAGGGCGGAACGCTTACACGCAAACGGTAAACCATTCCAGATTACGCTTTTTTCTGGAGCCTCGACTGGCGACGAATGCGACGGAGCCTTAGCCCGCGCCAAGGCAATCAAATGGAGAGCGCCTTACCAGTCCAATCCAGATTTGCGTTCCGCGATCAACCGCGGCGAAATTTTCTACACCGATGCGCATCTCGGAATCATGGGGCATCTCGTCCGCACAGGCTCTTTGCCGCGCCCGACGACAGCGATCATCGAAGCGAGCGAAGTGACTTCTGACGGAAAAATCCGTTTTACAACGTCCTGCGGAAATTCCGTCGAATATTTGCGAATGGCAGACCGCATCATCGTGGAACTGAATTCCATTTACGGAGATGCACTCTGCGGAATTCACGACTGCTACCTGCCAGAACTTCCCCCGTACACGCACCCGATTCCGGTGGTAAATGTTCTGGACCGCGGCGGAAAGGATTACGTCCAAGTCGATCCGAAAAAGATCGTGGCGATCGTCCGCACAAATCAAGGCGATACCATCCGACCGTTTACCGAACCCGATGCAGTTTCCAAAAACATCGGCGGTCAGATTCTTGAATTCCTTGCGCACGAACGCAAAAAAGGACGCCTTCCCGCAGGGCTTCCCTATCAGAGCGGCGTCGGCAACGTGGCAAACGCTGTGCTCACCGCTATGGCGCGCGATTCCTTGCAAGAGCCGGTGAGCCTCTTCACCGAAGTCATTCAGGAAGCGGTCTTTGAGCTGATCAAAGCAGATAAACTCGTCGGTGCAAGCGGCACCGCTCTCACGTGTTCCGCAGACGCTCGCGAATATTTTAAGCAGAACGCGGCTACGCTTCAAAAGAAGTTCGTGCTCCGCTCGCAAGAAGTTTCAAACCATCCGGAAGTCATCCGACGCCTCGGTGTCATCTCCATGAACACGGCTCTCGAATGCGATATTTTCGGCAATGTGAATTCTTCACACGTTTGCGGTTCTTCGATCATGAATGGAATCGGCGGATCCGCTGATTTTTCAAGAAATTGTCTGCTCGGATTTTTCATGGCGCCGTCGACGGCAAAAAATGGCGCGATCAGCACGATTGTTCCATTTGTTACACATTTGGATCACTCCGATCACGAAACCCACATATTTGTCACGGAGCAAGGCCTAGCGGACCTCCGCGGGCTCGATCCGGTGTCCCGTGCGCACAAAATAATTGAAAATTGTGCACATCCAGACTATCGCCAACAGCTCAATGATTTTTTAGATTACAGTATGCGGTCCTCGAAAGGAAAGCATATTCCGTTCGCTCTTGACCGAGCGTTCAATATGCATCTCGATTTCCTCGAAAAAGGAACGATGAAAGAATAACCTCTTCTTTTTGGAATTCTATTTTTCAATTGCAACTATGGAATCCTAAAGGAAACTAGAAATGGCTATTAAACAAGAATTACTCGATCAACTTGAAGAGCGTCGCAAGTTTGCTCTCTCCTCGGGTTGCGGTCCGGAGAAACTCGAAGCACGTCATGCAAAGGGTCTCTTCTCTGCACGTGAGCGTGTCGCTGACCTCGTCGACGACGGTTCCTTCCAAGAGGCTGGCATGTACGTGGACCACGACGTCCGCAGCTTTGGTTTCGAAACGAAGAAGCTCGCCGGTGACGGCGTTGTGACAGGCATCGGCAACATCGACGGTCGCCCGGTCACCGTGATTTCTCAGGACTTCATGGTCAGCGGCGGTTCCCTCGGTAGCCGTCACGCCCAGAAGATGTCCGAAGCCATGCAGCGTGCTATCGAACTCGGCACGCCGATCATCTCCGTAAACGACTCCGGTGGAGCTCGTATTCAGGAAGGCGTGAAGAGCCTCGCAGGCTACGGCAAGGTTTTCCGTGCAAACGTCCTCGCTTCGGGCGTCGTACCGCAGATCGCGGTCATCGCTGGTCCGTGCGCAGGCGGCGCTTCCTACAGCCCGGCCCTCATGGACTTCTGCATTCAGCTCAAGGACAATTCGAACATGTTCATCTGCGGTCCGCAGGTGATCAAGGCTTCCACCGGCGAAGAAGCTCCGCTCGAAAAGTTCGCATCGGCTGCAGCCCACGCAACGGTTTCCGGAAACGTCCACTTCGTCGCCAACGACGACAAGCACGCTTCCCAGATTATCAAGAAGCTCCTCAGCTTCCTCCCGTCCAACAATTCCGAACTTCCACCGCACAAGCTCACCGACATCGAACTCGATGACGATCCGAGCATGAACCAGATCATTCCGGAAGACGCAAACCAGCCGCTCGACGCCTACCAGGTGATCGAACGTCTCGTCGACCCAAACGAATGGCTCGAAGTGAAGCGTGACTTCGCGAAGAACATCATCACGGGCTTTGGCCGCATCAACGGTATGGTCGTCGGCATCGTCGCGAACCAGCCGAAGTACAAGGCCGGCTGCCTCGATATCGATTCTTCCGACAAGGGCGCAGAATTCGTGAACTTCTGCGACGCATTCAACATTCCTATTGTGACCCTGACCGACGTCCCGGGATTTATGCCGGGTCTTGCCCAGGAACGCGGAGGCATTATCCGCCACGGTGCAAAGATGCTCTATGCTTACGCATCTTGCACGGTTCCTCTCGTCACGGTCATCATGCGCAAGGCCTACGGTGGTGCTTACATCGCCATGGCTTCCAAGGATCTCGGCGGTGACGTCGTGTACGCTTGGCCGACTGCTGAAATCGCCGTAATGGGCGCTGAAGGTGCAGCCAAGATTATCTACAAGAAGGAACTCGCAGCAGCTGAAAACAAGGATGCTCTTTACAAGCAGCTCGTTGACGACTACCGCGAAAAGTTCTCGAAGCCTTACCAGGCTGCAGAATCCGGCATCATTACCGATGTCATCAATCCTGCAGAAACCCGCGCTAAGGTTTCGCTCGCTCTGAGAACTTTGCTCTCGAAGCGTGTCAAACGTCCAAATAAGAAACACGGGTTGAGTCCTCTATGACAACAGCAACACAACAAGAAGGCGTCGTCAAAGCGACTGGGCCTTATCCCGTTCCAGAACGGTTTAAGGAACAGCTGGCTATTATGCCAGACTCGATTAGCGCTCCGCTTAAAGAGCAGCTGACTTTGATGCCCGACTCGGCAGTCGTTGAGATCTACCAAGGCGGTCATAAAGTCTCCATTCTCTATAAGACGAATGCGCAATCGCGTGAAGCTAATGCACGCCAGGACAGCGTAAGAACTGTCAACGGAGCCAACAAGGCTCTTCCGATTGCGAAAGCCAAACTCAGTGATCAATACGTCACGGAACAGGGTGAGGTCGAAACCTTTACACTCGGCAAGCTTGCCGAATTCCAGGCGACGGGCCTTATCATCGTGATGGTCGTGATTATCGGTATTATGTTCCTCACATACTTGATGAGTTATGTGATGAACAAGGTCATCACGCCAATTCTTTCGAAGAAGGAAAAAGCTCCGGTTGCTGCCAATGCAGCTCCTGCAGCAGTCGCTTCTTCGGATCCGATCAAGATTGATCTTTCCAAGGGTCTTGGCGATCCGGACGCACCGAGCGTGCACCCGGGATTCACGAACAAGCAGCTCCAGGCATTCCTCAGCATCGCTGCGGTTTCCGCCTTGGAAATTCATCCGGGTCTCTCGAATGAAAAGCTCGCAGTCATTTTCGCAATCGCTGCAGCCGAAGTCCTCGGCGGTCCGGTGAAAATCGTCAAATTCAAATCTCAAAACTCGACCGAATGGGCTTGGACTACTCAGGGTCGCACAGAATTACAAACCAACGAGCTCTAAGCTCAAGAGGAAACTACTATGAAGAAAGTTATCCGCATTACGTTTGAAGGCAAGACCTACGACGTTGAAGTCGAAGTTCTCGGCAACGCAGCTCCGGCCGCAGTTGCACCTGTCGCAGCCGCTCCTGTGGCTGCAGCTCCGATCGCTGCTCCGGCTGCCGCTGCCCCGGCTCCAGCTCCGGCCGCTGCTCCGGCTGGAGAAGGCACCCCGATTCCTAGCCCGATGATGGGTATCGTTTTCAAACTCAAGGTGAAGGTGGGTGACAAGGTTACGAAGAACCAGGAAGTTGCCGTTCTCGAAGCCATGAAGATGGAAAACTCGATCGTCTGCCCGTGCGACGGTACCGTCACTTCGATCGCTGTCAAGGAACAAGACTCCGTAACCGAAGGCCAAGTCTTGATGACTATCGCCTAAAGAGGGCCTCCTATGAGTGGTATCTTAAACTCAGTCACAGACATGTTCGTCAACGGCACGGGATTCTCTGCAATCTCGGGTCCGATGATTGTCATGTGGCTCGTCAGCATTGTGCTGATGTATCTCGCGATCGTCAAGAAGTACGAGCCTTTACTTCTTTTGCCGATTGCGATCGGCGCTCTCGCGGTCAACATTCCGTCCCGTGGCTTCTATGAAGGCGGCTGGGGCATCGAAGGAATGTTCACTCCGACTGCCGGTCTTTTCTACTACATCAGCCAAGGCATTCATCTCGAGCTCTTCCCACCCATCATCTTCCTCGGCGTCGGTGCCATGACCGACTTTGGACCGCTGATTGCAAATCCGCGTACGCTGATCCTCGGCGGCGGTGCTCAGTTCGGCGTGTTCATTACGATGTTCTGCGCAGTCGCCTTTGGTGGATTCACTCTCGGTGAAGCGGCTTCTATCGGCATCATCGGTGGTGCAGACGGTCCGACGTCCATCTTTACGGCCAACAAGCTTGCGCCGCACCTGATTGGACCTATCGCTGTCGCCGCTTACACTTACATGGCACTCGTGCCGCTGATCCAGCCGCCTATCATGCGAGCGATGACAACCGCTAAGGAACGCGTCATTCGTATGAAGAGCCTCCGCAAGGTTTCAAAGCTTGAACGCATCACCTTTGCAGTGATGGTGATGGTGGTCTGCGTGCTCGTTGTTCCGGATGCTTCCGCTCTGATCATTATGCTCATGACCGGTAACATCTTCAAGGAAGCGGGCGTCGTGGAACGTCTCGTGAAGACGGCTCAAAACGAACTCATGAACATTGTGACGATTTTCCTCGGTACTTCCGTCGGTTTGACGATGTCCGCAGACATCTTCTTGCAGCCGAAGACCTTGATGATCATCGCGATGGGTGTCGTTGCTTTCGGCTTCTCGACTTTCGCAGGACTTCTCCTTGCAAAGATTATGAACTGGTGCAGCCCGAAGAACCCGGTAAACCCGTTGATCGGTTCTGCTGGTGTGTCGGCTGTTCCGATGGCGGCTCGCGTTTCCCAGGTGGAAGGCGCCAAGTACGATCCGCAGAACTTCCTTCTCATGCATGCCATGGGTCCGAACGTTTCGGGCGTGATCGGTACCGCTATCTGCGCCGGTTACATGATTTCGAGACTTGCCTAAAGTTTCGAACTTTCCAAAGAAAAACCTCGGTATTCCACCGAGGTCTTTCTTTTTTAAGGGCTTCTCCTTGGCTGGAAGGATTTACCTTGGCAAGGAGCGCTACCTCTGACGAGAAGGTTCCCTGCAGCAGGGAGGCTTTTGTGCGGAACGAACCGCTTGGCCTACCCGGGCGGGGGCAAAATAGGGGGGAGAGTGTGTATGCAGGGGGAATCCGCGGAAGGGTATGTTTTTTCTTGGACTGAAAGTTCTTTGCCTTGCGGCACGCAATCCTTAGTAAATTTGGGAACGAAAATTTTTAACGAGCGTTTTATGCAAAACAGCAAGATTCTCCATGCGCATCTTTGTCTTCTTTCCGCGGCGACGATCTGGGGGCTGATGGCTCCGATCGGGAAAGCGGCGATGCTTTCGGGCATCACGGGCATCGATATGGTCTTTTTCCGCACGACAGGCGCCGCAATTTGCTTTTGGCTGATTTCCCTTTGCACCGCAAAAACGCGGAACGAAAAAATTCCCCTCCGCGATTTGCTCAAACTCTTTGGTGCGGGCTTCTTTTCCATCGTCGGAAATCAGACCTGCTACAACATCGGACTTTCCATCACTTCGCCAATCAATGCGACGATCGCCACAACTTCCCTTCCGATCTTTGCCCTGATTTCTTCCGCTCTCTTTTTAAGCGAGCGCATCACCTGGAAAAAAATCCTCGGCATTGCGCTCGGTTTAAGCGGCGCATGGATCCTGATTCTCGGGAGCGCTACGGCATCTAACGCAAAAGCGGGAAGTCTCGCCGGCGACCTTCTCTGTGTTCTTGCACAGTGTTGCTTTGCCGTTTACCTAGCCCTATTCAAGAACGTCATCAGCCGATACAATACGATCACCTGCATGAAGTGGATGTTCACCTTCTCGGCAGTTACCACCTTGCCGCTCACATTACCGCAAGTGATGCAGATTCCACTTGCGCAAGTTCAAACCAACACCTGGGCCGAAATCTCCTTCGTCGTTCTCGGCGGAACTTTTCTCGCCTACCTCTTGATGATGCATGCACAAAAGACGCTTTCACCGACAATCGTCGCCATGTACAATTACGTTCAGCCAACCGTTTCCTCGGTCGTGTCCGTCGCAGTCGGGCTTGCGATTTTCGGGCCGAGTCAGGGATTCTCCATTTTACTGATTATTCTCGGCGTTTATACCATCAGTCGATGCGGTAAATCTTCACATCCTTGAACTGATACTTCGTCTGGTTCTTGCCCACATTGAATTCGAGGCGAGAAAAGAGATCATCGACCAGAGCCGCATATTCGAACTCATACGATTTCCAGACCGGTTCAAGAGTCACATGTTCCTGGAGAGCTTCGGTATTGTACGTGCTGTAAGAACCGATGCGAACTGTGACATATGCAGAATCCTGCGCGTAAGCGGTAAACACAAGCTTGTACTTGCGATTCTTCAAAAGCGGAATATCTTCATGGATCAGCTGCACGCTGTAGCTGTACGGCCCCGGATACGTCACGTTCACCATCATGATGTTGTTCGACACGGAAGTATCTGCATAACCGCCGAGCTGACGCACCAAGATCCAATCTTCGCCGGTTTCAAACGTCCCGTTCGAAACCCAGTTGGAATCGACAACGTCATACCGCGCAAGTACATCCTCTGCGTAATCTTCTTCCTCAGTACCAGAGGCATAGTTCACAATGTAATGTGACGCCGAGAAAGACTTTACAAAGCGCGTTGTCAAAGAATCCCAAAGGACCGCGTTATGCAAAGCATCGAAACGAACCGTGTCGCCGTCGAGCATTGCCGTCGAAAGAGAGAGACCTTCCACCCAGTCCGGCACACTAAAACGCACCGTCAAAGAAATCGCTCCATTTTCTGCAGTATCCAACTGATCCTGCATGTAGCGAAGTTCGAACGAATCGAGCCCGGCAAGAGAGAATACAAACGGAACGTTTTTATCGGCCATTTTGAGAGAGCCCGTCACCTGAGGGGCAAGCGCAACCGGAGCAAAATGCGCCCCGATTTCCTTCAGCAGGCCTTCATCATCAATGGAAATGTCTCCAAAGGCTCGCATCCAGTCATCGATCGTTGTCGTCGAATCTTCCGTAAATGCAATCGTCATCGGGGCATCCGAAGCCACATCCGGCCACAGGGTTAAACCGTCTTCCGCGTCAAAACTCACATAGATATAATAGCTGGAATAAGCAGAAAGTTTCGAGAGTGCCAAATGCAATCCGTCAAGCTGGACAGAATCCGCATTTTCGCCAGATCCATAATCCACAAAAAAGTGTGCCAAAAAAGAATGGGCCTGGATTTCTGGATTTCCAATTTCGATTCCCGCTTGATCCGACGACGTAGTACACGCCATTAACATAAAGGCGTACAAAAGAAGCGCACCCATAGAGAATCGAACAAACTTCATTACATTCCTCGCGTTAATGGGAACAGTTGGATGTTCACTTGAACAACATCCTCTCCTGTCCCCGACTCACTAGAGAAATCTAATAGTTCTTTTCGCATGAGTTGTAAATGTTTTTTTAAAGCAGGGAAATCTTTACGCTGAATCGCAAAAGTCACCGCCGAAATATCCCTTTTTTCTGCAGGAACATTTTCCATTGAATCTTTTGCCTGGTCGAGCATCTGACGATGGTACTGCTTCACCAACAGATCGCTTACCTCGTCATCGGTCGTAATCAAGGACTGCGCCTGGCTGTATCCGTTCGCCGTTCTGGAAATCAGTCCAAGGGAAGACAGCAGGTTCAAGGATTCCGCAGCCTGGGCCGGCGTAATCGTTCCGCCGAGACGTCTCGAAATCCATTCCGGAGCCGGATTGAAGCCCCGAAGTTCCACCATTTCACGGATTACGGAGTGATACCATTCCGTAAAAATTCGAAAATGTGCCTGGTCCATCTTATGCAAACGGGAACCTGGCGTGGACTTGACGAGCTTTCCATAGTAGAAAGCCTTTTCCTTGTCCGTCTTCGCCTGATTGAAGAACACCAGATTTTCGAAATAGGTAGCGCGTTCATCCGCGAGGTTCAACCCTTGGATGATTTTCACGACTGTATTCTTGGTAATGTTCCGTTTGCCGTCCATCACGAGCTTCAAATGCGCATGGCTCGAAAGCCCAGCCTTTGCGGCAAAGAAACGCAAGCTGAAAACCGCCGATGTCGACTTTTTATAGGCATAATAGTCGTGCAGGAATACACGGTAATTCGTGTATTGCAAAACGTCCGGCATGGACAGCTTCTTATTTTCTTCTGCACTTGGTTCCATGCTTATAAAATAGTTGTTTGATCAAATATAAAGAGGGGCTGGCTAGGTTAAATGTTTACCTTTGTAACCGAGAGAATACATTCTAATTGGGCATAATTTTGGCGAATTTCGCATGATTTTGCCATTTCCCGTGCAAAAATTCCGCATCCTTCGCAATGCCTTCCTGTTCAAAACCAAGCCTTTTCGCCAAGGCGCAGCTCTTTTTATTTTCCACGGCGGCAGAAATTTCCACCCGGTGAATTCCCAAATTTTGAATGTAACCGAGGGCCAGGTTCATCGCTTCGGTCGCAAGGCCTTCCCCTTCAAAGGCGCTTCCCAAAAAATACCCGAACGATGCAGAACGGTTCTTCCAATCGATCCATTGCAAAACGACCTCGCCGACAAGCGCACCGTCTTCTAATCTTCGAATTCCAAAAGCGCCTCCGTTCGCCATATCCCGCTGCATCTGATAAGCCGAAATCGCACTATAGGCGTCGCCGATTTCCGTAAAATTTTCCACCCAGGGAAGCCAAGCGCCAAGAGAATCCCGTGAAGAATCCACGAGATACAAAACCTCTTCCGAATCTTCCGGCTCCAAAAAAGCGAGCGTTACCCGTTCGCCTTCGAGGACCTCTTCAGGCATTTCATAAAACTCATTCGACGTCTTGCACATAAAAGGCTCGTTGACATTCCTGGTCCGCTAGGGATTTACACGTATAATCGCGGTTCGGATAATAGTCTCCCGTTACACGGGTCAAGTGCACCGCAGCCGTGTCCTTCCAGCTTTTGGCAAACGCGGAAGTATCCGAAAGATAAATGCTGTCGCCTTTCACACGGTTGCCGTTTGCGTCGACGTCATACAAGAAAAAGCATCCCTTGCGAGCGCAGCGTCCCGTGAACTGGTAAGAGACTTCGCCATAGATCGTGCGGCAGAACGAAGCGTTTTCCGTTTCCGCCGAAAGCTTTGCAAGGCCGGCGACTGTCGTCTCCTGACAGGTGTCAAACGAGTCGCCTCCACTGCAGGCAGCCAAAAACAAGGCACAAATGACAGAGGCAAAAATTCCAAACAAGGTCTTCATGCCCATAATATAATGAATTCAAAATTTCACAAAGCAAAGTGCACTTCAAGAATGTGCATAAAAAAAGTCCCGTCTTTTGAGGGACGAGACTTATGCGGGTGAAAGGACTTGAACCTTCATGTCCTTGCGAACACTAGAACCTGAATCTAGCGCGTATACCAATTCCGCCACACCCGCGAGTGTGTGAATTAAATTTTGAAAAATTCCATTCTTTTGTCAAGGGACAAACTCGCGAATCCAGCCTTCCCGATTTGCAGTCCACCAGGACCAGTCGTGTTCCCCGCGATTATCGAAACGGATAACGCACTGTTCTCTGCCTAAAACAGAACAGAACTCATCCTGCCAGGGCATAGTCCGGTTCGACGGGTAAAGGCGGTCGGAGCCGCCCTGCAAAAAGGTCCAGGAGCCCTGGCGCACCCGAATCGCTTTCGAAAGGTTCCGGGCGTCGGAGACCGACGAGAGGTTCGTGCTCACGAGAAGCCTTGCGCGCACCGCGCGTTTGCCGTAAAGCGTGTAGCCCGCGATGCCAAGTCCCCCGTCCGAAACGCCGACGAGCGAGACCGTATCGATCTGAATCTTATAGCGGGCTTCCACGGAATCGAGCAGCCGGTCCACGGTTTTCAGAACGGCCGAGGTGAGCCAGTGGTTATCCTTGCAAGCAGAGACGCTGACGACAATGTTTTCCTTTTTGGACTTTTCCAGGAACGGGACGAGCATACCGCCCGCTTCATAGCCTTTGGCGCATTTGGAACTTTGCATGCCGCCGTGGAACCAGACGTACACCTGGGGATGCTTGGGCGTTCCCCTGTACCAGACCGCAGACGGACTCGTGAAGGTGCCGACCGAAATCAGCAAGGAATCCGCCGTAAAATTTTCCACATTCGACTTGGAGTCCGCTTTCGAAGCAAATGAAAACGTTGCAAGGCAAAGGAGAATCGCAAGGAATCTCATTTCTTACGCCTCAGCGCAATCCGCAAAGCCTGAATCGCAAGGAACACAAGTCCAATATTCAGCACCGCATACCACAGCACCGAACGCACGTGGTATTCATGAATTTCTTTGGGATCGAGAGCCAAATCGTTGCCTTCAAGGCCCGTCACAATCCACTCCGACTGCGAAATGCGCACTCCGCGCAATTCGATTGCCGCAGGGCCGATTTCCGCCCAGAACGGAATCCATTCCGCAAGGATTTTCTTTTGCTCTCCCGGCAGGGCAAGCACAAATGTCGCACCGCGGTCTTCATTCAAACAAATAAAGGTTTTGTCAAACAGCGGAATCCCGGTTCCCGTCCAACCGCGCGGAAACGCGACCGACGAAATCTTGCCATAAAAAAGATCCTCTTCGCCCGACAGGCTTTTGTAAAAAGGCTTCGTATGCATAAAAAGGTACGACGCCATAAAGCTAAAGAAGACGGCCATCATCAAAAAGAGGATTCGCGAAGTGCGAGACATTTACTTCCTCGAACGGATAACAAAGAACAAGGTAAACAAGAGCAGAACGATCGACGCCAAGTAGAACACCTGCTGAATCCAGAATTTAATTTCTCGATTCTTGAGCGTCTGCATTTTAAAAGCTTGCAACAGATTTTCGCAGCGCACCAGGGATTCATCGTTATCGATTCGATTCCAAATATCGGAAAGATCTTTATTGCGTACCAAAAGATTGCGGTAACGCTTGGCCAAGGAATCCGGCACCGCCTTTAGCAACGAATCGTTCACCTGGACCGCAAACCCGAGCCTTGCAGAATCCAGCGCAAAAATTAGCGGTTCCGCCGCAGAAAATTTCCAACGGCTCAAACCCAGCGTCAAAGTCTTCGCCTCTTCAAGCCAATTCGCACGCAAAGGTTCATAGCGTTGCACCGAAGCGACCCAGGCGAGCACCGATTCTTCAAACGCCGCAAAATCCCTTTCCGGAGGCATCCAATTAACTTTACGCGCACTTTCCGACGCCGTATGCAACGACACCGCCGTTTCGCGTAAGCCACGCAGCGAAGACATCAAAAGCGTCGGGTCGTTTCCCGGCTGAACGCGAATCTGTTCCATCTTGCGCATGACGCGAGATTCTATAAACTTGTAATCCGAAAGCGTTTCACTGTATCGGTTATAGATTTCAACTTGTTGCTTTTGCGAAAAATAAAACAGAATGGTCAAGACCAAAGTCAAAAGCAAAACGCCCCACACCAAAGGGGTATTGATTCGGCTCTTTAAAATTTCCGAGATAGACTGAAAGCGATTCGCTACCATATTCCGAAATTACCTTTTTTCTAAGTTATAAACATGAGTAAACGCCAAAATCTCGTCCTTTTGACCCTCTGTGCAGCCCTTTTTTGCGCCTGTGGAGAACAAGATGTGCGCGAAACAGTGCATTACAACGGCATTCGAAAAAACAAAGTCGCTTACAAAGACGGCAAGCCTCACGGCGAGTTCAAGCGTTGGACATCGCACGGAGACCTCGCGGAATCCGGCATTTACAAAAACGGACTGCGGGAAGGCACTTGGACAGAATGGTTTACCGACGGCAAAGTGCAGGCCCAAGGCGAATACAAAAACGGCAAAAAGCAGGGCGAATGGAAAGGGTTCTTTCAAGACGGAACCGTCGCCTGGAAACACTTCTATCAAAACGGAGAACCCACAGGAACCTGGCTTGAATATTACGCAACGCCCGGAAACATCCGCACGGGCCGCCAAGAAAATTCCCTCAAAGAAATGAACTCCTGCTTCAAGAATTCCGCCACGGGCATCCGTGAAACATACGCCCCAAACGGAAAACCGATGCGTTTTGAAAACTGCAAGTTCGGCGTCTTGGAAGGCAAAGTCAAAAGCTTCTACCCGGGCGGATCCGTCGAATCCATCCTCGAATACAAACAGGGCGTCCTAGACGGCAAAGCGGAATTTTTCCGAGCAGCCGGAGGCTATTACAGAGATTTTCCGAAAGCGGGAAAAGCCTTCCTCACAGGCTTTTACAAAAACGGCATCCGGGATTCCGTCTGGACATACTTTGCCAAAGACGGTTCCGTGCAAAAGACGAGCGTTTTCCAAAACGGAAACGGCATCGCTTACGGTGAACTCGGAGAAAACGGCATCGACGCAGAAACCACTTTCGTCGCAGGCCTTGTACAAGATACGCTTCGTTACAAGCTTCCCGGACGTAAACTGGACTTTGTCGAAATCTGGGACAAGGGCGAAAAGAAAGTGCTGCGTTCCTATTATGAAAATTCAGGGAAGCTCGCAAGCGAAGGAAACTTTGCAAACGGCCAGCGCAACGGATTTTGGAGAAACTGGTACGAGAACGGCAAAATCAAAGACAGCCTATTTTACAAGGATGACGCCCCGTTCGGAGAGCAGCTGTATTACGATTCCACGGGCAAGCTCTACATGCGTAAAAATCAGCTCGGCAAGAACGGTCCAATGGAAGTGAAATTTCAATAATTAAAATTCGTAGCGAAGAAAGAGTTCTGCGCGGTGGCCTGTTTCAAAGCCGAAGAGCGTCCCGCGATTCATCTCGTATCCAAAGCCATAGCCAAACGGCAGAGCCTTGAAAAAGTACGCGATTTCACCGCGCATCCGAAATCCCCAATACGCATCGTCCATTTTCTGGTAGCGATACATCAGGTTTTTATTCTGCGATTCGTTTACACGATGGCGGATCATAAAAACGTACGAAAGCTGCACCCCCCGTTTGACTTCAAACGAATAGAACGGCTTCCATATAAACGAAGCCTGACCGCCGATTTCATCTCCAGGCTGAAAATGATCCTTTTCAATGAAGGTATAATAGCCGAGAGAAGCTCCCAACAGCAAATGCTTTGAAAACGGATAAGCCGCCAAAGGTTCTATCGCAACACGCTGAAAGCGCTCGTTTTGACTTCCTTCTCCCGGGGCAAAGCGAAAGCTTGCGCTCAGACCAAAATAATCCACCGGAAAGAGCTTGAAACCCAAATAGGATTCGTTAAAACCGTTGACCCTTAAATCCAAAATCTCGTGTTGCTGTTCAAAATCCGCCACTTCATATTGCAACGAAATGAAGCGATAAGAAACATCGCTATAAAGGCTAAAGCATTTGCAAAAAGCGACTTCTGTCAAAAAACGGACATCCGCACTATAAACATCATCGCGGAGTTCCACAATTCCGCCGAATGTAACGGACGTCCGCGGGGATGTCACCGGGCGCAACGCTTCCGTCGCATGCGATAAGACGCATGTTCCGAGCAACACTCCAAAAAGGATGTTGAACATTTTCGACGAGATGACCATTTGTCAAGAAATATAACAAGCTTTTTTAACATTCCATGCGTTTATTTCTACTTTACTAAGAATCGATGAGCAAAATACGGTACATACTTCTGCTTCTCTGCAGCCTGTTTTTCGTCCAATGCCTTTGGAACGAATCCGAGCTTGAGCCCAGCTATTTACCGCTCGACGACTCCGAATATCCGTATGCAGATTTGCCGCGCCTTGTCATTGAAACCGTTGACTTTCAGCAGATTCGAAACAAGGAAACCGAAGTTCCCGCCTACTTGCAAATCTACGGCAAGGACCTTCCCGAAAGCGATGTCAAATATTTAACGATCAAAGGCCGAGGAAATTCCTCCTTTGAAATGACCAAATACGGATACAAGCTTGAATTCGAAAACAAGGAATCCTTATTTGGAATGCCTCGAAATCGCGACTGGGCTTTGATCGCCGTCCATTGCGACAAGAGCTTTTTGCGCAATTACATTTCTTATCGCTTAGCCGAGCAACTCGGAGATGAATACGCCCCCCGGCTGCGCTTTGTGGAGCTCTATTTGAACCGCGAATATTTGGGGCTTTACCAACTGACGGAAACCGTTAAAGTCGGGAAATTTAGAGTGGACATTCCCAAAAACGATTCCAGTTTTCTTTTTGAAAGAACCACGACGGAATCCGACAAGGCCTCTTTTTATTCATCCTTCCAGCACCTGTTCGAAATTCATTCTCCCCAAAATGCAAACGAAGCATCCCTCTCTCTGCTGAAAGATCACATTTTCGCTTTCGAAAATTTTATACAGACTAACGACGGATTGAATTTTGATTCTCTGCAAAAATGGATTGACGTCACGGACTTCGCCCGATTCCTTTTGATTCAGGAATTTGCCAAGAATCAAGACGGCAATCGCCGGAGCACCTATCTCACTTGGCAAAAAGATTCCGTCTTAAAAATGGGCCCCGTCTGGGACTTTGATCTGACTTATGGAGTCCATTTCCGCAAAGAAATTCCTCCGAGCGGATGGTACATTCGCAACTACGGTTGGAACAGATTCTTATTTAAAAACAAAGCGTATCAAAAAAAGGTGCGAGAATTCTGGGAAGATCACCATTCCACATTCGAATCGGTCCTGGATACGATAGATATTCTCTATCCGAAACTTCAAAAAGTGGCCAATAACGAATACAAACGTTGGCCCGTTTTAAAGGAACATTCCATTTGGCCCTTTTCAAAGGGTTATGACAGTTATACCGAATCCGTAGATTCCCTTAAAAGTTGGATTGTGCAGCGCATTGAATGGATGGACCAAAACCTGTAACCCAGGTTATTCATCCACTCCCAGCGGAGCCAAATCCTTTTCCGTCTGCAACCAGCGGTCATTACCCTTCCAATCATCGCCAATGAAAATGGCATCAAAATGCAAATCGTTCCAAATGACCTTTTTTTCGAGAGTATCACAAATGCGCACATCATCCACACAGCGTAATTCCTTGATGATTTCGGCACGATCCTTCTCGTTCACCACCGGAATCTTATTCTTGTAACGCAAGACGAGAGAATCCGCATTCACCCCGACAATCAATGTTTCGCACTGTTCTTTTGCATGACGCAAAAGATTCAAATGTCCGATATGGAACATATCGTAAGTGCCTTGTGTATAGCCGAGTTTACGGACTGATTCTTTTCTTGAACGCATTCAATTCCATTCAGAGTGCCTACGCCTCTCGACACATGCTGTTCAAAAAGTTCTTCGTTTCGGCATTGGGCAGTTCTCTCTTGTCGAGCGGTATCGGCATTTTTATGGCGTACCACGGCTTTGGCGTTGGGGCGCTTGTATTCCAAGCCATGTCCGGGACGTTCTTCAACATACTGATTTTGAACTACACCATCCAATGGCGTCCCAAACTGATGTTCTCTTGGACTCGAGCGAAAGGGCTTTTGAACTTCGGATGGAAAATCCTGTGCGCGGACTTTATCGGGACAGTCTTTAATGAACTGCGCCAGATTATTATCGGACGTTTTTACACGCCTGCCGATTTGGCGTTTTACAACCGCGGAAAACATTTTGCCCAGCTGATTGCCCACAATGTGGATTCCACGATGAGCGCGGTTCTCTTCCCAGCGATGGCAAACCACAGCGACAGCCCCGAGCATATCAAGTCGATGACCCGTCGAGCTATCTCCACCAGCTCTTATCTACTCTACTTTTGTATGTGCACGCTCGCCATTATCGCAGAGCCTCTGATTAAAATTCTTTTGACCGAAAAATGGATTGAATCGGTCTTCTACCTGCAGATGATTTGCCTTGCGCACCTATTCGGCAGCATTTCCATTACTAACATCCAGGCGTTCAAGGCCATCGGGCGAAGTGATGCCGTTCTCAAACTTGAAATCATCAAGAAGCCCGTTTACCTGATTCTCGTCCTTGCTGCAATTCCTCTCGGAGTCAAGGCGATTGTCGTCACGATGCCGATTTATTCCGTCTACGCACTTTTCGTCAATATGACGCCGAACAAAAAGATTTTGAATTACAGCCGACTCGAACAGTTAAGAGATCTCGCTCCGGCAACTCTTCTATCGATTGGCATGGCTGCAGTCGTATACCCGTTCACATTCCTCATCGCCAATCCTTATATTCTCCTTTTGACACAGTGCCTGACCGCCGCCGTTTTCTATGTCAGCATATCCCATCTGTTCAAAGTTGAATCCTTCAGCTACTGTAAAAATTTGCTTCTGAACAAATTCAAGAAGCCGAATAAAAAGTCATGAAGAATCTTATCCGTCAAATTCTCATCCATCTATTCCGTTTATTGCCTTTGCAGAACAAGGTGGTTTTTCGGAACTTCAACGGGAAAGGCTTGGGCGATGACCCCAAGTATATCGCACTCGAATTAATGCGAACCTATCCAAACATTCGACTGGTTTGGCTCGCCTCCGACATCCATACGCCGCACCCGCCCCAAATCCAAATCGTCAAGTACCGTTCCCTTCTTGCCTATTACCACCTAGCGACCGCCAAAGTCTGGGTCAATAATATCAAGCACTCCTCCATGAGCCTTCAAAAACGCAAGGGGCAGTTCTACATCCAAACGTGGCACGCTCCATTCGGATTAAAAAAGATCGAAGCCGATGCAGAATCCAGCATGCCCAAGGAATATGTCCAAAGAGCAAAACTCGATGCCGCTCAAACAGACCTGATGTACGCCAACAGCGATTTTCGCCTGCAGATGTACAAAACAAAATTCTGGTATAACGGCTCAGTCATCAAAAGCGATTCTCCCCGCATTTCGATTCTTTTTCAGGCGCCCGATTCTAAGATCAAAGCCATCCGCCAAGAATTCAAACTTCCGGAAAATGAAGGAATCGTTTTGTACGCTCCTACATTCCGAGCCAATTTCCCTTTTGATTTTCACGCATTTGATTTTCAAAAAATAACGGAACTGCTGGAAAGAAAATTCCACAAGCACTTTACCCTGCTACTGCGCCTTCACCCGAATGATGCTGCCAAATTCAAAGAGATTTCTCTGCCGCCAAACATTGTGAACGCCTGTAACTACCCGGATATGCAAGAACTCTTGGCCATTTCCGACATTCTCATTACCGACTTCTCCTCGAGCATGTTCGACATCGCCATGGTTCAAAAACCGGTTTTCCTTTTTGCGAAGGATTTTGACGACTACCTTTCGCGCGAAAGAAACCTTTGCATTCCTCTGCAAGACCTGCCCTTCCCCATCAGTAAAACAGAAGAACATCTGCACCAAAGCATCTTGAATTTTGACCAAACCCAGTATAACAGCAGAATAGAGAATTTCTGCACCAAATACGGGATCCAAGATTCGGGCGAAGGAGCCAAATTCATCGCAGCGATTATCCACAATAAAATTACAAAGTCTTAAATACCTATATTTGACATATATGGACTCTAAGATTCACGCATTTTTGATTCTAGCGCATAATAACCCTGCCCACGTAGCAAGGCTTGTCAAAAGCTTGGTTTCCCCGAATCACTATTTTTTCGTGCACATCGATAAAAAGTCCAAAGAAGATTTTTCGAATCTAGAAAGCATCCCCAACTGTACCCTGATCAAAAAGAGAATCAGTTGTAACTGGGGTGGCTTCAGCCTCGTCAAAGCGACGCTGAACCTTTTGAAAGAAGCGGACGCTTTCAAACACTTCGCCTATTTTCATTTGCTTTCCGGAGCCGACTATTTTTGCTCCACCAATGAAAAGTTCGACGATTTTTTCAACAACACGACCAAAAGCTATCTCGATATCGCAGACGGAACTCCGTTTGAATGGCGCTTAAAGATTTACACCTTTAACGACATCATCAACCGGCGTGGAAAATGGAAAAACATCCTCTGGCATACGGATGATATCCAAAAAAAACTTCTTCCCTACATCACCATCCGAAAACCGCTCAAAGAAAAATTCTACTACGGTTCGCAATGGTTTTCGCTCAGTCAGGAAGCAGTCCATTACCTTCTCGATTTTTGCAAGACCCACCGTTCTTTTGTCCGTCGATTCTATCTGACCTTTGTTCCGGATGAGTCCTTCTTCCATATGATCCTCATGAACAGCCCGTTAGCGAGCCAAATCATGCCGCACAATTTGCGTTTTATCGATTGGACAAGAAAAGTTCCCAAGGAACCGTTGCCTCGTACACTTAAAATCGAAGATTACGACGACATTATCCAAAGCAAGTGTTTCTTTTGCCGAAAAATTTCCGTTACCCAATCCGCTGAACTCCTGGATAAACTGGATGAATTGAGAAAAGGATAAGCTAATGGAAAAGCCTCTGATTTCTATCATCGTACCCATTTACAGGGTTGAAGCCTATCTATCTCGCTGCATCGATAGCATTCTCAATCAATCCTACCGCAATTTAGAGATCATCCTTGTCGACGACGGTTCCCCGGACTCTTGTCCAAAAATTTGCAACGAATACGCCGAAAAAGATGCCCGGATCCGAGTGGTACATAAAAAGAACGGCGGACTTTCGGACGCGAGAAACGCGGGAATCGACATCGCTAATGGCAAATATATCTCCTTTATCGATTCCGATGATTACATCCATCCGGAAATGATTTCGACGCTCTTCGACCTTTTGAAAAGCAACGATGCGGATATTTCTGTTTGCAATTTCACCCCGTTTACCGAAAGCGTTTCGCCTTTAAACAAAGCCCCGACCATCGACACCCTTTCCGGCAAAGATGCTGCAAAGCGCCTTTACCAAAGCCAATATGCGACGCAGACGGTCGTCGCCTGGGATAAGCTGTATAAGCGCAGCCTTTTTGACCATCTCCGCTTTAAGGTCGGCAAGTTCAACGAAGACGAATTTTTCTCCTACAGAGCTCTTTATTTGGCAAACAAGGTGGTCTTCACCTCTCAAGAATTGTATTACTACTTCATTCGGACCACGGGTATTTCCAAAGCGATTACCGATCCAAGATCCTTGAACGGTCTGGATGCAAAGATCGAAGCTATCCAATTTTACAAGGAAAACGGCTCCACGGATATTTTACGCAGCGCGGTCCTGAGTTTTTTGAATTTTTCCGCCAAGCGATACTGCTTTGTATGTCGCCAAAAAGGAAACCATCAGGAACTGCTCGGCGAAATCAAAAAGCGCCATGCGACGGTCTACTGTAGCAACTCCTCTCTCTTGCGCATTTCAGAAAGATTCCGGGCAAGAACCTTTCTGTTCTTCCCTCTTTTATATTGGTTCTTTATCAAGTTCGACAAGGCAAAACGAAAGTTTCTTACGAAATAGGGAAAGAGCATGATCCTTTTATCTCTTCTTGCTTATATTCTTTTTTTCGTTTTAGTCTTTTTTATTCTGAAAGGCTCTCGAGAGCAGCAGCTGATCGCCCTCATTTTTGTAAACATCTTCTTTTACATCAATGTCACTCTTATCGTGAAACCGGAATTGACTCCGTTTCAACTTCTGCCCTATCTATTTTTTGCAAAAGAACTGCTATTTAATTTTCACGAATTCAAGAAAAACATCCAGGAATTTCCCATCAAGTTTGGGGTCTTGATTATTTTTGCAGCCTACTTCGTCACCACATACACCAATGGCGGTGGAGGTCATGATTATTACGAAGTTTTCCGTTACTGCTTTGACAAATACCTTCCAATGTTCGCCGTTTTTATCTGCGCCAAGGAAGTCGAAGAACAGAGAATCGTTCGCATCTTATTCACCTTTTTCTTAATCTATTTCGGTTTTGGCCTTGTGGAATATCTACTCAACCATAATTACATTCGAGAAGCGATAGCTACCGCATTCCCTTCCACAAAAGCCAAAGACATGTTCGGGCCAGCCGGAATTACAAATGGTTTCGGCACTTCCAGTTGGAGAACCCGAATATCGATTACGACAAAGCATCCGACAGTTTTGGGAGCCCTGCTTTCCACCATGTTTCTCTTTTCTCTCTCCTATTTCAAGGATGCCAAAGAGAAATTCAACATCCATCGCGAAAAAGTCGTTCTTGCCGCTTTACTGATTACCATCCTGCTTTCCGGTTCCAGAACCTCTATGGGTTGTGTATTCCTCGGATGCGTAATTTATTTTACCAACTCCCTTTCTTTCCGCAAAAAATTACTCGCCATCATTACATACGCGGTCTTGGCTGTTTCTTTGTCTTCCTATGCAATCAGCTCTTTTTCATCCAAAGAAGGTGGCAGTTCTCTTGATCTTCGTCAACAGCAGTTGCTGTTCACCTTGGTGGAATTTGCAAGCAAACCCTTATTCGGTCATGGACTATATTATACAAACCACTCCATTCTTGCAAACGCCGGTGAAAGCGGAAACATGTATTATTCCAAGGAAGAAACGCAAGGGCTTGAATCCATTATATTTTACACGCTTCTCGACATCGGCTTATTTGGAGCTTTCGCGCTAATCGTGTTCTATGGAGAGATTTTCTTCACATTCTTCAGTCGGCGGAAAGAGCATCCTCGATTAGCCATGCAAGGCTTGCTAGAAACCTCATTGCTCGTTGTTTTCTTGATTCTTTCAGGAGAAATCGGACGAAACACCGAAATGTGCATTTTATTCATCGGAATGTCCCTCGGCTTTTTGCACAAAGAGCTCGAAGAAGCGAAGGCTACGGAAGCAGATCCCGCTCTTCTCGAACGATCTGAAGATTTCGAAAACGAATAAAAGAATCCCACCGCGGCGCATAAGAAGGATCGCCGCCACCGTGGAAGGTGGAAAAATAGAATCGGTCAATCGTTTGATCTGCGCTGTTCCGCAGACGAAGCGTATCCACATCGACGACAAGGTCTCCATCAAACCAAGTTTGCAAATGCCCATTATCGCGGACTGACGCACCATCCACATCGTTGAGCGTCACATGCATCACAATCCGATGCCATTTTCCCAACTCTATCTTTTTGCGCTCTTTGGTTTCGTTCAAATTCCAAACGATATTGTCTGCATATTTATGAGCTTGCTTAAAATGATAAACGTACTGGGTCAAAAAACCATCTTTTTTCCACATAATCCGGTTGCTCCAACCGTCCGCTTTTTTCGGCTTATCGCCACCCGTATAGCATTTCCCACCGCAAAAACCAGGTAACTTACCACCCTTTTGAAAATCGAAGCCTTCCTCAAAAAAGACTTCGTAAGAGCTCCACAGTTCATCGGCCTGCAAATCATTTAACGGCAAGGAAAATTGGACAGCACACCCCGTTTTTCGCGAAGTCCCCACACAACCTTCGGGATACTTTAAGCGTAAAAAGGTCCCCGTTGAATCGCTGTCCCACTCCGCCAAAGAGGATTTTTCGATCAGGGCATCCACCTTTTGCAAAGCATCTGTCGGGACCGGCAAATTCGAAAGCAACAGCTGGGAAAAAAGTAAAATCCAGAGCATGGAAATTAGCCTTTCAAAGCGACATCCTGCAAAAGCGCTTTCCACTGCGGAACGATCTTCTGGATTTCAAAACGATGCACCGAATCCAAGCAGTTCTTCGCCATTTGAATGCGCTTGTCGGAATCCTGCATCAATTCGAGAAGGCGCTTCGCATACAGCGAAAGATTCCCATACGGAATCAAAAAACCATTTTCACCGTCCGTAATAATGTCCTTTGCAGAAGCATAGCTGCCAAAGGCGAGCGGAATAGTTCCAAACTGTTGCGATTCCGTAAGCGTCAAGCCCCAACCTTCAAAGGAAGAAGTCATCATGGCAAGCGAAGCCTTTTCGTAATACGGTTGTGGATTTTGACGCCCTAAAAATTCCACCCGTTGCAAATTCATTTTTTTGGCGAGCTTCTGATACGCTTGCAGATCTTCCCCTTCACCAATGATTTTTAGGCGCCAGCCATCCGAAGCCGAGTCCGCTTCAACCAAATGCCAAATTTTTAACGCAAGCGAAATTCGCTTGCACAAATCCACCATCCGCGAAACGATCACCACTTCTTTTTCTTTGTGATCTAAAATTTCCGGGCTTGCAATTTCAGAAAAAGACAGGGGATTTGGAATGGCGCAGATCTTATCCGCAGGCAGGTGAAGCAACTTTTGAAAATCCGGGGCAAAAGCGTTAGAAAGGAGAAGTACCCGAGATGTTCGCGGCAAAACACCTTCCCACCGCATCAGAAAGCGTTTGATTTCCTTGTAATAAAACAACGGGAAAAAGGCCAATCGAAGAAGGCGCTTCGCTTCGCCGCCAAAACCTTTAAAAGAAGGCGTTGCCGCCACCCGCCAGGACTTTATCCAAGTCGGCGGAGCCGTATGCCAGGCGACCACATAAGGAATCTGCTTGTTTTTTTGCGAAAGATAACGCGCCACAACGCCGTTATACGCAAGCTGTTGCACCACAACATCAATCGCATGCTCTTCAAAAAATTTCTGGACATCCACAGGGGTTCCGTTTTCAAGCAGTTCCGTTCCCGTATCCTGCAAATAGAACGTTTCCCATCCTTCTTCTGCAAGTCCACGCATTACCGAAGCAGTGACGCGTTCAACGCCCCCTGCAAACGGGTCAAACGGTTTGTTAAAAACGAACAAAACTTTCATTTCAAAATTTCCTGGATGACTTCAAAATTGCGTTTGCAGTTTTCTGCGTCATTGTACTTGAAGAACGAATCAATGCGTTCTGCGTAACGAGTTTCCAGTTCGCAGTTTCTTTCCAAGTAACCCGCCACTAGGTCCACGGTCTGCTCCACCGTCAAACCAACCGGGCCAAAACCGTCGCGGTCCGGGTCAAAATAGCCAACCCCTTGATGCCCCGCGTGATACTCTTCTCGATCAAACTGGAAAAGGACTATCGGCTTTTTCATATACGAAAAATCAAACTGCACGCTCGAATAGTCTGTAATCATCAAGTCGCAATCGATCATGAGTTTTTGCACGTCAAAACTTTGGAACGAGGCAAAAACGGTCTGCTCATTTTGCCCATCAAAATCCGCCAGGAATTTTTGCAATTCAAAATGAGGATAAAAAATCAGCTGGTAACCGTATTCTTTGAGAATCGCCTGCAGACGTTCATTCCGGATCAAGCCACAAATATTCTGGTAGTATTTAGACTTCTTGAATTCCTCTGCGGAAATTCCCGAAAGAAAATGACGCCACGTCGGCATCAAAAGGATTTTCTTTGACGGGGAATGCTTTAACGGCAAAGCATCGTAACGGGCAAAGCCGACCGTCTTTACCACTTCCGGAGCATGTCCAAAGCAGTCGATGATGTATTTCGTTTCGCGAGCCGAAACCGTTATAAAAAGATCAAAGTGAACCTTGTCCTCGTGCAGCCAAGGGCCATCCGCTTGAGTAACGCCGTGCTGTAAAAAGATATACTTTCCCGTCACAAAGATTTTCTTCAGCAGCTTGACCTTTGCCATGCGCAGAAAAAGATTGTGTTCAGGAGCTCCCCCGTAAATATGAGCACTCACTTTCGCTTCGGCGGCCAAGTAAAGCAGATAATGTTTCCAAGATCCAAAATCCACCAGGCGTTCTTCTGACGCAAAATTTTTACGGTCCGGGGAATCTTTAGAAATGATGTAATACGCATTGATCTGCGGGCAGTTCTTTTGCACATAACGGAACAAATGCAAAGCATTATCGCGTGCGTCCACTCCGCGTTCGGCAAAGACCCACACATGGGAATATTTTTTCTTCAGTCCTAAAAGGATAACTTTCGCAATACAGCATTTAAAAAAAATGCCAAGCCATTTCAAGTATTTACCGATTCCGTTTTTTCGGAGTGAATCTTTAATCATAAAGCGAAAGCCATTCTTGTTTGTGCGATTCCCACGATTTCGTCTGCATATAGGAATATAAACGATTTCCCTTTTCAAAAAGAGACTCTGCCGTTTCGGTTTTGAGTTTTTCCATCACTTCGCACAATTTTTCTGCATGTTCTTCTGCCGAAGCGTAACGGTAAACAAAAGCATTTTCCGCAATCGTCTTTTCCCCTTGTACACAGCCGATTTCCGGAAGGACCATCGTCTTGCTATACGAAAAAGCCATCCACATGGTTCCCGAATTCAAAGAGCTCGAAATATCATACGGAGCAATCAGCAGGTCCGACTGAATTAAATAATCACCCATGCAATCATTTTCCACAAAATGAAAATCCGCAAAAACCCCCAGCGACGTCTGAGCCATTGCCGAAATCTTTTTCCTGTAATCCAAATCCTTACAGGCTCCACAAATCAGCAAAGCAAAGTTCGATTCCACCAAGTGAGAGCGCTTAAAGCAATCGATCAACAAATCCAAATTTTTATACGGCCCAATTTTTCCCGTAAAAAAAATGATTTTCTTAGACGGATCGATTCCATATTTTTCCCGAATATTCACCAAACCGCTTCCGAAGTTTTCAAAATAATCCCCGTGCGGAATGCAGATGACTTTCGACTGGTACTTTTTTAAGCTCGGAATTTCTTGCAAAGTCGCTTCGCAAAGAACATGGATTTGATCGCTCCACGCCATCAAAAGTTTCATCAAAATTTGTGAATATTTTCTGCCGCGCCTTTGATCGTGCGCCACCTTATTGTGTACTGTCCAAACAATCTTTTTCCGAAAGAGCTTAAGACAGATCAAAAATCCCAAACGGAAAAGAAAGTTGGCAAGGCAGTGTGCCTCATTTTTTCCACGCACATTTTCAAGCCAGTTCAAGTGGCAAGCGCTTGAAGAAAAAAATTTTTTCCACTGTCCATGAAAAAGTTGATTGACTCCGACCGCTTCGCAGTTTGACGAAATAATCCGAGACAGATTGCCTAAGTAAAAATTTTCTAGGGTCTTCGCCTGAGGAAAAAACAAAACGGTTTTCACAAGTGTTCCCCCACTTGATCAATCAAAGCGTTTCGATATCGCGACGAACAGCTTCAATTAAAGAAGACGATGCAACAGAACCGATATGACAAAGTGGTTTCAGATCGTCCGTCAAAAGCAATTCTTTCAACTGTTCTTCTGTTTCGACGGTGTACAGATAGCCGAGTTCTTTCAGCTTTTCCGCTGTTGCAATCTGATGATTGCTCCGATGTTCCTTCAATTCACGACGACGCGGGAATACAATGATCGGCTTATCCTGGCATAATGCAGAAATAATCGTACCCATCCCTGCATGGGCAACAATCAAACGCGCCTTGGCAAAAAGTTCGTTAAATTCCTTGGGCGTCAAAAATTCAACAACCTTCACATGTTGAGGAACATACGAGCCTTTCAACGTCTGAACAATCACTTCTTCCTGAAGAATAGGCGCAACCGCATCAATTATCTTGATGAAACGATCAAATGGAGCTTGGGTTCCAATCGTACAAAAAATCATTCAACGTTTCCCAACTTGCCAAGGACGTTCCCTGCGAACTTCACTTTGCCCACAGCTAAGTGTTCCCACTGGGTATAAACTTTATCAATGCCTAATTTTACAGCATATCTTCCACAAGCGCTAAGCTTCGCTACGTTGGCAATCGAGTCCACCCAAACCGTCTTCTTGCGAAAAACATATTTCGCCAAAAGCAGGACCAGAAGACCAGGGGCTGCACCCGTCGAAAGGGCAACATAAGGTTTTTCCTTCAGCAGAATCATCAGCACATAGGGAATGCAGAAAAACATTTTCCAAGCATCCCAACGAGAAAATTCACAAATCGAGTAGAACTTTCCCGAGACAGATTCTGCCCATTTCGGATTGGAACTGACATAGCTGACTTCGTAATCAGACGAAAGTCCCGCAGTGATGCGCAACAACTGTACCCAGTGGCCGCCAATCGAAGCGACCGCTAAAATTTTTTTTTTGTCTTTACGAGCATCCGGGTTCATTTGATTTCTCAGACTTTGTCAAAAGATTGAAAAGCCCAATCCCACGAGTTATTCCGCCTTTCCCTTACCGACATTTGCAACATCGAATCCGATTTCACGCAGAGCGGCCGCATCCAAAATATTTCGCCCGTCATACACGAAAGCAGGCTTAGCCATGCCCTTGTAAATGCGTTTCCAATCAAGTTCCGCAAAGCACTTCCATTCCGTGCAAACGACCACGGCATGAGCGCCTTCTGCGGCCTTGTAAGGGTCTTCTTCAAATTCAACCTGGGAGAGGACATCGGCCAAATCGCGCTTGGCATCGTGGATTGCCTTCGGGTCCGTCACCACCGGATGGGCGTGTTCGGCAAGCAAATCACGTACCACGAGGTTCGCAGGGCTTTCACGGGTATCACCTGTATTCGCCTTAAATGCAAAGCCAAAAACCGCAATCTTCTTGCCGGCAATTGTGTTGAACATGTGTTCAAGCATACTGCTTATGACACGGTGCGTCTGCCATTCGTTGATCTTGACAACGCTTTCCCAATAAGCGGCAACTTCCGGAAGTCCGTAATAGCCGCAAAGGTAAACGAGATTCAGAATGTCCTTCTTGAAGCAACTACCGCCAAAGCCGATCGAAGCCTTGAGGAACTTCGACCCGATACGGTGGTCCTTGCCCATCACAAAGGCGACTTCATCCACGTCAGCACCGGTCTTTTCGCAAAGGGCGCTGATCGAGTTGATCGAGCTGATACGCTGGGCGAGGAAAGCGTTTGCTGTGAGCTTCGTGAGCTCCGAGCTCCACAGGTTCGTCGTCAGAATGCGATCCTTCGGCACCCAGTGTGCATAAATATCGACCACCTTCTGCAGAGCGGCAAAGCCGGACTTCGTCTGGTGGCTTCCAATCAAAACGCGATCCGGTTCAAACAGATCTTTGATCGCCGTTCCTTCGGCGAGGAATTCCGGATTCGAAAGGACTTCGAAATGGAGTCCCTTGTCGTTCGAATTCAAAATGCGTTCCATCGCAGCCGCGGTGCGAACCGGGAGCGTGGATTTTTCCACGATAATTTTGTCGTTCGTCGCCACTTCGAGAATTTCACGAGCGGTCTTTTCCCAGTACTGCAAGTCGCTAGCCTTTCCGGCACCACGGCCAAAAGTCTTTGTCGGGGTATTGACGCTCACAAAGATGATGTCCGCTTCACGAACGGCATTCGGAATATCCGTGCTGAAGAAAAGGTTGCGGCCTCGGGCACGCTTCACCACTTCATCGAGTCCCGGTTCAAAAATCGGAAGGTTGTCGCTATTCCAAGCATCAATACGAGCCTGATTGATATCGACTACAGTCACTTTCACGTCCGGACATTTGTCCGCGATAACGGTCATCGTCGGACCACCGACATAGCCGGCTCCGATGCATAAAATCTTTGTATTGAATTCCATAGCGCCCCAAAATTAGCATTTTTCTCAATTCAGGAGTTCGAATAAAAGCAAAAAAAAGAATTAAGGCGTTTTCTAAAAAATCTGTAACAGAAATTACCTTTCCAACACCCTGATTCGTTCTTTTTCCGAGTTTATTAGCTCCGTTTTCAATTTTTTACGTTCTAAAAAATCTTTTTATACCTAAAATCCCAGCTTATACCGGCAATTCCCCACAGATCGTAGCCGTTTTCGCCCGAGATATGGTCCAGGTTTTTATACCGGCGAATTCCACCGCCTAGCTTTGCGGCAAAACCCTTCCACAGAACAATCCCATAGGTCAAGTCGGCCACATATTGGCGTTCCACAATCCCAGAAAGCGTACGTTTGCTCTGCAACGCGACATCGTAATCCGTCGTCAAATCCTTGTCGCCCTGACGCAGCCAGGCAAGTTCTAAAGCAAGCGAATGACGTCCATACAGCCAGTCCACGGTAAACCAAAGATCCTTCGCATCCGGGCCTCGACGGTAGCCGAGCGGATAGTCCACAAAGAACATGTCCGCAAAATCCGCATCCGACTGGTCGCGGTAATTCGAACGGTACATGCGACGGCTCGTGTACTTGAGAAGCGGCAAGCGTTCATTGCCCGCCGCCGGATCCGTCAGCACCGCATCCAGGCGAAAATTAAAATCGCCATAGCGTTCCGTTTTCACTTGTTGATTGTAGCCGACCATGTGACTTGTGATTCCGCGATTGGAATTTTCACCCGTTTCGCCGACCGGACTTTTCACTTCATCGATCGCCAGTTGATAATAGAAATTTGCCCAGCGATTCGGGCGAAGGCCAAGTTCCAAAGTCGCATTCGACTTGGTGTAGCCCGTCGCATAATTATTATGCCAGAACATGAACGGATTCAGGGTGCGGAATTCCACCTGTTTTCCGCCGATCACCGACTGCTCAATGACATAGAACCAAAAGTGCTTAAAGTCCACACCTAAGCGGTGATAGACCAACGTCTTGTACGGATCCGTGTACTGACGCTTGCGCTGATTGTCGATTTGCAGATTCGCCTGTTTCCAGACTTCTGTCGTCGAATCTACTTTCCCGCCGACCACATCCGGAGTCCCATGCAAATGCGCATTCAACGAGCTCAAAAAGAAGTCGTAGCGGAGAAACCCCGGGCAAAATTTCCAAAGGAACGCGTCGTGGTAAGGAGCGCCGCCCAAGGTCAAAGAATTCGGACTCGGTCCAAGCTCCGGCTTAAAGCGCCCCGCCTGCACAAAACCGACTCCGTAATCCCATTTTGCATAGGCATTCGTCGGCACGTTAATGTCCAAATTGTCTGGCACAATCGTCGTATTCGTGGCCAGATCGTCTTCATACCACGCTTCAATATCCTTGCGCAACGGAAAGTCGAAGTAAATAGAAAAGTCTTCGTAAGTGCCGCCGATAAAAAGGCTAAAGAACGGCTCAATCGTCTGCTCGTACTGGCGACCGGTTTCGAGCGGAATTTGAAGGGCGAGCCAACTAGAACTAAAATGGTCCACCGTATCCGTCGCAAAAACGCTTGCCTTCGGCGCACCGTAAAAGCCAGCAGAGATTTTCGTTCCAATAAAAGCGGATGTTTCCGAAGCCAAAGCCTGAGACGCGCACAGGGCTATCTCCGCCGCCAAAAAAAACTTTCCCTTTCGTCCGAAAATTTCCATGCGCTTCAAGATAGAATTCTTCGACCAAGAAATTCGCAGAATCCGATTTTTTACCCTTTTTCGGGGCCCTAGAAGTCCTTTTTCAAGATTTCGCAAAATCCCGTTCTGCGATTTATGTTATTCCAAATAAACGAAATTCTCCTTTTGCCATTTTTGGACACACTTAAATCCCTTTTTTCGTCGGAAAAGTTTTCTTTTCTAATTTTAAGGGTATGATTTTTCGTCGCTTTTTAAAAATGAGTCTTCGCACGGTTGGAAGTATCCTCGCGGTCGCCGCATTGGACGTTTCAAGTGCAAGCGCCGCATCGCCCATTATTTCTAGCGAACACATGCGCAATCTAAAACAGCTAGAAACGACGCCGTTGCTCTTTGAATTGCACCGTCAAACGACCACCGATGCGGAACAGATGTTCTACTATCCGCGTCGTGACTCAAACTGGCGCAAGAATTTTGACGCAAACGATGGGCGTGCCGTACTCGGTTATAAAGACAATCGGCAAGCGATTGCGGCAAGCCTTGTCGGCGGCATGGATTATCGCGGAGGCGAAACCCTTGGCGACACAATCTGGCCGGGCCTCGACGGAGGACTTTATTTGCGCGGCTACCGCGATTCCGTGGAATTCATGCTCGACGCCCGCATTTATGTGGAAAGCCATTCCGCCAACTACCCGAAATCCTTCGACAAGGAATTCGTTGAATTTCAAAAGGAAGAAAACAACAGCGGTGTTGAATACGCAAGTTACGCCCGTTACCGCGGCATGATTGCAGCCAACCTCGGCTTTGGACGTCTCATGCTCGCCCGCGACGTTTTCCACTTCGGTCCGGGTTACTACAACAACCTGACTCTCAACCAATATGCGCTTCCATATAACACGCTCTCGTTTGAATTCCACGTCGGTCCGCTTTCCGTCATCAGCTTGTACGGTGACCTGCGCATTTACCCGAACAGCATGAGCAATAAGAACACGAATGACCGAAACCTTTACGCACACCGTTACGAGTTGAACCTCGGCGACCTCGTTCTCGGTATGAGCGAAACCCAGATTCTCTACAACGAAAACAAGCCGTGGCTTTTTGTTCCGATTGTCCCGCTTTTCATGGAAAAGGGAAACTTTTCCGAAGACAATAACAACGGAGCTCTTGCCTTCGATGCCAACTACCGTCTGTTCAACCTCGCAAGAATCTACACGGAATTCTACATCGACGATTTTGAAAGCCCGATCAGCCTTCTCAAGAACGACAACATCGAAGCCAAGTGGGCTTGGATGGCCGGTGCACAAATCGGCAAGGATTTCGACATCCACGGCTACAAGCTCGAAGCAGGCGCCCTTGCGGAATACGCTCGCGTCGAGCCTTATGTATACAGCCACTTCCATTCGAACACGGCTCAGGCGGCCCACCTCGGCGAACCTCTCGGCAACCCGAACGGTCCAAATAGCCAAACGATCGACTTTGCCTTGTACGGCAGATTCGCCAAACGCATCAACGTGAACCTGCGCAACACGTGGCTTTGGAAGGGCACCGACTACGGCAGCGCCGTGAACGATACAACTCCGACATCAAACCATTACAAGCTTCCCAAAAAGTTCCTCGACGGAGCCAAGATGAAGTACTCGCTTTCCCCGGCGATCAGCTATGACGGCGACTACTTCTTCTACATGCTTGAATTGACCCTTTTCAACGATGAAAAAATTTATACGCGGTTAGGTTTCAAATGGTAAGCTCTTACAAGCCCGAACTTTTAGCGCCGGCAGGCGATTTAAAACGCATGGAATACGCGCTCGCCTACGGTGCAGATGCGGTCTATGCTGGGCAACCGGCATTCTCGCTTCGCGCCCGTGAAAACGGTTTCCGCTCCTTGGACGATCTCGCCAAGGGCATCGAAATCTGCCATGCCAAGGGCAAGCGTTTCCATTTGACAAGCAACGTCATTTCGCGCAACTCCAAGGTCGCTCCATTCCAAAAGGCGCTCCTCGAAGCTTGCAAACTCGGCCCAGACGCTTTGATCGTCGCCGATCCGGGAATCATCCAGTTCATTCACAAAGAATGCCCGGAAATTCCCATCCACCTGTCTGTGCAGGCGAACACGACAAACTACTTGACCGCCCAATTCTGGCAGTCGATGGGCGTTTCCCGCATCATTCTTTCCCGCGAACTCCGCCTGGGCGAAATCCTTGAAATCAAGGAAAAATGTCCTGGACTTGAACTCGAAGTTTTTGTTCATGGCAATGTTTGCATGGCGATGTCCGGACGCTGCATGCTCAGCAACTGGACGACGCACCGCGACGCTAACCAGGGCATGTGCAACAACTCTTGCCGCATGCCGTACCGCCTTTACGCAAACCCCGAAGTCCAGTCCGACGACTACCAGGCCCACGTGGGAGAATTCTTCCTTGAACGCACAAACGCCACCGAAGGCCGTGCCGCAGAACTCATCGGGCTCGACGAAGACAGATGGGGAACATACTTTATGAGCAGCCGAGACCTTTGCGCCCTCGACTCCATTCCGGACCTCGTCAACGCACAACTTTCGAGTTTTAAGATCGAAGGCAGAACGCGCAGCGTCTATTACCTTTCTTCTGTCGTGCACGCCTACCGCAAAGCGATCGACGCCGCGATGAAAGGCGAACCCATTCCTCAGGAATCCCGCGAACTGATTTCCGACACGGACAGCCGCGGCCGCATGCCGGGATTTTTCAAAGGTCCTCTGCCGCAGAATTACGAAGCGACGCAGGAACCTTCCAAAACAGGCGCCGTCGCCGCACAGATTGACCACATTGAAGCGGACGGTTCTGTTTTTGTACAGATCAAAAATAAGATCGAGCGCAACTCGAGGCTCTGCTGGCTTGACCCGGAAAACCACGAAGAAGTGTCGATAGCCGACTTGAAAAACGTGAAAAACGAATCTATCGACGCCCTGCATCCAGGAACAAACGGTCTAATTCGACTGAATTCCGATGTGACAAAACGCACGAAATTTGAAAATTTTGCATTTTTAGTTTTGAAAAAAGATTAATCCCACGCACTTAGAGATAGATTTGATACCATGGAAGATTCTAGCGACTACGAATGCAAGCAAAGCAAGATTTTTCGCGACTTTGACAAAGCCTATGCAGAAGGCAAGCTGGACTATTTGAAACAGCTCTTTCTTCCGTATATTCTGAACAATATCGCCGATCTTTATGCCTTCAAGCAAGAGAAGATGAAACAGTTTCTTGAAGCCTTGGACATGCATCAGATTTTGAAGCTTTATCTTTATTATAAACAGATGCCCATCGACATGCGCCGCTACATGGAAGGTCAAAGCCAATCCATCAAGGAAGCGATTGCAGACACGAACAAAGAGCGCCAAACCGCCGTATCCGATTGGATCAAAGAGCATGCAGCCCGTCATCGCGATGTCACCATCAAGACCCAGTGTCTCTTCTTTGAAAAGATTGCAGACCAGGTGATTCCGCCGATCGAAAAGGCTCTCGCCGATTACGAATCCTCCTTAAAATCGTAATCAAAGCTCCTACAAATGAAGCAAAGATATTCCCGAAGCATTTCGGGAATCTTTTTTATGTTGGCTAGAATTCTTTTTTCTAGCTTTGCTTGTGCTATGAGTGAAGAAATTTCTCAAAATTCTGCCGCAGAACAGGCTGCCCAAGAACCGATGAATCCGTTTTTAAATCCGGTCCACATTGTGGAACCCGAAAACAAACTTCCGGATTACACCTTTAACGATTTGCCCGCCGACCTCAAGGCGACTCTCGAAAAGCACGGTTGGTCGGACCTGATGCCCGTGCAGCGCAAGACAATGCCGTACATGCTCGCCGCCCGCGATATGCTCGTCCAATCCAAGACGGGGTCGGGAAAGACCGGCGCATTCGTTCTTCCGCTGATCCAGGTGATCGTCCGTGAACACAAATTCCCGCAAGCCTTGATTCTTGTTCCGACGCGTGAACTCGCTCAGCAGGTTGAAGAAGAAATTGAAAAGCTCGCCGAAGGCACAGGCATCAAGTCAGTCGCCATCTTCGGTGGTGTCGGTTACGAACCGCAGCTCCGCACTCTCCGCGAAGGCGTCCACATTATCGTCGCGACTCCGGGCCGTCTTTTGGACCACGCCCAGCGCGGGAATGTCGACTTTCTTTCCGTCCGCGACCTCATCATGGACGAGGCGGACGAAATGCTCTCCATGGGATTCTACCCGGACATGCAACGCATTCGCCGTTACTTGCCAAAGGATATCGCCTGCACCATGTTCAGTGCAACGATTCCGCAAACGGTGAAGAGCCTTGCCCGAGAATTCCAGCGCAAGAATGCCGGATTCCTCTCCCTAAGCTACGACAAGGTCATCGCAAACAATCTGGAACACCGCTACTACATGTGCGATGTGATGGACAAGGACAAGATGACGATCAAGGTGCTCGAATTGGAAAATCCGGACAGCTGCATGATTTTCTGCAACATGAAGCGCGACGTGAGCTACCTTGAACAGGTGCTTTCTAATTACGGCTTCAGCGTCGGAGCGCTTTCCGGTGACATCTCACAGAAGCTGCGTGAAAAAACGCTCGCTGCCTTCCGCAACAAAAAACTCAACATTTTGATTTGCACGGACGTTGCCGCACGCGGTATCGACGTCACCCACGTTACCCACGTCATCATATACGACCACCCGGACGATCACGAAGTTTACGTGCATCGCAGTGGACGTACCGCACGTGCCGGTCGTAGCGGCGTCGCCATTTCTCTCATCACGCCCGTGGAAGAAATTGAACTTCAAAAAACAGCCGTGGATTTCGGCATCCAGTTTATCAAAATGCCGGCAATTACGGAAGAAGAGCTCGCAAACCGCATCCGTCAGCGCGCAGCCGCTGAACTCGACCGCGAAAAGCGCGTGCTCGGACAAATGAAGAAGGAACGCCTACGCCGATTCCTGCCTCTCGTAGACGAATTGGCATCCAACCCGGAAGACAAGGAAGTTCTCGCTTATCTTCTCGACAAGTTCTATTGGAAAGAAGATGACAAGAAAAAATTCAAGCGAGAACAAGAAGGGACAAACTAAATGTCTAGAATCAAGGTCAAGACAAAAAAAGAAATCGAACTGATCCGTTCCGCAGGCGCCCTCGCCGCAGAAACTCTCGTCCGCGCAGGCGAAATGTGCAAACCGGGCGTGAACACACTTGAAATCGATGAATTCATCGCCCACTTCACGAACAAGCACGGCGGCATCTCGGCGGACTTCGGCTACTACGGCTATCCGCGTTATGCTTGCATCAGCATCAACGAAGTTGTCTGCCATGGTATTCCGAGCAAGGACACGATCTTGAAAGACGGCGACATCGTGAACATCGACATCACGACAATCCTCAATGGCTACCACGGCGACTGCTCCGCCATGTTCTGCGTCGGCAACGTCAGCGAACAGGCTAAGGATCTCGTCAAGGTGACCAAGGAATGCATGGAAGAAGGCATCCGCGCCGCCGCTATGCCGAAGGCTCGTTTCTCTGACATCGGCTGCGCCATTCAACCGTATGCCGAAGATCACGGCTACTCGGTCGTTCGCGATTACTGCGGTCACGGCATCGGCCGTGGCTTCCACGAAGAACCGAACGTTCTCCACTACGCGAACCGCGAAATCAACAACATGATCGAAATCGGCAACGTGTTCACCATCGAACCGATGATTAACGCCGGCAAGCCCGACATCAAGCAATTGAGCGACGGTTGGACTGTAGTGACCTCGGACGGAAGCCTTTCCGCCCAGTGGGAACACACCATGGTGAAAACGAAGGACGGCATCGACATTTTGACACTCCCGAGGTAATCGTGCTCGGCGGCGCAAGAGACACCGTTATCAAGAAAGTTCTGCAGGAACATCCCGCGGTCAAGCGCCTCGGGACAATCCACGAATTTTCTTTAAACACAAATGAACACACCTGCGACTTGAACATCGGACTTGTCGGGGAACCTTACCCGCTCCGCTTTTCTGCAGAATATACCATTACCAAAACTCCAGAAGGAGCTGATTTTCGCATTTCCAAGATTCACTGCGAAAAGCCCTGGATTGAAGAAATTTTGAAGATGATCTTCGAAGCGAAAGGAAATTCGATCCACCTCCCCATCACCGGTCTTGCGGCAAAGCTCGTTTTGACATTTTTATAGTAATTTAAAACTATGGATTTGCACTTCAAGCTGAAAGACTACTTCTCGGAAATTCCGAATTCGGGACTTTCCCCGCTCGACAATCCCGACGAAAAGATCAAACGGATGACGGAAACCGCCGCACTCAAGGCTGCGGTCGTAAGCGCCACCCTCTCCGCCCCAGGCGGCGTCGTGGGCCTCATTTCCACCCTTCCGGACCTCGCCGCGATTTGGCGCATCCAGGCGCAGCTCGTTGCAGACATCGCAGCCGTCTATGGAAAACTCGGTTACCTGACAAAGCAGTCCCTCGTTTGGTGCCTTTGCAAGCAGTCCGTCTTCCAAGTCGGCCGGGACGTTGCAGTCCGAGCAGGGACACATCTTTTGCTCAAAAAGTCCCCTCTCAAGGCTCTGACACGGGCTCTTCCCGTCATCGGAGCGGTGAGCAGCGGAGCCTATGCCGCCTACGATACCTACGGCGTCGCCAAAGTCGCCAAGGCCTACTTCAGCAGTATCGAATCCGGCGAAATTTCGCAAATTTAACCCTCTTTAAACTCAATCAAGGCCTATTTCAGGACTCCTTTTAAATAAAGCCTTGAGCCAACCCCAAAATTTTTCTATTTTGGGCGCCAGTTTTATCAAACTTTTCACGGAAACAAAAATGAAAGATATCCAACACCATAGAAACATCGGTATCTCTGCCCACATTGACTCGGGTAAGACTACCCTCACCGAACGTATCCTCTATTTCACAAAGCGTATTCACGCAATCCACGAAGTTCGTGGTAAAGACGGCGTCGGCGCTACGATGGACTCCATGGAACTCGAACGCGAACGCGGCATCACGATTCAGTCTGCAGCCACCTTCGCTAACTGGACTCACACGATTACCGGCGAAAAGGACACTATCAACATCATCGATACCCCGGGGCACGTGGACTTCACGATTGAAGTGGAACGCTCCCTCCGCGTGTTGGACGGTGCAATCCTCGTTTTGACCGGCGTGGAAGGCGTCCAGTCTCAGTCCATCACTGTTGACCGTCAGATGAAGCGCTATCACGTCCCGCGCGTCGTGTTCGTCAACAAGTGCGACCGTTCCGGCGCAAACCCGCTCCGCGTGGCTGTGATGCTCAAGGAAAAGCTCAATCACAAGCCGATCGTTATGCAGATCCCCATCGGCCTCGAAGACCAGCTCAAGGGCGTGGTCGACCTTGTCGAAATGAAGGCATACTACTTCGAAGGCGCTAACGGCGACGACGTCCGTATCACCGACATCCCGGACGAACTCAAGGATCAGGCTCAGGAATACCGTGAAAAGCTCGTTGACTGCTGCGCAGATTACAACGACACAATCATGGAACTTGCTATGGAAGGCAAGTACGGCGTGGATGAAATCGACAAGGATCTCCTCAAGAAGACCATCCGCGAACAGACGATTTCCCTCGAACTCACCCCGGTCTTCATGGGCTCCGCTCACAAGAACATCGGCGTTCAGAAGCTCCTCGACGGCGTTATCGACTACCTCCCGAATCCGACAGAAGTCGAAAACAAGGCTCTCGATATCGACAACAACGAACAGGAAGTTGTTCTCAAGAGCGAAGACAACGCTCCGCTCGTTTGCTACGCGTTCAAGCTCGTCAACGACCGCTATGGCCAGTTGACCTACATCCGCGTTTATCAGGGTACAATCAAGAAGGGCGATTCCATTGTCAACATGGCAACCGGCAAGAAGGTTGGCGTTGGCCGTCTCGTCCGTATGCACGCAGACGAAATGGTGGACATTACCGAAGCCGGCGCAGGCGACATCGTCGCTTTGTTCGGCATCGACTGCGCATCCGGTACGACCTTTACCGATGGCAAGAACAAGTTCAACATGACTTCTATGCACGTCCCGAATCCGGTGATCGAACTCGTGATCGAAGCTAAGAACCGTGACGAACTCGACAACATGTCCAAGGCTCTCAACCGCTTCACAAAGGAAGACCCGACATTCCAAGTCGAAGTCGACAAGGAATCTGGCCAGACGATCATCAAGGGTATGGGTGAACTTCACCTCGACGTTTACATCGAACGTATGCGTCGTGAATACCACGTTGACGTCCAGACCGGTGCTCCGCAGGTGGCTTACCGAGAAACCATCACCCGCGCTTCTAAGTTCGAATACACGCACAAGAAGCAGACCGGTGGTTCGGGACAGTTCGCTAAGATCATCGGTGAAATGCGTCCGATGGAAGTCGAAGGCGATGCTGAAAACACGTACAAGTTTGTGAACTCCGTCGTGGGTGGCCGCATTCCTAAGGAATACATCCCGTCCTGCGATAAGGGTTTCCAGAGCTGCATGGAAGCAGGTTCCTTGATTGGCTTCCCGGTCGTCGGCATCGAAATGGAAGTCACGGATGGTGCATACCACGAAGTCGACTCCTCTGATATGGCGTTCCAGATCTGCGCCCGTATGGCATTCCGTCAGGCTTTCGAAAAGGCTGGCGCTCAGATCCTCGAACCGATCATGAAGGTCGAAATCACGACCCCGACCGAATTCCAGGGTAACGTTGTGGGTAACATCTCCCAGCGTCGCGGTAACATCGTCGGCACCACGGAAGAACGTGGCGAAACCACGATCGAAGCAGAAGTTCCGCTTTCCGAAATGTTCGGTTACGCAACGGACCTCCGCTCCATGACTCAGGGTAAGGCTGAATTCACCATGGAATTCAAGAAGTACGCCCCGGTTCCGCGCAACATTCAGGAAGAACTCATCAAGAAGTACGGTGACAAGGCCAAGGCCGGTCAGCGCTAATCTTTTCGAAGTTCAGAGAATTAAAAAGGCGAGCTCGCAAGAGCCCGCCTTTTTTAATGCGATAACAAAGAGAGAGATTTTTCCGTCGTGCTCAAACGAGAAGTGCAGGGCGCCTGCCCTGCACTTCAGCTAGGAGGATGATCAATGAAACAAGTCGGGTACGCGCCCCGATTGCCCTACCCTACGGTTTGCTCCAGCATCCCTTCGCTAAACCAAGGCAGTCGGGCCGCGCCCCTTACCTATTAAACTAAAACAACAAAAATCCAGAATCAAGAAAAATCAGCACGAGCATTAGACCAACTCGGAACATATAAATTTGGAATTTGCGAATTTTGAAAAAAGAGCCCGCCTTGCGACGGACTCTTTTTATACTCACGGCGGGAATCGAACCCACGACCCACTGCTTAGAAGGCAGTTGCTCTATCCAACTGAGCTACGCGAGCCAATTTTTGCCAAACATAGAAAAAATTTTTCAAAGATACACCCTTCTACTTGATTTTCCTACACAGATTTTACAATTCAGCACTTGCCAATTTCCACGTTCTTGCTACATTCCTTTCTGAGCCTCGGAATGGTGCGCATGGACATTTGATTTTTCAAATGTCTTTTTCTATAAGGAGAAATGCACCATGGTAAAAAACGAAAAGATGTCCGAGATCCGCGAGTTCTTCAGCGGCCACACCTACCTGGACCCTACCTACGACCCCGCCTTCAAGGAGTTCTTCGGCGACGAGGAAACGCTAAAAAGTTTCCTCAACGGACTTCTGCACCTGGAAGGCGACAACCGCATCAGGCGGCTCACGTTCAAGTTCGAAGAGGAAATCCGCTTCCGCACGCCCTACCCGAAGAACCTCACCTTCGACATTTTCGCCACCTCGGAAAACGGACGTTTCTTCGATATCGAGATGCAGAAGGCGAACCACGCGTTCTTCATCGACCGCGCCATTCTCTACAACGCCTTCCTCACCATCCGGGCGAAGCAGGAGATGGAACGCTCGCCGGAGTACATGGCACTCGGCTTTGACGAGCAGCGCAAGCGCCGCTACGAGCTGCCCGACACGGTGTCCATCTGGATTTGCAACTTCGACCTGCCCGAAACGGGCGGCGAAGCCATTGACCGTTGGAACGTGTATAGCAAGAATGCGCTCCGTCGCGGGAATGCGGAACCGGTTTCGCCGAAAAATAGTTATATTATCGTAAACCTTCCGCGATTCACCAAGTCGGCAGACAAGCTGGAACGGCCCGAGGAAAAATGGCTCTACCTGCTCAAGAACGCGGGTTCAAGCGAGGCGCTTCCGGACTTCGGGCACGGCATCTTCGATTCGGCGCTGGAACGCATCAAGGTAGATTACGTGAAGGACGACTTTTTAAGCGTACAGGAGAAGGCTATGATAGCACAGGAAGAAATCGACTGTCGCATCGCCGAAGGGCGTATCGACGCCCGCAAGGAAGGCCGCGAAGAAGGCCGTGCGGAAGGCCGCAAGGAAGGCCGTGCGGAAGGACATAAAGATGGACTTGCAGATGGAATCAGCATTTTTGAGTCTCTTGGCGTTTCTCGGGAACTGCTGGACAAAGCAAGGCAAATTGCGGCAGAAAAGCAGAAATAAGTAAAGGCGGATCAAGTCCGCCTTATTTTGTACATTATCCATTGTCAATCACTGCCGCGTTTAGCGCCGATGTTCGTCAACGGGAAAAACTGCATGTTCAGGCGGTAAACCTCATCGGTCCGCTCTGCTTCGGTGGCAATCGCCACGATACGTCTACGGCATTCGGCAAGTTCGCGGACAATGCGCCCGTAATTTTCCCGGGTAATGCCAATGGTAAGCCCTGTAATGTCGCGCCCCTCGGTGCTTTCGTTTTTAAGCGCATCGACGGCAAGCTCCGCCATCTGGATTTGTAAGTCATGGGCTATCATACGCTTCACCGGAGACATCGCTTTTCCCATTTTTAAGGAGCGTTCCGTTTGCCTAAAATTTCCATTCTCCTTTTCTAAATAACCCGCCCGCTCTAAAAAATCAAGGATTTTTTTGACCTCACCCGTCGAAATCCGGCGACGCGAAGCCAAAGAAATCCGCTTTGCCGAGGCATTCGGCATGGCCTGAGCCAGTTCCCGAACGAGCAGATTTTTCCACGATTTAAAAAGTCCATATTCATCGGCAATGGCGTTTTTCACATGGCTTTCTTCCGAAAACCGTAAAAACGCTTCAAGCGTTTTTTTCTTGCTATCGATGTCATTTACACTACCAAAAGAAACAAGACGTTTGAAAAATTCCGATTCAACGTTCGAAAGATTCATGGCGTTTGCCACTTGCAGCGCCGAAGTTTCGCTCAGGTTCTTTTTGCCTTCGCACACATACTGCAAAAACACCGGAGAAGAAAAACCGGCAAGCTTTGCAAACGCCCCCCAGGAAAACCCGGACAGCGCCTTTCGCTCGGCATAAAAATCTCGGATATATTTCCGATAATCCATGTATTCCGTAATCGGTGCCATAACCTCATATCTATATTCAAAATCTAAAAATTCAAATATTTGGAATATAAAAATTTATGATTTTAGTATAAAATGCCAATTTTTACTAAAAATTATAAATATTCAATCATAAAATAGAATATAAAATAAATGTTTCCCATTCAATTTCGGATCTTCCAAGAGCCTATTTTTTGAAAAATAAAACAAAATCATGACACTTTTCCTTTTTTGTTTATACATATTCAATAAAGGTGCCGGTGGCACCCAAACTTTTGAAAAGGAACCATATGCTTTCGTATCAAGACGCCTATAAGATCGCCGCTGAAGTCCACAAGGGACAAAAGGACAAGGCGGGCGGCCCGTACATCGATTTTTTGCAGAATGTCGCGGATTACCTTAAAAGCAAGGGAGAGCCAGAAGAAGTCCAGGTTCTCGCCGTCTTGCAGGACGTCCTTACCGATTCCACGAAAAAGACCCCGGCTGACATCCTTCAGCTGGGTGTTCCTGCCGATATGGTTGCTCGTATTCAGAAGATGACCCACATCAAGAACCAATCTTGGATCGACGAATACAGCTGCAAGCTAATGGCAGAAGGCACTCCAGCTGAAGAAGCAACCTATGAAGCCCGCGAAAAGGAATTCGTGGAATTTGTTTCGACGCTCAAGGACGACCCGATGGCTGTCAAGGCAAAGAGCGCTATTCTGCATGTGCTTCTCGACGACAAGTACACGCGCCACGACCATCGCGAACTGAAAAACCAGTTCCGCATTCGTAAATACCAGCGCGCGATTGAGGCTCTCGAAGCGTAAGCTTAAAAACACGTTTTTAAAAGTCCTGCTCCTTGCAGGGCTTTTTTATTTCTTCAAAGCCCATGTAGCCGGACATATTGCAATTTGTTATCTTTTCCGCGTATTAAATTAGCGCTAAACAACATTTAGCACAAAACCTCACAAGGAACACAACCATGGCAAATAAAGTCTACAACTTTAGCGCAGGACCTTCGGTTCTGCCGGAACAGGCACTCAAGGAAGCATCTGCTGCATGCATCGACTTCGAAAACAGCGGCATCAGCATTCTCTCTATGAGTCACCGTTCAAAGCCAATCGACAACATGTTCGCAGAGACCGAAGAATACCTTCGTGAATTGATGGGCATTCCTGAAAACTACGACATCGTGTTCCTCGGCGGTGGATGTTCTCTCTTGTTCTGCATGCTCCCGATGAACTTCCTGAACCAGGACGCTACGGCTGACTACGCTCTTACCGGCGTGTGGGCCAACAAGGCCTGCAAGGAAGCCAAGCTGTTCGGCAACGTAAACGTGGCTTGCGATACCAAGTCCGAAACCTACAGCCGCATCGAAAAGAACCTGAACCTTTCCGACAACGCCAGCTACCTCCACATTACCGCCAACAATACTATCTACGGCACGGAATGGCAGAGCTTCCCGAAGCCGAAGTCCGGCTTCCTCATGGCCGATGTGAGCTCCGACTTCCTCGCCCGCAAGATCAACGTATCTGACTTCGGCGTGATTTACGGTGGAGCACAGAAGAACATCAGCTGCGCAGGCGTGACGGTGACGATTATCCGCAAAGACCTTCTCGGCAAGGTCGATCGCACAATTCCGACTATGCTCAACTTCCAGACCCACATTGACGCAAAGAACATGTTCAACACGCCTCCGGTATTCGCCGTCTACGTAATGAACCGTACTCTCAAGTGGCTCAAGGAATTCGGCGGCGTCGAAGCGATTGAAAAGCTCAACCGCGAAAAGGCGGCTCTCCTCTACAGCGCACTCGACGCCTCTAAGGTGTTCGTCGGTACCGCTGCGAAGGAAGACCGTTCTATTATGAACGTTCCGTTCGTTTTCAACAAGGACGTCGTCGCAGCCGACAAGGCAGACGATCTCGCTAAGGAATTCCTTGAATTCGCTAAGGCCCGCGGTCTTCAGCAGCTCAAGGGTCACCGTTCCGTGGGCGGCTTCCGCGCTTCCATCTACAATGCAATGCCGATGGAAGGCGTCCAGGCTCTCGTGGATTGCCTCGGCGACTTCGAAAAGAAGGTCCTGGCTTAATTCCAAGCCCGCACAAATTAAAAGAAAAACCTCCGCAATTTTGATGTGAACCCCGAAAGTTGGACACAACTTTCGGAGTTTTCATGTACCAGAAACACACAAAAGAAGAATGGGCCAAGGCCTATGAACTTCACAAGGATGGTTACGACTCTCCGTCAATCTCAAGGTTGACAGGTCTGGAACTGTCCGAAATTAAGCGCCATATCCGGCTTTACCGACAGACCGGCTGTTGGCAGACTGAAAGGAAAACGAATGTTCGGTCAACTCCTGCCTTGAGGAGGACTGTCATCGACGCGGTCGTCAAGAAATCTCTATCTTATGCGGAAGTTATCGCCAAGTACAGCATAAGTTTTACCAGCCTGAGTTCTTGGCTGCGGAAATACCGTCATGGCGGATACGAAGAACTGCTAGCTACCAAGCCGAGAGGGAGACCACCCAAGATGAACAAGGCCAAGCCGAAATGGACAACGGGAATGAGCGAGATTGAACGCCTCAGGGAAGAAAATGAGTATCTAAAAGCGGAGAACGCCTACCTAAAAAAATTAAAGGCCCTAGACCAGGAAGAAAGTGCCGAGATGTTCGGTATAGGGCCCAAGTCGTCCGCGAACTGAGCGCCGAGTACGCCCTGAGACATCTCCTGAAGGCTAGCGGGCTGTCCCGCTCCACGTACTACTACAACCTCAAGGATGGCCCCGACCGCTACGCCGTCGTGCGCAAGCGAATCAAGGCCATACACGCCCAGAACAAGGGTCGCTATGGCTACCGCCGCATCGTGGCCCAGCTCCGGAACGAGGGCTATGCCATAAACCACAAGACGGTCTATCGGCTCATGAAGGAAGATGGCCTGAAGAACGTGCGCAGGCGCTGCAAGTACCGCTCGTACAAGGGCGAGGTCGGCAAGACCGCCCCGAACAGGCTCAAGCGGAACTTCAACACAAAGGCCCCCAACAGGAAATGGACTACCGACGTGACTCAGATAAACATCGGCATGGACAAGTGCTACCTGTCGCCAATACTCGACATGTATAACGGCGAGATAGTCAGCTACGCAATCTCGGACCATCCGGACCTGAAGATGGTAATGGACATGCTGGACCGGGCATATGCGAAGAAGCGTACCTGGAAGCGACTGGTTCTGCACTCGGATCAGGGGTGGCACTACCAGCATGCGATTTACCAGAAATCGCTGAAAGATCATAAAATCATCCAGAGCATGAGCCGTAAGGGCAACTGCCTGGACAATGCCATGATGGAGAACTTCTTTGGAATAATGAAGTCAGAGCTTCTCTACCCGAACACGTTCAGAAACATGGACCACTTCAAACAGGAGCTGAGGAAGTATATCGAATACTACAACAACGACCGGATAAAGCTGCGCCTAAACGGAATGAGTCCGGTACAATACCGGACTCATAACGCTGTTTTATCCTAACTTTAAACTGTCCAACTTTTTGGGTTCAGTTCAATTTTGCGGAGGTTTTTCTTTTTCAACGGAATAAAATGAAAGGAGAGAATCGAGCGAGGTTAGTCGCCGTCAATGCAGCGGACGGAATAACCGTTTTCTGCCTTCGGGGCGAGTTCGCGGACCATGTTATCTCCCATACGTCCGAGCACCCAAATCCAGATTGTCGAGTTACGACCGTTCTGAGAGCTCCAATAAGCGGTGTATTCGCCCATTTCGACATAACGGTGTCCACGGCCAACTACTTCACGGCGACCGGAACCGAATGCGGTAAAGCCGTATTCATCGGTACCGCCACTGCCCTGCCACCCGGTACGGGCCTTAAGCTTCGAAGCAAAAGCTTCGCACTTCTGAACGCCGTCATAGCAGCCGGTAAGCCCGGTGAGCATGTCTTGCCATTCACGGTCACGCGGTAAATGGAAGCCCTTCGGGCAAGCCTTGCGGGCGCCTTCGAGAGAATAGAGACGACCGCTGCGAGCGCAGAAGTTGTCCTTGTCGTCATAGCACCAGGATTCACCCGGAATATTGTAGTTCATGTTCTGAGCCAGCCAGACTCTGCCGTCGATTTTGATCGTGCGGTACATTTGGCCATCGCGCGCGTCCGTGATAAAGCTCGAGTTGCGCTTGACTTCGCTAAAGTGTTCCTGTTCTGCGATACGGAATTCGGCGAGCTTGTCGCGGCGGCTCTTTTCCGCACGTTCAAAGGTCGCATTCCAATATTTTTGGGCTGCAGAATTCTTGAACTTGATCTTCAAATCCTTGAGCGCATAAAGTTCATCGCCACAAGCGATGTCCACGCCCTTGATGTTCACCTGGACATCTTCCTTGCCAAAGGTTTTCGGAGCGCCAATGTAGGAAATCCAAGCTTCACGCGTCTTATTGCAAACACCGTAGAAGCGCTTGTTTTCAACAGTATCAGCGGGGACCTTCATCACGCCATGAACGACAAAGTCATAGCCATCGCCTTTAACAGCAAACGCCACCGGCTGCTTTTCACCGTAGTATTCATACTTGTAAAAACGCACCTGGCCATCAATCGGAGCGCTTTCATATTCACCCTGGCCCTGCGCATCGAAAATAGCGTCCCACGTACGCGGTGGAGACGCGAAAGAACTTGCAGAGAAAAGGGAAATAATTAACAGAGGGAGAGTTGTCAGTCGCATTTATTTTTCCTTCGAAAGCAGTCGAGCTGCTTCCTTCGCAAAGTAAGTCCAAATCATTTTTGCACCGGAGCGCTTGATGCCCATCAGGCTTTCTAAAACGACGCGGTCGCGGTCGAGCCAGCCATTTTCGGCCGCGGCACAAAGCATTGCGTATTCCCCGCTAACTTGGTAAGCGGCAACCGGGACATCGGACATGTCCGCCACTTCGCGAAGAATGTCTAAATAGTAACAGGAAGGCTTCACCATTACGATGTCTGCACCCTCTTCCATGTCGAGAGAAACTTCGAGCATCGCTTCCTTGCGATTCGCAGGATCCATCTGATACGTTTTCTTGTCGCCAGCCTTCGGCGCGGAATCCAAAGCGTCGCGGAACGGGCCGTAGAACGCCGAAGCGTACTTTGCACTGTAAGCCATGATCGAAGTGTTTGTAAATCCCGCGTTATCGAGAGATTCACGGATTGCGGCGATGCGGCCATCCATCATATCGGACGGGCAAACAAAATCGGCGCCTGCCGCTGCATGGCAGACAGCCATTTTGCAAAGCACTTCCACGGTTTCGTCGTTCAAAATTTCACCCGTCGGAGAAACGATGCCGTCGTGACCGTCAATGTTGAAAGGGTCGAGAGCGATGTCCGTCATCACGACCATCTCTGGGAACTTTTCCTTGACTGCGCGAACACAGGTCGGGACAAGGCCATTCGGGTTGTAGCTTTCCGATCCCGTGTGATCCTTTTTGGATTCTTCGATCGAAGGGAAAGGCGCAATCGCCTGGATTCCCAGGGAGAAACATTCTTCGAGTTCCTTCAAAAGAACATCGACCGTTTTGCGGGTCATGCCCGGCATCGACGGAATCGCTTCTTCCTTGTTAGAGCCTTCCATGATGAAGACCGGATAGACGAAATCCTTCACGGAGAGTTCCGTTTCGCGAACGAGATCGCGGACTGTCGCGCTCTTACGATTGCGACGCGGACGGCGTACCAAATCCAAAGCAAATTTCCGAGTCATTTTCACAACCTCTAATTAACGCATCGTTCCAGAATGGAGAACATCCATCATGTTGAACGGCTTTGCAGAACCCTTCGCCAGTTCGGCGGCGAGGAAGTTCACCGCATCCACAGAACCTTCGGCGTAAATCTTACGGCCGCAGACGTTATGGCGGAATTCAAAGTGCACCGTACCATCGGCGCTGTCGAGAGAATAGGTGTGGAATGCGTGCCCCGAAAGGTATTCTTCAGGAACACCCATACGTTCCATGGATTCCTGATCGTTACGCACCTTTTCAATGCGGCTCGCGTCGAAATCGAGGCCCATGTTTTCAAAAGATTTAACCACAGCCTTAGCAGTACCGCTCGTGTCGGCCTTCGTCTTCTGATGGCTTTCGACCACGGAGAGTTTGTAGCCGTCGAATGCGGTCGGGAAAGTCTTGGAGAGCCATTCGATCATCGCCTGGAAAGCAACGATCTGTTTTGCCATATTCGGAGCGATCACGCTCGGATGATTCTTTTCTTGGACGAGCTTCATCAACGCTTCGCGGTCGCCACCGGTCGTGCCCATCACAAAAGGAATCTTGTGGGCGACGTAGAACTTGGCGTTGTCATTCACTGCGGTCGGATGGGTAAAGTCCACAGCGATGAGACCCGGATACTTAGCAAGGACTTCGCCAATGCGAGCTTCACGATTAGAAGGCTTTAAGAGCTGAATGGTCTTACCGGCCACTTCCGATTCATTTTCAACGATCTGTTCGCCAGTCAAAGAGAACGGAACAAGTTCCAGTCCACGTGCAACGCAGGTCTCTGCAACAATCTTTCCCATGTTCCCCGGAATACCGTTCACCATCACGAATGTTGCCATAGAAAACTCCTATCCAATAAGTTTTTTTTCGTCCCAAAGATAGAAATTCTACATCAAATCCTAAAGGCTCTTTCGCCGGGGAGGGAAGGATTTTTGGAGTTAATAATTCGCCATTCACAATGAATCGGAACAATCTGCGACAGAGGAATACGCAAGTCTTGATGGCGGATAAGCATGTCCGTTAGGTTCGTAAAGTTCGGCAATCAGAAAAAGGACCGCCAAAGCGATCCCTTTTCGTCAAAAAAACGAAATTTTTGAAACTTACTTTGCAGACTTGGTGAAGTCCACGTATGCCTTGAGCACGTCGAGGAACACTTCATCCGGAGTGTTGTCGCCGGTGATGTGGCTGATGATGCTCGGATCGTACTTTTCGAGAACCTTTGCAGTGGATTCCTTGTAGACGTTGAGACGGTTCTTGATGACGTTTTCGTCGGCGTCGTCCTTACGGCCTTCAATCTTTGCGCGGTTCAAAAGACGTGCGACAATCGTTGCTTCATCCTTGATATCGAGAACGAAGATGTGCTTCACGTCGACGATCGGCTTGATGAGGTCAACCTGAGCGACCGTGCGAGGAATACCGTCGAGGAGGAGGGTGTCCTTAGCCGGGTTGAGCTTGTTCGTATTGACAAGGCCTTCCACATAGCGACCGAAGATTTCGACAGTTGCTTCATCCGGAACGAGAAGACCCTTGCTCGAATAGGAAGCAAGGAGCTTACCGCTTTCGCTCGACGGAGCGATGCCGCGGAAAATGTCACCCGTGGAGAGATGCTTGAGAGCGGTGGTGGCAGCGAGTTTTGCACCGACGGTACCCTTACCCGAACCCGGCGCACCAAAAATCAAAACAGCGGAAATTTGAGCCATGATAGACCTCGTGTTAAAAAATGACGCAGAAAAGATAGCAATATCGGCAAAACTTAACTTCCCCTAATGCCAAGGAAATTCCTTTCTTTTTATATTTTGGCTACTATGAACGAAAATCTTTCCGAACTCCGCAAACAGTTTGAAGCCGAACTGGCGGAAACCAAATTGAACGTCAAGGAAGCTGTTGACGCACTCCGTGTCAAGTGGCTCGGCAAAAAAGGTCAAATCACCGCCATGATGAAGCAGATGGCAACTCTTCCTGCGGAAGAACGTCCGTCCTTCGGAAAGCTCGTCAACGAACTGAAGCAAAGCGTTTCGGAACGCATTGAAAACGCCCTCGAAGAAGCGAAGAAAAAAGCTCTCGAAGCAGAACTCGAACAGGGTTGGACCGACACAAGCCTTCCGGGCAACGGCATTCCGGCCGGTTCCACGCATCCGGTTTATGACGTCCGAGAAGAAATCATCGACTTCTTCTCCCAGATGGGATTTGCCGTCGACACGGGCCGCGACATCGAAACGGACTGGTACAACTTCGAAGCTTTGAATACGCCACCAGACCATCCGAGTCGCGACATGCAGGATACATTCTATCTCGGCGACAAGGTCATGCTCCGCACGCAAACCTCCGACACCCAAATTCACTATATGGAAACGCACAAGCCGCCTTTCCGCATGATCGCTCCGGGTCACGTGTTCCGCGTCGATAACGATGCGACCCACGCTCCGATGTTCCAGCAGTGCGAAGGTCTTGTCGTTGACGAAACGATTACGTTCGCCCAGTTGAAGGGCGTTCTTCAAATCTTCATGAACAAGCTTTTCGGTGAAGGCGTCAAGACGCGTTTCCGCCCGAGCTTCTTCCCATTCACGGAACCTTCTGCAGAAATGGACGTGAGCTGTGTCTTCTGTGGCGGTAAAGGCTGCAAGCGTTGCAAGGGTACCGGTTGGATGGAAATCGGCGGCTGCGGTTCCGTTGATCCAAACGTGTTCAAGAACTGCGGAATCGACCCGGAAAAGTATACAGGCTTTGCATTCGGCTTCGGTCTTGACCGTATCGCCATGCTCCGTCATGAAATTCCGGAAATTGGCCTGATTACTTCAAACGACCAGCGTTTCTTAAGCCAGTTTTAATCGGTGCAATTACCCATATTCTCCGAATCTGGCCTCGTCAAATTTTTCGCAGTCCATTGAAAATATCGCTATAAAGAGCGAAATCTTCCTTATACGAAAAGCCTCCACAAAAGTGAAGGCTTTTTCTAAAGAGAGAAACTAGAATTGCGTAATGAAATCCCAAGTTGCCGCAGGCACCCAAGATTTCTGCTCGCCCGGATCCTTGTGGTCCCAAATGTGACCTCCGTTCTGCGTACACCACCGCACCGGGAAACGGGAATCCACCGTTTTATAATCGTAACAAATGTGCGGTCCAGAACCCGAATATTCCTCCGCCTGTTCACCGCTTGCGTCCGTAAAATTCGGTCCGTTGTGTCTTAACGCTGTATTGCGGGCTGCGCGGCCCAAATCCGGAGTGCACAAATTATCTTGCAAGCCGAGAACGCCCATCCAAGCGATGGATTTTCCCGAATGCTGTGGCACATAGATATTGATTTCCGCCGTTTCATAAACCGCAACCCCACGAAGAACGTCCTGATGATTACGGGATAATCCGTTCGTAAACATCGAACCGTAGCTAAATCCGGTCGAAAACACGCGCGAAGAATCGATACATAATTCACTTTCTAACTTGTTCAAAAGTTCATCGAACATGGTATAATCACTTTCGCCCCAGGGCGCCATATTTCCGTTCCCTTCCGGAGCGATGAAAATCGTCGTTTTTTCCGTATCCAGGGGTTTAAGGCCGTAATAGCCTTCCTGCTGCACACCACCTGCCCAACCGCCCATGCAATGCATGCCAAATACCAGACGGTAAGGTTTCTGGTTATCGTAATCGTCAGGGATGTCTACGCGGATAGTTCTCGTCCCCTGGCTCCATTGAAATTCAAAAGAACCCGTTTTCGGAATTGTGAGTTCATGTCCACAGCCCCTCGTGGGAACCGGGGCATTCCCCTTTGCCCAGCCGAATTCAAAATGTTCTTCGGACGGGATTTTTTTCAAAACAAGATGGACAGTTGTATCCAACGTTTCTAACGGCACTTTCAGCGTATCATAATCGGATGCAACAACGCGCAATGTATCCATCGTATTCATTTTGAACAAAAGACGATTTGAAGATTCGACGGTTTCGCCCCAAGTCCCTTTTCCATTCAATCCCGGCGAAAAACGGAAATATCCCGTAGACGAGGAAGTTTGCACTTTCGCAATAAAAACTCCCCGACTCGGCAAGTTCTGTAAAGGAATCTGCAACTGGGCATAGCCACTTTGCGACAAAATTTCATGCCCCATCAAATCAAAAAGTTCCACGCGGACTTTTTTTGAATTTCCCGCGTCAATGAAAAGCGCGCCATTTTGCACGCTCCACGATTTTTCCACAGCAAGAATCCCAGAGATAGCGAGAGGCTCGGATATTGAAAAGAAACCTAAATCATCCGTCATTGACGAAACGCCTTTTGCAAGCAAAGCTACATTAGCACCGACAACCGGCATTCCCAAAGAATCCTTGACCCATCCTTCCAAGGAATAAGCCGCGGTAAAATTCAACGCCCCAGCCATCAGCGTCAAAGGAATCCAACGAAAAATTTTCATCTTTTGCCTCATAAAAATCTCTTGAGAAACTTTTCCTAAGAAACTTCTCCTAAGAAATATTTTCCTTTTGAATTTTTTTTCCCGGCTCAGATAATTTTATATGGATAATTTATCCATAATGCTGAAAAAAATGCAGCATTATGGATAAAATGATTTCCAGGGCAAGGTTTTAAAGCGGTTTCACGGCAAAAAGACACTGCCCAGAACGGACCTCCATCGAAGTCTTGGCAAAGATCTGGGTGACTTCGACATCTTCGTCAGCGACGACTGGAATTTCGGTCTTCATGCTTTCGAGAATGGCGAGGGTGTCACCCGCATTCACCTTTCGGCCCGCTTCGGTGACCACGAGTTTCCAGAGGCTTCCCGCCACCGGAGAGTAAACGCCTTCTTCGCCTTCGCCAAGGGTGACGTCTGCAACCGGTGCGGCTTCTGCACTGTGACTTTCGAAAGTAAACTGGCCCGTGGCAATCCAGCGTTCCTTTTCTTCTTCAAATGCCTGTTTGCGCTTGTTTTCAAAGGCGCTGATGGATTCCGCATTTTCGGCAAGGAACTTTTCATATTCCGTGATGTCGAATGAGCTTTCTTCAATCTTCACATGGAATTTGCCAGCAATAAAGTCTTTGCGCATCTGCAAAAGTTCATCCGCGCCGACTTCGTAATAGCGGATCTGGTCAAAGAATCGGAGCAGGTACGGCAGGGTGAAATCGCTCGTCTTCTTAAAACGGTTCCACATTTGCACGGTACGGCCAACGAACTGGTATCCGCCAGGACCTTCCATGCCGTAAACGCACATGTAAGCGCCACCGATACCGACTGCATTTTCCGGTGTCCACGTTCTGGCTGGGTTGTACTTGGTCGTGACAAGACGATGTCTCGGGTCGAGCGGTGTCGCCACAGGGGCGCCCAGGTAAACATCGCCAAGGCCCATCACCAGGTAGTCCGCATCAAAGACGATCTTTTTCACATCGTCGATCGAATCCAGACCGTTCACGCGGCGAATGAATTCAATGTTGTTCGGGCAGCACCAAGGAGCACCTGGGCGGACCGTGGAAACGTACTTCTGAATGGCAAGGCGCGTCTGCGGATCGTCCCAAGAAAGCGGCAGGTAAACCGTTCTCGTCGAAACCTTCGTCACCTTGTTCTTCTTCAAATGTTCCGCCAAGGAAGCGAGTTCCTGGAGCATTTCCGCTTGGCGGATTTTGCGGATGTCATAATGAATCTGGATTGAGCGGATGCCCGGAGTCACATCAATGACAACGTCCTTCAATTTTTCCTTGACTGCAAGCATCCACGAGTGCGCCGTAAAGCGCAAGCGCAAATCGATGATGGCCGGGCCGAATTCCAAGAGGACGTAATCGTCACCGTCTGCTCGGACGACGATGTGTTCCATTTCACTTTCCTTGTGGAACTCGGCGATGACCGGAGTTTCCACCTTGGCGGCGACCAGAGCCGGAATTTTAGCAGGCGCTTCGGCAGGATTTTCGAGGTTCGCTTCACGGGCAAGGCGGATCTCTTCTGCAGCCGTTGCCGTCAGCGGAATGAATTTCACACGGTCACCGCTCTTCAGCTGACCGATCTTCCAAAGTTCCGAAGAAACGATCGTGACCGGACACGCAAAGCCTCCAAGGCTCGGGCCGTCTACACCCAAGATGATCGGCATGTCACCGGTAAAGTCCACAGTTCCCACCGCATAAGCGTTATCGTGCAAGTTGGAAGGATGAAGCCCCGCTTCACCGCCATCTGGACGCGCCCACTTCGGCTGCGGACCGATCAAGCGAATACCCGTACGAGAAGAGTTATAATGCACTTCCCAGTTCGCCGCAAAGAAAGCGTCCACATCTTCTTTTGTCAAATAATCCGGAGCGCCGTGAGGTCCGTACATCACCCCGATTTCCCACTGGGTCGTGAGTTCGGGAAGCGCTTCTGCCGCAGGCGTCAAAGGTTCCGCAACGACCGCACTTCCGATGTGGAGAATGTCCCCTGCCGAAAGAGCGCGGCCACCATGACCGCCGAAGCCGCCAAGCGTAAACGTTGACTTGCTTCCCAGATAATCGGGAACGTCAATACCGCCGCGGACTGCCAAATAAGCACGCTGACCGAGTTTCGTCATGCCAAACTTTAGCACGTCACCGTCTTCAATCTTCACCGGCTGATTCTTGAGGCAAGGCTTTCCGTTCAGCTTCGCCGGGAATTCGCCACCCGTCCAAGCGATGATCGTCTTCGTATGGAAACAGATTGAACAGCCGGAAAGGGTCATTTCGATGCCTGCGGCACTTTCTGCGTTACCGACAATCTTATTGGCCAAGCGGAAGCTGTAATTGTCCATCGGACCGGAAGGCGGAATGCCCACATCCCACAAGTTCCGACGGCCCGGGTAATCCTGCACAGTCGTCTGCAGACCTGGGGCGAGAATTTCGAAAGTCGAATTTTCGTACTTGTAATCGTTCAAGATCCAAGTGGAAACTTTTCCCGAAACAAAGTCTTCCATTTCAAGCACATCCTGCAGCAGCTTGATATTCGTTTCAAAGCCGCAAAGCTTGACTTCGGAAAGGACTTTTTTCGCCTTGCAAATATTGTCTTCACGATCTTCGCCAGAAACGATCACCTTCGCAAGCAGCGGATCGTAAAAGGCGCTGACTTCGGTTCCGCGCGAAACCCAAGTATCCACGCGGACGCCTTTGGGGAAGCTCACTTCCGTCAAAAGACCGCTCGACGGGCGATAATTTTTGCCCGGATCTTCTGCATAGACACGGAATTCCATCGCGTGTCCCTTCGGGGTAAAAGTCGCGCCGATTTCAAACGGTCGAATGCCTGCAGCCTGTTCAATCATCCAACGGACAAGATCCACGCCGAAGACCGTTTCGGTCACGCCATGTTCCACCTGTAAACGGGTATTCACTTCGAGGAAGTAGAACTTGTCATCCTTGGCATCATAAATAAATTCGACCGTACCCGCAGAACGATACTTGACGCCCTGCACCAGGCGAAGCGCTGATGCATGCAAAGCCTTGCGAGTTTCTTCCGGAAGGCACGGGGCAGGCGTTTCTTCAACAACCTTCTGATTACGACGTTGCACAGAGCAGTCGCGTTCGCCAAGGACCACAGCGTTTCCTTCGCCATCGCCAAAAATCTGAACTTCCACATGGCGACCGCGTTCTACATACTTTTCCACAAAGAGTCCAGCGTTTTTAAAGTTGTTTTCGCTCAGACGCTTGATGCGGTCATAGTTTTCACGAAGTTCCTGTTCGCTATGGCAAATGCTCATGCCGATACCGCCACCGCCTGCGGTGCTTTTGAGCATCACCGGGTAGCCGATCTTAGAGGCGCCTTCGGCGGCGGCGTCTACGTTTTCCAAAAGTCCTGTTCCCGGTACAAGTGGCACTCCGAATTGCTCGGCGAGTTCCTTGCTGCGGTGCTTCAATCCGAATTCTACGAGCTGCTTCGGAGTCGGTCCAATGAATGCGACGCCATTCTCTTCCAAGGCCTTTGCAAATTCCGCATTCTCGCTCAAAAAACCATAGCCCGGATGAACTGCTTCTGCACCGGTCTGCTTGATTGCAGAAAGAATCGCTTCCACATTCAAATAGCTTTCCTTCGCCATCGCGGGTCCAATGCGCACTGCTTCATCTGCCATCAAAACATGAGCCGCGCATTCATCGGCATCGGAATAGACTGCGACAGACTGGACTCCCATTTCCTTGAGGGAACGAATCACGCGACAAGCGATTTCGCCGCGGTTTGCAATCAATACTTTCTTAAACATAGACAATTCCTCTTCAAATTTTGGGCTGTCTTTTTACTCACTTCAAAAGCGAAGCAAGCATCCGGCAAAGAACGCCGCTCGGATTTTCCAATTCATGCAGAATCGTAAAATGGTTGCAGCCTTCTAACAGACCAAATGTCACCGGAATTTTTTCTGCGGCACGCCGTGTCGCAAATTCAAGACTTTGACGGCGCAGTTCCGAAAGTTCCTCTGCACCAACGACAATCGCCATCGGCTTCGGAACACACGGAATTCGCATCGGGCTCAAGTTCAAAATTTCCTCTGGAGAAAGTTTCAACGCCTGATTCAAATAGCACCTGGAAATCGGTTCCAAGTCATAGATTCCACTCACCGCAAGCGCCGACAAAACCGAAGGTTCATCGAGCATCATCGCAGCCAAATGCCCACCCGCAGACCATCCGGAAACGACCATCTTTTCTGTATCCGCCAAAAAGGCTTTTGCAAATCCACAGATTTGGTGAATCGCACTTCGCACTTCTTGGACGATTTCCGAAAGGCTCGCCTCCGGTGCAAGCGTATAGCCGACCGAAGCCACGTGCATTCCCAAGGACAGCGGACCCTTTGCCAAAAAACGGAACGAATTCTTGTGCCGCATTTGCCAATATCCACCGTGGATGAACACAAAGATTCCCGCACCCGGATTTCCCGGGAAAAAGTCGAACTTTTCGCGGACACCTTTTCCATACGGAATATCCATCGTCTCCGAAAAACGGGCGGCAAGCGCATTGCTTCGCGCATCAAAGCCTTTCAAAAGCTCCGCGCTTTCCACTACCGCTTTCGTGTTATCGTATGCCGCATCCAAATCAAGCATTGAAAATGGCCATCCGAATCGGGGTGGGATTGTAATCGTTACAAGGATTGTTCAGCTGAGAGCAATCCGAAAGCAAAAAGAGAACATCCATTTCGGCGCGCAGATCGATGTACTTTCCGGGTCCCGAAATTCCGTCCGCGAATTCCAAGCGACCAGTGTCATCGAGAATCACTTTGGTGAAGAAGTTCAGATTGCACACCTGATCCCGCTTGCTCATGCCATAATCCTGCAACGTTCTCACAAACGTATCACGGCAGCTGTGCATGTAACGGGTCTTGTCCGTATAACGCACACAGTTTCCTTCTGCCGAACATCCACTTCCAAGCGTATCATGTTCGCCACAAGTATCCGCAATCACCGTGAGCATTGGATTATCCTCATTCGAACGAATGACCGTTCCGAGTTCAATCATCGAATTCGCCTGGGCCGTAATTGTATTCTGTGCGCTGTATCGTTCCGACGTATCATGCGCATTATAAATCTGCACATCGCCCGACTGATTTCCTTCGACATCTATCAAGCGGAGCACCTGTCCTTTCTTTAACAAAAGCATTTTGCCTTCGCCTGCATAAGCCGTCACTTCAAAACAAGCATCTTCGATACGACGATCACTTTCTTTCCGTTTCGAATTCATAAAGCACCTCTTTTTAGTCCCAGATGATCATACGAATCGGGGTCGGATTATAAGCGTTGCAAGGATTGTTCAACTGCGGACAGTTACTCACCACCGCATACACATCCATTTCCGCTTTCATTTCCACATACTTGCCTGGGCTCGAAATTCCATCTGCAAAATTCAAATTTCCCTTTTCGTCAAAAGGCACGTACATGAAGAAGTTCAGGTTGTTCACCTGGTCACGCTTGTCAAGGCCCGGTTCCGCCAAAAGAACCTTCAAAAAAGAGTCTCGACAGGCGTGCATATAACGCTTGTCCAAGGAATAACGGCAGGTGTTGCTTTCGCAGGAGCAAGCGCTTCCAAGCGTATCGTGATCGCCGCAAAGGTCTGCAGCAATCGTGAGCATCGGATTGTCATCGTTCGAATAAAGAACCGTTCCGACACCCACAAGGCAATTCGCCTGACGTTGCACGGTCTGCTGCACGCTGTAACGTTCTTCCGGATTGTTCGCATTAATGAAGAGCGTGTCCACAGCCTGGTTCCCTTCCAAATCCAAGATTCGGAACGTCTGACCCTTTTTGATCAGATGCAGCCATCCTTCACCAGCCGGCACATCTTCCACGTAAACAGCATCTTCTTCCTTCAAGGAGCTTTCCAAATACTTTGTGTACATTTTTCATCTCCTCTTTTACAGGTTGTAATCAGCCGTGTTAATGAAACCGCGAGAATTCTCCGGGCAAGAGGTAAAGCACGGATCGTCCGCTGTCGAAGTTTCGCATGTGAGAAGCTCTACCTTCACCGGCTTTCTCAAGTATTCCTTCGACGGATTCAGCGGATGCATACCGGTATCGATCACGACAAGCGTATCCATTTCAGCACGGAGTTCCACATAATCACCCGGCTTCGAATTGTTTTCCACAAAGGTCATCTTGCCGTCCGACGTCACCACGACCTTGCTGAAAAAATTCACCAGTTCCGTAAAATCACGTTTCGTCATCCCGTGCTTCCCCATTTCCACCAGCAAAGAATCGTAACCATTGCGGTAAAAATCGTTACGGAAGTTCTGGTAATTATGTTCGCCAAAACGTTCCTTGATAAGACCCGCATGTGTGCAACCGCAAAGAGGATCATGCCAGCCCACCGTGTCCTTCACTACGCTCAAAAGGATGCGTCCCATATCGCTGTAAAGGCAGCAGTTTTCAGTAATACGGCAGATGTGCTGAATCTTCAAAGTGTCACCCAAGTTAAAGCGTTCCGAAAAATTCTTCGCGTTGTAGCAAAGAACCGAAGCGTTTGCACCGCCTTCCAAATCCGTCAAACGGATTTTCTGACCACGCTTCACCACGCGGGAATAATTCCAGCCACCCGCGATCGTTTTTGTGAGCAAGACATTTTCGTTTTCCATAAGATTACCTCTCTAATTGAAATTTTATCGTACGGCGTTCTTTTTGCCGACCATATTGACAATGTTGAACGTTTCTTCCTCAGGCTTCTTTTCCGAAACCGGATGGATCAAGTCTTCGACGTGTGACCGGAGTGTTTTGAATTCCGGAAGGAACAGGCTCTCTTCGGTACGCGGGCGCGGAACATCGACCGTAACCAGTTCTTTGACCTTGCCCGGATTTGCTTGGAGCGTCAAAATGCGATCCGAAAGGAATACCGCTTCATCCAAATCGTGCGTCACAAAAAGGATTGTGATGTCAATATTCTTCCAGACTTCGAGCAAGTACTTCTGCATTTGCGAACGGGTCTGCGCATCCAATGCGCCGAACGGTTCGTCCATCAGAAGCACGCGCGGTTGCGGTGCCAAGGCTCTTGCAATCGCAACACGTTGCTGCATACCGCCCGATAGTTGCTTCGGATAGTATTCCGCATACTTTTCAAGGCCTACAATCTGCAACCACTGCAAAGCGCTTTCTTCCGCATCGTTGCTTCCGTATCCCGATGAAATCAAGCCGAACATCACATTCTGCTTCACCGAAAGCCACGGGAAAAGCGTGTACTTCTGAAACACCATTCCGCGTTCTGCACTTGTACCCGAAACCTTTTTACCGTCGAGCAAAAAATGTCCGCTTGTAACTGTTTCAAGGCCTGCCGCAATGCGAATGAGCGTTGACTTGCCGCAGCCAGAAGGTCCGATGATCGAAAGGAATTCACGCCGTTTGACGCCAAAGGAAATCCCGTCCAAAACGCGCCGAGGACTGCCATCGCTTTCAGCGAAATCCTTGACAATATCTTTCGCTTCAAGAATGAATTCAGAGCTTTCCATGATTTTTTTCCTTCAAAGCTTTTTCTTCCGGAGTCAAACGGAACGAGAACACATAGTTTCTAGGAGACATCAGTTCACGGCGAACCTTCGTCAAGAATCCGATGCGGCCACTTTCCCAAGCGAACAGGTCCTTGCCTATCTTATCGAGAATCAGGTCACAGCCAAGACCGATGATACCCAAGATGACAATCGCCGCATAAACATTGTCGAAGTTGCGGTACTTCGCCTGCTGATTGATGAACCAGGTGATACCGGAACTCGTACCAACCACTTCTGCAACGATCAAGTATGTCCATGCCCAACCGAGCAGAATGCGCATATCCTTGTAAATCTTCGGCGCAACTTCCGGAATAACGACCTTCATCAAAACGCGTACCGGAGACGCGCCTAGAGTCCGAGCCGCTTCTGTCAAAGCGGGATCCGCACGTCGCATCGTTGCGCTTAGCATCGGAACCTGCTGGAAGAACGTACCGATGATGATAATCGCTACCTTCGGTGCATCGTTAATGCCGAGAATCGCTACCGCCAAGGCTCCAAACACAGGCGCTGGGAAGTAGCGAAAAAATTCAATAAAAGGCGCTGTCAGTTTTTCAAAGAAGGGAATCGATCCGCTTACAACACCGAGTGGCAAACCGACAAGGCTCGACAAGAAAAAGCGAGGAACACAATCTTGATCGAATGGAGAATGCTTTCGTGAAACCACAAATCGCCATCGCGCTTCGGCGGCGTCTTGAAGGCGGTCACCAAAGCCTTTGCCACTTCATGCGGAGCCGGCAGGTACGTCGGATTCTTACGGACTCCTGTCATCGGCTTTTCGCCTGCAGCAACCAGGCTTGCATTTTCTGCAGCAAGATTTTCTTTTGCAATTTCATCGCCCGGTTCACAAAACAGACTGCCACCAGCATCCGAAATCTGTACCAACGGATGATAGATAAACGGGATATAACTCACCGCACTCCACACAGCGAGCGGTATCACAAAGGAAAGGATCGCGAGAATTAAACTTCCTCTTTTTCCAAGATTCTTTCTAATTCCAATGGGACAGTTCATGTTTTGCAATTCCAGGTTGAGATGTTGAGAAAACGTTTTACTTGGAACTTTTCACAAAGTCTTCCGTAAAGGTCGGAACGATATAGCGTTTGGTATCCACATTCTTTTCGTAGACGCGATTCTTCACAAAGAAATCGTTCACCCACTTGGAAGATCCGTAGATCGAGCTGAAACCGTTATCCGTCTTTTTGAAGTACTTCAGGCTTTCGCCAACACGAAGGAACTTGGTACCGCCGAGGAATCGAGAGTAAAGCTTTTCCGAAATACCGACACGGTCCGCCAAAATCTTCACCATTTCTTTTTCATTCTTCGGATCGTTGATATAGGCCACCACATCGTCCCAGACAGCAACCACCTTCGCCCATTCATCCTTGTACTTCATCATGGATTCTTGGGAAACCGCGAGCACGTCATAGATAATGCCCGGCTCATTTGCACTGGTATAGAGTTCCGTCGACCCGGCGATTTTATCCAAGGCATTCACCGAATGCGGAACCCAAGCGACAACCGCAGAAACGTCACCGCTTTCCAAGGTTTGCACAGCTTGATGGGTCGCCATATTGACCAGCGTAACATCGGATTCCTTCAAACCGTTCTTGGTTAACGCATTGATTAGCAAAGCGTGGGAAAGGCAACCGATTTCCACACCGATCTTCTTCCCCTTCAGATCCCGGATTGACTTGATTCCTGGAGCGCCGATAATCTTATCGTTACCGTTGCTGTAGTCATTAATCAGGATCGTCACGTTACGTGCGCCGGTTGCATTCAACACCATCGCATCGCCATTCGAAACGCCCACAGCGTCCACTTTCTTTGCGGCGAAAGCATCCATCGAAGGTCCATATTCAAACCATTCGAGCTTCACATTCACGCCGTGCTTTTTAAAGAAACCCTTCTTGTCCGCAATTTCCCAGGCAGTCCAACCGGGCCAATCGCTGTAGGCAATTTTCAGAACAGGCTTGTCCGCATAAAGAGCAGCAACCAGAAGCAGAGAAACCACCATCATCCATTTGAACTTTTTCATATAGACCTCACTGAAAGGAATGTTCGCATTCCCTTTTCGCAAAATCAATGCCAAAACATTCCAATTCGTGAAAATTCAGTCAAAAAAGGCACGTCTCAAGATTTTGCAATAAAACTTCCCACAGACATTGACAACTTCATAAAATTATTTTATAAAGTTTAGAACAAAATTGTTCCGACTATAAAAAAGTTATGTCCCACGACTCTACAAAAAAGATACGCCAGATCTTACTCGAAAACGGTTCCATCACCAAACCGGAGCTTGCCAAATTGACGAATTTAACCGTCGCCACATGCGGCTACATCTTAAACGGTCTTGTTGAAAACGGCGAAGTCATCGCCGAAAACTTCCGCACATCCAGCGGTGGGCGCCCCGCCATGTCATACCGCTATAATTCCGAACGTTGCCGATTCCTCTGCCTGTACGCGCTCTTTGAAGGCGGTGCAGAAAGCATCCACTACCGCATCACAGATGCGATGTACGGGCTACACGGCAAGGGCGAATTCAAATGCAAAAACATCAAATTAAAAAGCCTTCTCCAGTGTGTTCAAAAGCTCTTAAAACAGAACCCGAAAATCTGCATGATTTCCATCGGCGTTCAAGGCGGCGTCAGCCAGGGAAGCGTGGAATTCAGCGACTTCCCTGACCTCAACGGAATTAACCTCAGCCACGAAATGGAGCAGAAAACAGGCATTCCGACCTATGTCGAAAACGACATGAACGCAATCGCTCTCGGATATTCGCAAAGAAATGCCAACGAAAAAAACGTCGCCATACTCTTTACGCCCAAGGGAAATCCTCCCGCAGGAGGCTTTCTCGTCGATGGCAAAATCCTCCGAGGAAACGCCAATTTTGCCGGTGAACTTTCCTATTTCCCGTTCCCGTTTTCCAGAAATCAGCAGCTCGACATCTTCGACAATGTGAAGAGCGCCCTCCCCTATATCCGGCAAGTTCTCTTCGCAACGGTCGCCTTCCTCGACCCTGCCGTCATCGTTTTTACGGGGGGCCTTGCCGAAAAGCTTTCCAAGGCAAATCTGGACATGCAAATGCGAAACCACTTGCGCAGACCGCAACTTCCAAGGCTCTTCTTCATCACGGATTCTTCGGACGAATATTTCCTCGGCCTCACAAAAATCGCGACGGAACATTTCCTCCAAAACGACTGATTTTCACCACGCCATTTTTGTTGTTACAACTTACATACTTTAACATATTTGTCTGTAAGTTTTCGCTTCAAAAAATGCACTTTTTTTTAACAGAAATTTCCCTTCGCCAAATTCCAATTTAATACTACTTTATAAAATAATTTTATAAAGTAGAGGTTCTTATGGAATTGGAAATTTCTTCCCTGCTCTCCGCCTACCGTTCCCACACCCTCACTCCGCGAGAACTCCTGGAATCCCTTTTCGCCGAAATAGAAAAAGCTCCGGCCGCTATCTGGGTTTCCAAAACATCCGAGGGACAGTTGGACTCCTATCTAAAAAAACTGGAAGCCAGGGATCCCGAAAGCCTTCCCCTGTACGGCATTCCCTTCGCTATCAAAGACAATATTGACTGCGAAGGATTTGAAAGCACAGCCGCCTGCCCCGCTTATGCATACAAGCCTTCACGTTCCGCGTTCGTCGTCAAACGTCTCATGGATTTCGGCGCAATCCCGCTCGGCAAAACGAACATGGACCAGTTCGCTACAGGCCTTGTCGGCGTCCGCTCGCCCTACGGCGCAATTCCGAATAAATACGTTCCCGAATACATTTCGGGAGGATCGAGCTCCGGTTCCGCCGCAGCTCTCGCCTATGGCCTCTGCAGTTTCTCTCTCGGCACAGACACTGCAGGTTCCGGCCGTATACCGGCAGCTTTCAACAATCTCGTCGGCGTCAAACCGACCCGTGGCATTCTCAGCACAAACGGCGTGATCCCAGCCTGCAAAAGCTTGGACTGCGTTTCCATTTTCGCCCTGAACCATGCAGACGCCCGCTACGTCCTAAACCTCGCCACCGCTGAAGACTCTGAAGATGCCTACTCCCGAGTCGCCCCGTGGAACGAACCGAACGGATTCGCAAAGCGTCTTCCCGAAGACTGGACATTCGGAGTACCCGCCGAAAATGAACTCGAATTTTTTGGTAACTCCGGTTACAAGGAAGCCTTTGAAAAAGCCGTCAAAGTCTTTGAAAAAGCAGGCGGGAAAAAGATCACCATTCACTTTACCCCGTTCCTCGAAGCGGCCCGCCTGCTTTATGAAGGCCCTTGGGTCTTTGAACGTTACGACGCTGTCGGCAAATTCATCGAAGAACATCCCGAAGAAATTCACCCGGTCACCAAGGCGATCATCAGTCCCAAAACCACACCGCATCCGAGTGCCGTCTTCGCAGGTTTTCACGCTTTGCAAGAAAAAAAGAAAATCGCCGAGCGTGAATTTTCCAAGGTAAACATTATCCTAACGCCAACCGCAGGCACCACTTACAAAACCGCCGAAGTCGAAGCGAACCCGATCCAGCTGAATTCCAATCTCGGCTATTACACAAACTACATGAACCTGCTCGACTATTCCGCACTTGCGATTCCCGCAGGAACAGCCAAAAGCTCCGACCCGAACGTTTCGGAATTTCCCTTCGGCGTGACCCTCGTCGGCAAAGCCTTTGACGATTTCATGCTTCTCGACGTCGCCGAAAAGGTTTCTCCCTTTTTCAGTTCCAAAGTGGAATTTGCCGTTTGCGGGGCACACTTAAAAGGCGAGCCTCTGCATTACCAGCTTGAGTCCGCGAATTTCATCGAAGCGACGACAACCGCGCCCGAGTACAAAATGTACGCCTTCCAAGACGGAAAGATTCCAAAGCCTGCGATGATTTTCGGAGGAACTTCGAGCTTCTACGTCGAAGTTTACGCCCTTTCCCCAGCGGAATTCGGAAAGTTCGTGGCGAATATTCCAGCGCCTCTCGGCATGGGAAAAATCAAACTTTCAAGCGGAAAGCTCGTTTCCGGTTTTATCGGCGACACCTCCATTTTGCAAAAAGCAGACGAAGGCCTGGCCAAAGATATTTCCATTCTGGGTGATTGGAGAAAGTACCGTCTTAGCCTTTAAACTGCCGCTCGAAGGAAATCGTATCTTCCTTGCGGCCGTTCAAGTTCATCAGGCGCTCCGGTGCAAAAGTCATCGCATTCGTTTTCGCGTAATCCTTAAAAAGTTCGACGCGTTCAAAGAATTCTTCGGGCGACTGGCTCGTCAAAACCTTTTGGCGGAACTCGGGCGTTTCCGGAACAAAGCCTTTGCAAAGGCGCGCCGCGAGCTGCTTTAAGCGTCCCAGCGCCCCGAACGGTGTCGATGTACTTTCTTCCATCATAAAGTCGTAATACGTCTTAAAGACCGAGCAAGCTTCTTCCGCCGTCACCACACGCGGAGCCTTGCCTTCCAGCGCATCGGCAATTTCACCAAAGAGCCACGGATTGTGCATCGCAGCGCGTCCAATGGAAACGCCTTTCACGTCATATTTTTCTAGACATTCCAACGCAAACTGCACACTGTTCACATCGCCGTTTCCGACGACCGGAATCCTTGCCGCGCTGGCGACTTCCCCGATCAAGTCCCAGTTTGCAAAACCGTTGTAACCCTGCACACGCGTTCTGCCATGCACAGTCAGCATATCGGCGCCTTCGCCTTCCGCAATCTTCAAGGTTTCCATCACGTTGATGGAATTTTCATCCCAGCCGACTCGACATTTAAGAGTCATCGGCACCGAGACCGCCTTTTTGACTTCGCAAAGAATTTCCTTTAAGCGCGGCAGGTCTTTTAAGAGTCCTGCACCGCCACCTTTCCCCGCTACCTTCGGAACCGGGCAACCCGCATTCACTTCGATATAATCCGGTTTGAGCGATTCCAGCACATGCGCCGCATAAGCCATACGTTCTGGATGGCGCCCAAAAATCTGAATGCCAAACGGACGTTCTTCCGGATAAAAAATCAACTGTTTCCGATTCTTCAAAATGAACGGAGAAGCGCCATCCGTAGACACGAATTCCGAAACCAACAGGCCCATCCGATTCCCCGAAAGGACCCGGCAAAGGCGGCGAAAAGGCGCGTCCGTCACACCGGCCATCGGAGAAAGCACCGTACACGGGGAAACGCGGATATTTACAATCTGAAACTCGTTTTTCAACATTTATTCACACTTGTCCACGAAATAGCCAAAGAATAAGCGACGAAAAAAAGAAAAGAACCATTCCAAAAGTAGATTTTTTCAGCCAAGGTTCTTATATTTTGAACGTGGCTAATGTAACAAAACAAGATTTGATTCAGGACGTAACGAGCGCAACAGGCTTCGTGAAGAACAAGGTACGTGTTGTTGTGGAACAATTCCTGGACCTCGTTGGTGAATCCCTCGCAGAGGGAAATTCCATCGAGATCCGTGGATTTGGGACGTTCGTAAATAAGGAACGCAAAGCACGTCCGGCACGTAACCCGAAGACGGGTGAAACCGTGTACCTGCAGCAGCGTACCATCCCTACTTTCAAGTTCTCCGCTGACATCAAAGCTGCAATCGCCAAAACGGCAAAGGCGGCTACCGCTCAGGCAGAGCTTTCGGAAGTCGGTTCGGCAACCGTCCAATCTACTCTCTAAGCCTTTCCAAATTCTTTAAAACGAAAAAGCCGCAATCCCTGGAGACTGCGGTTTTTCATGTTTAAGCGCTTACTGGAATTCCGCCCTTTCTTCCGCGGTCAGGAATCTCCATTTTCCCAGTTCGAGCTGCGGATCGAGCTTCACATGGCCGATCGAAATGCGTTCCAAGTCTTCCACATGGTTCGAAACGGCGGCGAACATGCGACGCACTTCGTGATAAACGCCTTCCGCGATCGAAATCTTCACGACCGTATCCGAAACCTTTTCCAGTTCCCGTGCAATGAAAAGCTTCTTTTCGCCCTTCAGTTGCACCCCTTCTTTCAAAACGCGAATCTGCGGATCGGTAATCGGACAGGCAAGCTTTGCCACATAGGTTTTGAGCATGCCCTTCTTCGGGCTTTCCACACGGTGAATAAACTGCCCCTGGTTCGAGAACAAAAGAAGCCCGTGCGAATCCGCATCCAAACGTCCCACGCAGTTCAGGCCCATTTCAAGCATCCGATGCGGAAAGGATTCAAATACGGATTCATGATCGCGCGGCTGATGGCTGCACTCCAGTCCACACGGCTTGTTCATCATCAAATAAAGTTCTTCAAACGTCGGCACTTCTTCGCCATTCACCATAATCGTTTCCGGCTTTGCGTCGAGTTCTTCAAACGGATCTTCCACCGTTCTTCCCGCAAGTTCCACAAGTCCCGCACGCACCAAGGCACGGCATTCCTTACGGGTTCCAAAACCGAGTTTTGACAGCAATCTTTCCACAGTCAATTTCTGCATTTCATCCTCTTGATATCAAACTTTTAATCCGCCGCTAAAAAGCGAACAACCCAACGTCGCCAAAAAATCAAACGGAACTGTTCCGGATTCTTCCGGTAGCGGCGAAGGTTCCACAAATACAAAAGCACAAGTCCGAGCACGGACCAAACACTCACAAGGCCAAAGCCCAGAATCCGGGCAATCGAGAACGATGCGACAAAACCACCTTCCACTTTTAGCGGACGGTTTCCTTCCCAGTCCATCAAAAATTCCCAGTTGTTGAAAAGCGGTATCGTACCGCACAAAAAATTCAAGCCGCCCATCGCATAGCCCATGTCTTCGTAATCCTCCAAACGAATACCATCGACAACGGTCGGTTCAAAGTAACAGTGGAATATGCGAAAGAAAGCCTTTGCAATCTGGAAGCAATCCTTCAGTAGCTTTTTATCAAAGCGCGGGTCAAGCACCAGGGTCAAAAATTCTTCATCGGAAGATTTCTTTTTCGACTTCTTTTTCGATTTTTCAGACTTTTTTTTATCGGATTTCTCTTCCGATTTTTCCGCGGCTTTTTTTTCGGACTTCTCGTTTGCAGGAGCTTTGGCTTCAACAGACTTTTCCTTCTTCCAAGGATTTTCATCGTCAAAGTCGTCTTCTTCGCTTGCGCGTATTTCTTCTGCCGTCGCCACGTCCACTTCTTCTGTGGCTTCCGATTCTTCTACCGTTTCCTCTTCGGTCGTAAAGACCTTCTTGCGAAAAATCCGGACTTCGAACTTACCCGCATTCTTCTGTACGCGAAACAAAAAACGGACTTTCACCGGGAAAAGTAAAAGTCCGCCTCCAATAATCGCTGCTAGAATGACGAGAGCGTCAAAAATCATTCTTCGATTTCGTCAGCCTTCTTCTTGATCGTTTCGAGAAGTTCGCCAAAGCTCTTCGTCTTCAGAATCGTTGCAAACTGTTCCTTGTAATTGCGAGCCGTCGAAAGGTCGTCAATCACCAAGTCCCAAGCCATCCAGTTGCCGTTTTCCAATGTCATCTTATAAACGAGAACGGATTCCTTACCCTTGTACCAGAGATGCGCCGTCACATTCGCTTCCGTATTGTTCTTCTTCAGCTTCGGAGCATCGTAAATCGTACTGTCGGTGCGATACATTTCAAGACGCTTTGCGCTCGAATTGCGCACCATACGTTGAAATTCCGTTGCAAAGGAATCCTTCGAAGCATCATCGAGAGAGGCCCAGGTTTCTTTCGGCAAGGTTTTTTCCGCAAGACGCTTAAAGTTGAACACATCACTCAACAGAGCCTTGACGCGTTCATTGTCCTTCTTGTTCAGGCTCTTCTTTTTCAAAAGAGTCTGCAATTCTTTGTCGTTCTTGGAAATCGCCAGAACCGGATCAGCCGCAAAAGCCGTCACAAAAGACATAGCGACAATCGAGAGAAGTATTTGAATTTTCATATTATTTACCCAAATCAAGTTGATGATATTCGGAAAGGGAAAGTCCCATCCGACTGATCAGTTCCGCAAATGCAATGTTGTACTTGCAGACTGCATAATAATAAGACTTCTGAAGCATCAGGTTATCCTTGTAAGCCGAAACGAGTTCACTCGTATTCGAAGGATCCAGATCGTACTTCATCGCGGCGCTCTTCAAAATGGATTCGCTCGCTCTCAAGCTTGAACGCAAGCTTTCGAGCTTCGCCTTCGCACCTTGCGTCTGAATGTACTGTTCTTCCATCTGCAAAAGAATTCCTTCCGACGCATAATTTTCTTTCAGTTTCAAGCCGCGCAATTCTGTCCGCGCTGAAACATAAGAACTCCAACTGCGCCAAAAGTTCAAATTGTAACGCACGCCAAAGCCGATCGCACCCGAAATCTTGTTCACCGCATCCTGCGCAAAGGCGTTCTTCTGCACCGCGGTACGGTTTCCCGCCCAAGACTTCACATAAGTAAATTCACCCATCAAGAAGAACTGCGGACCGAGCTTCGCTTCTGCCAGTTGCAGCTGATACTGCCTCGCTTCAAGCCCCGCATTCAAACGCTTCAAATCCGGATGATGCCGCACCGCAAGCTCCTTCGCTTCGTCGAGAGTCGGAAAATATTCCGACCGTTCCGCAAGGACCGTGTCCATCGGAGCAAAGGTTTCGTTTGAATCGAGCCCGAGCGAGAATTTTACGGCAAGCTTCACACGGGCAAGTCCGTTTTCCGCATCGATGATTGCCTCGTCAAGCGTATGACGGCTCGCTTTGAGCCTCAGCAGGTCGGTCTGCGAAACATTCGGATCGTCATCATCCAAGGCTTCTTCGAGTTTTTCTTCCGCACGGTCCATCTGTTTTTTGGCATCGGCCGCCAAGCGGTTCATTTCAAGAGCGAGCAGATAGTTGTAATAATACGTTTGCAGTTCGACGCTTTTTTCATGTTCTTTGCCGATGACGCTCATTTCTGTCTGGCGCAGGTCCGCTTCTGCCGCTTTTTTTCCGACCTTGTACTGTCCGTAATTCAACGGTTGCACAGCCTTAATTTCCGTTCCAAAGAACGGCCCCATTTTCGTAAAATCCCACGTATCGACGGTATCGCCCCAATCGTCCACGGTTTCCTTCAAACCGGGAGCGGGTCCCACCATCATGGAAATTTCAAATTTGGAAAGAATGGCAGCCGCCTTGATCTCAGAAATCTTGTTCTTCTTCGCTTCAGTCGAAAAACGGGATTCCGCAAGCATCGGATCCATCGAAAGGCCTCTTTCGACAAAGCCCTCGCAATCATACCGCACTTCCGTAGCGAAAGCGACCGCGATTAACAAAAAGGGCAAAATCCGAAAAATCATCCTCCTGAATTTAGAAATCCTAAGGCATTTCGCCTATCCTTTCACGGACAAGCCGCTGTAATTTCCGATATTTTGCCAAAACACTTTCATAATAGTTTGTCGGCAGAGGCGTTCCACTTCGAATCTTGGAATCCACCCCACCCTGCCCCAGATTGTAGGCTATGATTGCTTTCTTCAAATCGCCATAACGCCCCACCAACCGCATCAGGTATGCGCTTCCCACAACCACGCTCACTTCCGGACGCAAAAGATCCGAACCGTCGTTCACCACTAATCCAAAACGCTTTCCAATTGACTGGGCTGTAGGCACTTTCAACTGCATCAAGCCATAGGCTCCCGACTCCGCGCCGCTCCGATACCGTCCCTTCGCATTCGGATTCCCCTTGCTTTCCTGAAAAACAATCGCAGGGATCAGCAGCGGGTCAAAACCGTAATTACGCGAAATCATCCAGATTTCATCGCTCAGCATCTTCTTCTGGGCAGAGGTCATCTTATTCTTTGAGACAATATCCAATGCGAAATAGATATGGCAATAGTCTAGCGTCCAATTCCGATACTTGATGTATTGCACAGCTTCCTTCTGCAAACGCGCTTCCCGAATCGAAAGCTGATTCATCTGGACCGAGCCATACCACCAAAAACCGATAAAGCCCGCCAACAGGCCTATCACCGCAATCAAAACGATTGCCGAGGGGATTGCAGACAGCCGGACGTTATTTTTCACGGCGGCGAGTCTCTAAACGGTCCAAATATTTCGTCCAGTTGCGAATGCGCGTCTCTGAACGCTTGGAAGTCGTCGAATCAATGATCAAACCTAAATTTTTAAGCGGCCCGATCATCGACTGCAAATAATCGAGTTCATTTCGCATCCGCTCCGTTTCCTGTTCCATTTCCAAGACATGCGCTTCCCGAACACGGATTTCTTCCTGCTGCCCCCGGATAATCCCGTACAAGGTAAAGAACCATCCCAATAGAACAAAGATCAGCACCAACGCCACGAACGGACTCAAGCGGATACCCGTCTGCTTGTTGTAATAGGCTCCTACAGCTCCGATTGCAGCAAGAACGCCCTTGCGCCGGTAGGTTTTCCAGTTTCCCGTCACCGCAAAGATGTGCGCATACGGCGCAAAGAAATTCTTATTTTCATCCCCATTATAAACAAGTACAAGTTCCGTATCTTTCTGTTTCGCCTTTTCCAAAAAATCCAAGAAAAGCTTCAGATATTCCTTGTCCGTAAAGCGAGCTCGGTCCACGTCCAAAAACCAACGCTTTCCTGGGCCATCCATAATGCGATTGACCTTTTCACGCAACGGCGCAAATTGCGTAAAGCCAAAAGTTCCGCTAATGCGCACATAGACTTCTTGGTCGGATTCTTCTACAAATAAATCGATCTGTTCCGAATTCATAAAAAGAATCCCCGCTTAGAAAAATCCATGTGAATACCGAAATCGGTTTCACCCTGGCCCTGCAATTTTAAATTCCAAAACAAGAACAGTCGAACGCCCTGCACCACGGTCGGCGCCGCGGTCTGGTGAGATCCCATAATCCAATTCAACGCGACCTTCACCGGCTGCGAAAAACGGAATCGGAAAGCATAGGAAAGCAGACCGTCTTTGAGAGACACCACAGTCGCATCCGGAAAGAGCAACGGCACACTTGCGTCAAGGGAAACGCTCTGCCCGTTGATCTTCAACGAATAAGCCCTTTGACCGTGGACTATGCGAACACCCAAATTCAGCTCTGTTCCAAAGTAAGCTTCCAAATCCGAAAACGTTCCATTCGTCAAGGCGTAACGCACATCGAGTTCCGAATTCGAACGGTTCAATTCAAATTTTTTGTCGATATGCAAAACATGTTCCTTACCAGCGACATTCGCCATCTGCTCCGCACGAAGCATCACGCCCAAAGAGTTTTCCTTCCGCTCAATCTCATAATCATACGGCGCAGAAAGAATGCCTTGGCCATCATTCAATGCGGCATCGATCTGCTTCATATCCGTTAGGGACGTCGGAAGCAAATGATCCGCGAAGGCACGCGGCACATCACCGTTCTGCTGAAAGGCGCTCACCAGGTTCAGCTGGGCTGGCTTATAAACCAAAGAACGCAAAGTCGCGCCCTTCCGCTGTTCCAGCAAGAACTGCAAATTAGAATTGTTCACCAGAATTTGGCGATTCCCGTTGCGCAAAAAATCCGAGACTTCTACACGTCGACCATCGAGCTTCGCTCGATTTTCAATTTCTTCTTCAACAGCGATAATACTCGCATTGCCTTTCCAACGTACAACCGGACTGCGCACACCTTCGTTATCATAAAGATCCGCGTAATACTCCGGAGCCATCAACGGCAAAAGCTTTCTCTGCACACCCAAAAGTTCCTTTTCCGGCAAAAGACTCTTCGCGTGGGAATTGGCGATCAGCAATTGCTTGTGCATCAAATCCGCTTCCGGACGGCGTAAAAGAAGTTCTCGACAGCTGTGCGAACCCGCAGGAAGCCCCACATTCGTTCCAATATCGCTCATCAGGTTCACCTTTCCACCCGAAGATTCCTCTAAAACATGGGAAAGCGTCCAGAATTGAAAAGAGAACTGTTCAAAATTTTCACGCAGGCGCTTAAAGAAAGCTCCTATTTTCTCCATGCTTGAAAGCGGAATCGCTTGCGTCACAACCCATGTCGTCTCGCTTTCACCTAAAGATTCCAGCTTCGCTTGCAGCGTAGAAGACTCTTGCTGCAAAACTTCGCATAAATTCTGGCAAATGGGCAACAGCCGCATGACCGAGTCACGGTCTTCCGCTGTATACCAGCCCGTCACACGCGTCGCACGCCCTAAAGTATCCTGCAAACTTTTTTCCGAAACCAGCGTATAGCGGAATCCCTGCTTCGCAAGCACTTCCGTCATCCCAATTTCCCAGGCCATCGAGGAATTAAAGTACCCCACAGGCTCTGTCTGGAAAACTTTTTCCACCAAACAGAAATGTTCTTTCAACTGAAGTTCTTGAAGCTCTGTCGGAAACAGAGGAAGCATTGCATCATAAAAACCCCCGCCTACAATTTCAAGTTTCCCCTCTCGGATTGCACCACGCATCCAAACAATGTCAGCGATGTTCTGCTTATTCCACACCTGAATAACGTTTCCAGGCAAGTATAAAGACAGACGAATTTTGCATTCTTCTAAAAGCTTTCGAATTTCAACTGCGATCTGAGAATACAGTACATCAAAAGAACCTTTTTTCAAATCAAAAGGATCTTTGATATACAGCAGGAGTGATAATTTCTGCGGTTTCATTCTTCAAAAATAGAACAAAAAAGCCATTTTGTAGAAAACTCACCCCGAAAGAAAAGTAATTTCAAACAAAACAGTTAAACCCTTTAAAACACAGAAGGCGGACCCGGGTCCGCCTTTTCAACACGGAGCCTTTTTCAGGACCAAGGCCACAAGGGAAGATTCCGGGGGAAAAAGGAAGGGCCCCCGCGATGTCCCGCGGGGGCCCGTGGATCCGGCGGCGACCTACTCTCCCGGGCCCGGGGGCCAGGTACCATCGGCGACAAGTGGCTTGACTTCCGTGTTCGGAATGGGAACGGGTATGACCCACCGTCGATGACCGCCGAAATTTCAATCTCTCAGTACGGGATGCCCAGGGAAAGAAGCATAGCCGGCGAAGCCCTCGAATGGGGTGCCTCCGGACGCCAGGCTGCTCACGCGCAGCAAAGCCACATCGTAGGAAGAAAAGGAAAAGCCTCACGGGCTATTAGTATCGCTCGGCTCAACGCGTCGCCGCGCTTACACCTGCGACCTATCGACGTCGTAGTCTCCGACGGCCCTTCAGGGGGTTGCCCCCGCGAGACCCTATCTTGGGAACGGCTTCACGCTTAGATGCTTTCAGCGTTTCTCCGATCCGAACATGGCTACCCGGCGGTGCCGCTGGCGCGACAGCCGGTACACCAGAGGTTCGTCCGTCCCGGTCCTCTCGTACTAAGGACAGGTTCCCTCAAGTCTCGTACGCCCACACCGGATAGGGACCGAACTGTCTCACGACGTTCTGAACCCAGCTCGCGTGCCGCTTTAATTGGCGAACAGCCAAACCCTTGGGACCTTCTCCAGCCCCAGGATGCGACGAGCCGACATCGAGGTGCCAAACCTCCCCGTCGCTATGAACGCTTGGGGGAGATCAGCCTGTTATCCCCAGAGTACCTTTTATCCATTGAGCAACGGCCGTTCCACGCTGTACCGCGGGATCACTAAGCCCTACTTTCGTACCTGCCCGGCGTGTCCGCCTCGCAGTCAGGCTCCCTTTTGCCTTTATGCTCTGCGCGCGATTACCGACCGCGCTGAGGGAACCTTTGGATGCCTCCGTTACCTTTTGGGAGGCGACCGCCCCAGTCAAACTGACCATCAGACACGGTCCCCCGCCCCGGTGAGGGGCGCGGGTTAGGCCTCAAGCCTGGCAAGGGTGGTATTTCAACGGCGGCTCCGGAGGGGCTGGCGCCCCGCCATCAAAGCCTCCCACCTATCCTACACATGCAAGGCCTAAAACCAATGTCAAAATTCAGTGAAGGTTCATGGGGTCTCTCCGTCCAGGTGCGGGATGCCGGCATCTTCACCGGCACTGCAATTTCGCTGAGTCTCAGGAGGAGACAGTGCAGAAGTCGTTACACGATTCGTGCAGGTCGGAACTTACCCGACAAGGAATTTCGCTACCTTAGGACCGTTATAGTTACGGCCGCCGTTTACCGGGGCTTCGATTCGGGGCTTCGCTTGCGCTGACCCCTCCTGTTAACCTTCCGGCACCGGGCACGTGTCAGGCCATATACCTCCCTTTGCAGGTTTGCATGGCCCTGTGTTTTTGGTAAACAGTCGCTTCTGCCATTTCTCTGCGGCCTCCAGCGGCTCCGCGCTGTCCGCGCTGACCGCCGGGGGCTCCCCTTATCCCGAAGTTACGGGGTTAATTTGCCGAGTTCCTTCTCCTGGGTTGTCTCAAGCACCTTGGGCTGCTCGCCCCATCCACCTGTGTCGGTTTACGGTACGGGCTCCCTCGCGGCTCCCTTAGGGGGTTTTCCTGGCACCGGCATGTACAGCTCGGATTCGGGCCGAAGCCCTCCTCCGGTCGGGAGTCTCGGGCACGTGGCAGGGGGATTTGCCTCCCTGCCGCCTTACGCTCCTTCCGCCACGCGTCCATCGGTGGCTGTGTACTGTTCGATGCGTCGCCCCGTCGGTCGGACGCCTCGTGGGAGGCCGGGGAATCTTGACCCCGTCCCCATCGGCTACGCCTCTCGGCCTCGTCTTAGGTCCCGGCTGACCCCGGGAAGATTAACTTTACCCGGGAAACCTTGGATTTTCGGTGCGCGGGCTTTCCACCCGCGTTTTCGCATACTCATGCCAGCATTCTCGTTTCCGGTACCTCCAGCGGGCATCGCCACCCGCCTTCCCAGGCCTGCGGAACGCTCTCCTACCGCTCCATCGCTGGAGCCCACGACTTCGGTGACGCGCTTAGTCCCGATAATTTTGGGCGCGGGACCGCTCGACCAGTGAGCTATTACGCTTTCTTTAAAGGATAGCTGCTTCTAAGCTAACCTCCTGGCTGTCTGAGCAGTCCCACATCCTTTCCCACTTAGCGCGCACTTGGGGACGCTTAGTCGGTGGTCAGGGTTGTTTCCCTTTCGTCCGCGGATCTTATCACCCGCGGGCTGTCTGCCGCGAATCGGTTGGCCGGTATTCGGAGTTTGGTTGGGTTTGGTAAGCGGGTGTGCCCCCTAGTCCATCCAGTGCTCTACCCCCGGCAGCCTGTCGCGACGCCATACCTAAATATGTTTCGGAGAGAACAAGCTATCGCCCAGTTTGATTGGCCTTTCACCCCCACCCACAGCTCATCCGGACACGTTTCAATGTATATCGGTGCGGCCCTCCACGGGGTGTTACCCCCGCTTCAGCCTGGCCATGGGTAGATCACTAAGGCTTCGTGTCTGCCGCGTACGACTAGGCGCCCTCTTCAGACTCGCTTTCGCTGCGGCTCCGGTCCTCAGGACCTTAGCCTCGCCGTACACGAGCAACTCGCTGGCTCATTAAACAAAAGGCACGCCGTCAGAGGGACAAGTCCCTCCTCCGACAGAATGTACGCACACGGTTTCAGGCGCTCTTTCACTCCCCTCTCGGGGTGCTTTTCACCTTTCCCTCACGGTACTGGTCGCTATCGGTCATCCGCTCGTATTTAGCCTTGGAGGGTGGTCCCCCCGGCTTCAGGCAGGGTTTCACGTGCCCCGCCCTACTCAGGATACTGCCAAGCGCGAAGATCGGTCCCTAAAGGCCTGTCACCTGCTGGGGGGGGGCTTTCCATCCCGCTTCAGCACCTCTCTTCGCGTCACGCGGCAGTCCTACAACCCCGGGATCGCTCCCGGTTTGGGCTCCTCCCCGTTCGCTCGCCGCTACTTGGGGAATCTCGGTTGATGTCTTCTCCTCCAGCTACTTGGATGTTTCGGTTCACTGGGTTGGCTTCACGGGGCCTATGTGTTCGGCCCCGCGATGCGCGGGTCGCCCCGCGCGGGTTGTCCCATTCGGAGTCCCCGGAGTCACGGGCCCTTTGCGCCTCGTCCGGGATTTTCGCAGCTTGTCGCGTCCTTCGTCGCCGGCGAATGCCTAGGCATCCCCCGTGTGCGTTCCTATGCTTAATTCCTTCTTTCCAGCGATATAGCTCTCGCTTCGCATGAGCAGCTCGGCGCCCTGTCATTGATCGGGCCACCCAGTCACTCGAAACTGCTTCGCTTCTTGTATGCTTGTTATCACTTTCTCTGGAATTGCTTCCCGTACTGTCAATTATCTGATTACTTCAAAGAGCAATCATAAAACTTCTTTATTTCAAAGAGTTAGTGGAGCTAAGGAGACTCGAACTCCTAACATCCAGCTTGCAAAGCTGGCGCTCTACCAGTTGAGCTATAACCCCATGTTAGAACATAGTGGGCCTGAATGGACTTGAACCATTGACCCCCGCCTTATCAGAGCGGTGCTCTAACCAACTGAGCTACAGACCCTAGACTCATTGAAATGCTTAGAGATGTACTTGCTTGATGCCTTGGTTTGCGAATCGGGTGGCGGTCCAAAAGGACCGCGGTTTACTCCTTAAAGGAGGTAATCCAGCCGCACCTTCCGGTACGGCTACCTTGTTACGACTTAGCCCCAGTCAAAGGTCTTGCTTTAGGCGCTGGCTCCCTTGCGGGTTGGCATCGCGACTTAGAGCACTCCCTTCTTCCATGGCTTGACGGGCGGTGTGTACAAGGCCCGGGAACGTATTCACCGTGGTGTGCTGACCCACGATTACTAGCGATTCCAGCTTCACGGAGTCGAGTTGCAGACTCCGATCCGAACTGAGGGCGGCTTTGGGGATTGGCTCGGCCTCGCGGCCCCGCTGCCCATTGTACCGCCCATTGTAGCACGTGTGTGGCCCAGGATGTAAGGGCCATGAGGACTTGACGTCATCCACACCTTCCTCCGGGTTGTCCCCGGCAGTCTCTCCAGAGAGCCCCCTTGCGGGCGGCAACTGGAAACGTGGGTTGCGCTCGTTGCGGGACTTAACCCAACATCTCACGACACGAGCTGACGACAGCCATGCAGCACCTGTGTGAACCGTTGCATTGCTGCAAAACGGCGATCTCTCGCCGCGGCGATTCCATGTCAAACCCTGGTAAGGTTCTGCGCGTTGCGTCGAATTAAACCACATGCTCCACCGCTTGTGCGGGCCCCCGTCAATTCCTTTGAGTTTCATACTTGCGTACGTACTCCCCAGGCGGCATACTTAACGCGTTAGCTACGGCACCCCGGGTCGCCCCGGGACACCTAGTATGCATCGTTTACCGCGTGGACTACCAGGGTATCTAATCCTGTTTGCTTCCCACGCTTTCGAGCCTCAGCGTCAGTGGGTCCCCAGCCGGCTGCCTTCGCCATCGGTGTTCTTCCTGATATCTACGCATTCCACCGCTACACCAGGAATTCCGCCGGCCTCTGAACCACTCAAGGACGCCAGTTCGCTCTGCGGGTCCGGGGTTGGGCCCCGGGATTGCACAGAACGCTTGGCGGCCCGCCTACGCTCCCTTTACGCCCAGTGATTCCGAACAACGCTTGCACCCCTCGTATTACCGCGGCTGCTGGCACGAAGTTTGCCGGTGCTTCCTTTAAAGGTACATTCAACGGCCCCGAAAGGCCGAGTTATTCCCTCTCGACAGTGGTTTACACACCGAAATGCTTCATCCCACACGTGGAGTTGCTGCGTCAGGGTTGCCCCCATTGCGCAATATTCCCTACTGCTGCCTCCCGTAGGAGTCTGGGCCGTCTCTCAGTCCCAATGTGGCCGATCGCCCTCTCAGGCCGGCTACCGATCGTCGCCTTGGTGGGCCGTTGCCCCGCCAACTAGCTAATCGGACGCAAGCTCATCCCGCATCGATGAATCTTTCGTCAACGGCCCATGCGGGCCGCCACGGCTCCCGGCATTAGCCGCGCGTTGGCACGGTTGTTCCGGAATGCGGGGCAGATTGCTTACGCGTTACTCACCCATTCGCCGCTCGGCTCGTATTGCTACGTCCTCGCTCGACTTGCATGTATAAGACACTCCACCAGCGTTCGTTCTGAGCCAGGATCAAACTCTTCATTGTTTTCTAAAGGTCTGTCCCGACACGCTTCCTTTTCCGTCAAATTTGATTGACCGGAGCATCACTCAAGCACATCTCCAAATCCTTCAATCAGCCTGCCCGGATCCCGTCCGGGGCGTTTCCTGGCCGTTTCCGACCGGAACGAGGCCAATTATAGAAATCCCCACGGAATCGTCAAGGGGTTCCTGCTCTATTTTTTAATTTTTTTGCTTTTTTTTCACTTTCCATGCGTAAAAACAATTATTTTCTAGGTTAGTTTCATGAAAAGAACATTCTATCAACAATTTTTTAACTGATTTCTTATTCAGAAATCAAACTTTGGGCAATTTTTTCGAAGTTTTGATTGAAATCTTCCCCTAAATCGATTCTTTCCGCCACTGTTTGGTGACGGAACCAGGTGATTTGTCGCTTTGCATAGCGTCTTGTACCCAGCTGAACCGCATCGACGACTTCTTTAGAGGACATTTTCCCCTGAATGCAGGATACCCATTCTTTATATCCAAGGCTCTGCCATGCCGGAGCTTCCAGCGGAACTCGTGAAAGCAAGTTTTCCACTTCTTGTTTCCAGCCGTCTTCAATCATTTGCAGAACACGCTTGTCGATGTTTGCATACAACGTTGTACGTTCACGATCAAGCCAGAAGGTTTTCACGTTTCCGATTCCACCTTTACGGTTGCTGCGGACTTCGGAAAACTTGCGACCGGTTTGCATCGAAACTTCTAGAGCGCGTAGCAAACGTTGGCGGTCTTGCGGGAGAATAGTTTGTGCGGAATCCGGATCGATTTCTTTGAGCATTTGATACAAAGCATCTAAGCCTTTGTTCGAAAGAATCGTTTCACACTCTTTTCGAATGTCTTCACGGACCTGCGGAATTTCGGCGAGCCCTTCCGTGAGCGCTTGCAAGTACATTCCCGTTCCGCCGACCAAGATGTATGGAGTCCGAGGATTCTTTTGCAAAAGCTCTTTGACCAAGCGGACAAATTCGCCCACCGAAAAACTTTCCGTCGGAGGATAGAAATCTACCAGATGATGAGGAATATTCTTTAGCGCTTCTTTAGACGGCTGAGCCGTGCCGATGCAGAAGTCTTTATAGATCTGGCGGGAATCCATTGAAATGATTTTCGCACGAAACTCTTTCGCAAGCGAAAGAGAGAGTTTCGTTTTTCCTACGCCTGTGGCGCCGACTAGAGCACAAAGAAGGGGCATCGATTTTCAATGTAGTTATATTTGGACTGCATGAAAAATAAGAATCTCATCCTGGTCACGATTTGTATTGCGATTGTTCTTTTAGGGGTATCCTTTGTTCTGATGAATCAGGAAGCCTTTGACAATACGCTAATCGCGACGGGCTTAAAAAAATCAAAGCCGATGCTTGCGGACGCGGATCCCTATATGAAGAAACTTCTTCAAGAGATTCCCGTTCAAAAGGTTCTGCCGAAAAAAAAGAAGAACCCGCGCGAAATTTGGAAAGTCGGACGCGGAATTTCTTACCCGAATTACCTTTTGAAAGCGCAGAGGCATTTGGAAAAGCACGGCGGGAAAGTCCTTTCGATGGAAGAAGTCGAAAGTCGAAACGGCTCGGTTGTCGATTTTGACTTTGTCGCACCCTTTGGCGATACCTTCTACGTTCAGTTGCAGGTCGCGGATAGCTTTTATAATAATACGTCCCGTTTGGCGGTCGCCTTTTACGCAAGCAAAGAACTTTCAGGTTATGCGGACGAATTGAACGGACTAAACTTTCCGTATTCCCTGCTGATTACACCGTCCGAAATTTCTTCCTTCAAAGCGGGCCTTACAAAACTGAATCAGTACGAATCCGTCGTCTGGCTTCCGATGGAAGACAAGAAGCTTCGTTCTAAATCCTTCAGCAAATCGATGATCTTTATTCATCAATCCCAATCTGAAATTCAGGACATTGTCACAGACGCTTTAGAAAAAGTTCCCCACGCACAAGGAATTGCGACTCGATTCGGCAGCCGCGCCGTGGAACAGCAAGCCTTGCTCCACGCCATTTTCAATCCTCTCCAAGAACGCAACCTTTGGTTTATGGATTTAACCAAGAACCGCTATTCCAGAGCCGAAGACGTCTGCGAGGACATCCATCTTAAGTGTCGTACAGAAAGCCCATTCGACCCGTCTAGAATGACGCATGCCGTCTATGTTTCTCGGGTCTTGAAAACGGCAAGACGATCCGGCAAAGCAATTTTGATTCTTCCTATTTCGAACGCGAGCTTCAAGGCTATCGAAAATTTAGAAGCCGACGCGACTGCACAAGGGACAGAATTTGTTAGTTTATCCAATATCTTCCAAACTGAATAGGAGGGCTCATGCCTGTTAAACTGAGCGTAAATATTGACCACATCGCTACGATCCGCGAAGCCCGCAAGATCCGCGAACCGGATCCTGTTGCAGGCGCCACCCTGGCAGAACTTGCCGGTTGCCACGGTATTTCCGCACACCTGCGAGAAGACCGCCGCCACATTCAAGAGCGCGATGTTCGACTGCTCCGCGGCATTGTAACGACCCATTTGAATTTGGAAATGGCTCCGACTTCAGAAATGATCCAGCTCGCGATTGATATTCAGCCGGATATGGTAACGCTTGTTCCTGAAAATCAGGAAGTGACCAGCGAAGGCGGTTTGAACGTTGCCGCTCGAATCGACGAACTGACCAAAACCGTCGCCTCCTTCAAAAATAACGATATCGCCGTGAGCGTCTTTATCGATCCGGATACGGACCAGGTAAAAGCGGCAAAGAAAATCGGAGCGGACTTTGTGGAACTGCACACAGGTCACTTTGCAAACGCTTTTGATTTAGGTTCTTCCGCAGACGTGGATCGTGAACTCGCCGCCATCCAAGACATGACCGTTCTTGCTCGCAAATATGGTTTACGCGTCAACGCAGGGCAAGGCTTGAACTACCGCAATGTCGGTTACATTTCAAGTATCAACGGTATCGAAGAATTGACGATCGGACACAGCATCATCGGACGTTCTGTGATGATCGGTATGGACCGTGCCGTTCGCGAAATGCTCGAATCGATTCGCCTCGCCGAACATTGATTTTTGATTCAATACTTTCGATTTAAAAGAAAAACCTTCCGAAAACTCGGAAGTTTTTTTTCAATTTTCAAGAATTACTTATTTGCGGCAGGAGCGGCCTTTGCTGTATCAGCAGCAGGCTTTGCGGTGTCTGCAGTTGGCTTTGCGGCTTCGGTCTTGGACGGTTCTGCCGGCTTCGCCGTTTCGGTTTTAGCCGTTTCCGCTGGTTTTGCGGATTCTGCTTTAGCTGCCTTCTTTGCGGCCTTGATGCTGTCCTGTTCTGCCTTCTTCGCAGCCTTTACTGCGGCAATGCTGTCGGCCTTTGCCTTTTTGGCAGCGGCGATACTGTCTTGCTTCGCCTTCTTTACGGCAGCGATACTGTCCTGCTTGGCCTTTTTGGCGGCCTTGATGCTGTCTTGTTCAGCCTTTTTGGCAGCCTTGATGCTGTCTTGTTCAGCCTTCTTGGCGGCCTTTACCGCAGCGATGCTGTCGGCCTTTGCCTTTTTGGCAGCCTTGATGCTGTCCTGCTTTGCCTTCTTCGCGGCCTTTACCGCAGCGATGCTATCGGTCTTTGCCTTTTTGGCAGCGGTGATACTATCTTGCTTAGCCTGCTTAGCGGCTGCAATGCTGTCAGCCTTCTGTTCTTCCGGAGTCTTCACAGCCTTGGCCGTATCCACCGGAGAAGCTGTCACCACATTCAAAAGTTCCACTTCAAAGACGAGAAGGGAATTAGGCGGAATCACCGGAGATGCGCCTTCTGCACCGTAACCGAGTTCGCTCGGGATCCAAGCCTGAACCTTTTCACCTTCCTTCATCAAAGTCAAAAGTTCCTGCCAGCCCTTGATCACAGCATTCACCGGGAATTCAAGCGGTTCGCCGCGCTTGATAGAGCTATCAAATTCCGTTCCGTTCAAAAGAGCGCCAGCGTAATGGACTCGCACCTTATCGGTGAGCTTCGGAGCTCTTGCGCTCGAATCCTTTACCTGGGTAATATACTTGTACTGAAGACCGCTAGCCGTGGTGATCACGCCAGCTACAGTCTTATTCTTTTCAAGGAAGACTTTCTGAGAGTCCAAAGCGGCCTTAGCGGCTTCTGCGGCCTTCTTTTCGCGCGTGACCTGCATCTGAAGAACCAATTCCTGGAGAGCCTTTTCCGCCTGGGAATCGGTCATCAGCAAAGCCTTGCCATCCATTTGATCGCTCAAAGAGCGAAGGAAAAGTTCCTTGTCGATTTCCGCATCCACATTCTTAATGGCACGGCCCATATCCATTCCGAGGGCATAGCTATAACGGTCCTTCGGCGTCATCAAAGTGTCTTTTTTAACGGCAACTGCAGCCGAATCCGTTGATGCAACAGAATCCGTCGGTAAAGCCGCAGCTGCAGGAGCGGTTTCCGGCTTCGGAGACGAAGAACAAGCGATTAACGTGCCCAAAACGGCAGCGGAAAAAATACTAGAAGTCCATAATTTCATATTTTAATCCTTGATATTTGATACCTCCCAATTTAGGAACTTTATCATGAAAAAGTGGATCGTCGTTTTATTTTTAACAGCATTTGCCGCAACCCTTTACGCAGCACGCCCCGTAACGCACGTTGAAGTTCCGTTTAATGCAGGAATCGGCCCCACAGCCTTTTGGATTCCGGGCGTTGCCGGCAGAGAGCTACACACAGGCTTTAATCTGAACCTCTATGGAGTCATTACCCCGCAAACGCTTGACGCCAACAAGGAAAAAATTCCTATTAAGTACCGTCGTTATTTGAATACGATGCGCGAAGTGCATGTAGCCCCGATGTGGATGATTTTAATCCCCCAATATGTGATCGTGAGTCCAGCCGCTCTTGGCGAAGACGATGCCCTTTACGGTGCCATTTGGTCGTTGCTCAGCGTAGGCCCGGAATTCATTTCGAAGCGTTACTACGTCGTCGAAGGCAAGTTCTCGCCTACCGTGAGCTATTTGCACGTGGATTCTGACGACAACGAAGACTCCGAGAACCTGGTCGGCGTCGGCTGCATGCTCTCGCTTGCCCTGACCTATACCTTTACAGACAATTTCCTTGTAACTTTCTCCTATGCGCACTTGCTACAGTTGCCCCTCAGCATCAACTCGTACAAGCCTACCGATGCGACTTCGGAACATTGGATTCAGGCAGGCGCCCTCTCTTTGATCCTGCATTTCCGTTTCGGAATGAGCCAAAAACTATAAATTGGCGTTTTTTCGTTAAAAACAACATTCTAAGAGTGACATAGATCATCCTCCCGCCCAAATCTTCCAAGATGTGTTACAAAACACTTTACACAAAGGAAAACTTTTCTTAAAATTAGTATACAGATGGATTGAGTGGATGACGGAGCACATGTGTGTTCCGAAACAGAGGGTACAATAATGCAAGCTACTAGCAATACGTTATTCTCTTCCACTGCAGAGAAGGCTCGTGTCGTGCGCACCCCCCAAGAATTTGAAATTGCGCAGGAAAGAGCGCGCAAAGCCCTTTTCGCAGAAATGACAGCGGTGAAACCTGAAAGAATTTACGAAAGCTCCAGGCAGACGGCAAAGCTCAGCCCGATGGTGGCCTTTGCGGTTTTCATTGCAAGCTTGAGCGTTCGTGACTGATCTGTCGATTCGGCATTCAGCTGCCAGAATCCAGAATTTTTTCAAGGGGAAATTTTGATACAGGAATCAACCACAATTCCTGTTTTCTATCTTTTTAAAAAACAGGAGATCCTATGTCAGCTCTTATCCTCGACGGCAAAAAACTCGCCAAAGAATCTGAACTTCAACTGAAGGAACGCGTCGAAGCCCTCAAGGCACGCACAGGCAAGACCCCAATCCTCGCCACGATTCTCGTGGGCGACGACCCGGCCAGCGCCACCTATGTGAAAATGAAAGGCAACGCCTGCGCTCGCGTGGGCATGGAAAGTCTCCCGGTTCACATGCCGAAGCAGACGACGACCGAAGAGCTCCTCGCCAAGATCGAAGAATTGAACGAAAATCCGAACGTACACGGCATTTTGCTGCAGCACCCGGTTCCGCGTCACATTGACGAACGCGCCGCTTTTGAAAAAATCGAACGTCGCAAGGACGTGGACGGAGTCACCTGCCTCGGCTTTGGCCTGATGGCGATGGGCGAAAAAGCTTACGGTAGCGCAACGCCGGCTGGCATTATGCGCATCCTCAAGGCTTACGACATTCCCCTGGAAGGCAAGCACGCTGTGGTTGTCGGACGTAGCGCCATCCTCGGAAAGCCGATGGCCATGATGCTTTTGAACGCAAACTGCACCGTGACAATTTGCCACAGCAAAACCAAGGACCTCGAAAAGTACGTCGGCGATGCAGACATTCTGATCGGCGCGGTCGGCAAGCCGGAATTCATCAAGACCGCCTGGATCAAGAAGGGCGCGGTCGTGATCGATGCCGGTTACCATCCAGGTGGAGTCGGTGACGTGGAAAAAGCCGGTCTTGAAGATGTCGCTAGCGCCTACACCCCGGTTCCGGGTGGAGTCGGTCCGATGACGATAAACACGCTCATTTACCAGAGCGTGGACAGCGGCGAAAGTTTCCTCGGCAAGTAAATTTTACCGCTTACAATTTAAAGAGCCTCCCCCGCAGGGAGGCTTTTTCCTTCCGATAATTTTACTTCACCTGAACGCAAACCTGATAACGTCCCTTGGGGAGCGTCGAGCGGCTAAAGCCCAACTGCGTTGCACCAGGCGAAACATTTCCCGCAAAATTTGCCACTTTTCGACCGCTCATGTCAAAGACAGAGACTTGGACATAGGCAGAATGCGACATGCGAAGGATTCCCGTTCTCAAGTCGTAAGCAGCACTGGTCACCATTTGAAGCGGAACCGTGGAACCGATAGCCATTTCTTCTTCTGGATCATTGATTTGCTGTTCAGTTTCTTTGAGAAGTTCACCCGGAATCTGGGTAACACCTGCAACGTCAAAACGGAACTCGTCTATATTCGGGCCCCCGTTTTCCGTGAGAGACTTGAGACGCAGAACGTTCGTATCTTTCGAAAGATTCACCTGTACAGATACGCTGTCGTAAGTTGTCCAATTCGACGTAGACGGAAACACGATGATTCCGGCGCTTTTCCCGTTGAGGAAAAGTTCCATGCTGCGATCGGTACTGCCTCCATTTGCAAATCGGATGTTTAAGATTGCGGAATTCTTGGCGGTCGGCACATTCAAATTCCAAGCGCCATAACTTTCCAAACTGTTGTTGAAATTGTAATAGCCGCTGTCTATCCAGCCTGCATTATTTTCTTCATAGGCGCCGACACCTTCGTTTGGATAGGCGGCATTGACACTGCTAAGAAATTCCGTAGAAGCCGTAATCACGCTTGCCATGGCGCGAACCGTGATGGTTCCGCTGACCGTTGCGCTTTCACCGCCGTCATCGGTCGTGACGATGGTATAGCCGAAAATTCCGGTCGCAGTCGGAATGCCTTGCAAAACAATTGTACTGTCCGAAGTGTTCACCTTTGCCGTAATGCCGTCCGGAAGTTCCGTCGCCTTTGCGCCGCCACAAGCGAAATATTTATAGGTGATGCTTTGAATGGAATCGCCAAGCACAAGGCTCTGATCCGGAGATCCAGCATTCAGGACCAGAGCGGGGACCGAGACAATGTCACTTTCTTCGACAAGGACTTCGACACGGCCCGTATATTTCGTTCCATCAGAACCTTTGACCGTGTACTTGAAAGAGGCGAGACCTGTAAAATTCGGATTCGGCGAGAATGTAGCTGTGTAACCGTCCGTCTCTAAAGACACTGAGCCGTTTTCGGCAGCCGAAAGAGTGTAGGACGGAGAAACAGCCTGGAAACCCTTTGTAATTGAACGTAGATCGAAAGATGCTTTTCCATTTTTCGAAGCGGTCATGTGCATCGCACCGAGCCAGTTGATGTACTTTTCAATATAGGCGTATCCATCTGCACCGATTGTCATTGCATCGTCCGAAGTCACATTGTAGCCCATTGCAGTTTCAAAAAAGTCCGGAATTCCATCGCCGTCTGTATCGAGAGCCTTTTCGCCCGAGATCACTTCGCCCCAGCCATTATTCGTCGTGAGACCCATCGCTCCAACCGACTTGACAAGAGCACCAGCTGTGCCGAGAGTTCCTACCTGGTACCACACCAAAGAATCGATATCGTCGTAAGGCAACACGCCACTCTGGGAAGTCACATAACGCCAAGCACTGGCGGCGCTGAGCATGGGACCGTTTACGGTCATTTCGTTCCAAGGCGATGAAAGTTCTTCCCCTGCACCTTGGTAGTAATAAATCGTCGAGGGCTCCCCATTCAACACTCCATCGCGATTCGTATCAATCATATTGCCGGAAGCGTAAATGCTCTGGTTCTTATCGACCTGGAACCAGGGATTGCTACCCTTTGGACCATATACAAAGTAATTGTTCACAATGTCGTGATTAAAATGCGTGCTCGTATGAGTGGTATAACCCGCTTCAAAATTATAAAGGATATTATTGACAAAGACATCGTTGATCTTATCCAAGGGATTCCTGTTGTGGGTATTCACGAACGCATTGTAATACCAAGACCAGGCGCCGTCCACCGATTCGATGTGGGCGCCGAACTGCTGACCGATCGGATTCGCGATTAGAGAATTCTGCACCGTCACGCCTGTCACGCGATAATTCGCATTGTCCGAAGAGCCTCCAAAATTATTCCAAGGAGCGAGTTCTACAGAACAATGGTCCACGATAACGTTCTTCGCATCGTATAAGTTAAGGGCGTCGTCCTTTTCGGAATTGGTATTTTCGCCGGGTCGGATTCGCAAGTAACGAATAATGATGTTACTCTGTTTACCTGTGCTGAGTTTTCCGCCGTGAATAGCGATTCCTTCACCGGGAGCTGTCTGCCCCGCAATGGTAATGTTGCTCTTGATAGAGACCGCCGTCTGAATATGGATGATTCCACCCACGTCAAAGACAACTATTCGGTTTCCTTGACTCACCGCATCTCGAAAAGAGCCTTCGCCCGAATCGTTGAGGTTGGTAACATGATAAACGGAACCCGCACGGCCACCAGTCACCTGGGCGCCAAAACCCAAAGCTTCCGGAAACGCGAGTACTTCAGCAGCCGCAGAACCCAAACCAAATAGAGTCGAAAACATCGCAACAGCGAATTTTGATTTTTGCATAGTACACCATTCCTTTATGCTAAAAATCTATCTTCGCTAAAGAATGCGCGAGCAAAATAAAGTTTTATGCGTTGTCTAAAGACAATTTGGAAATTTCACCGGGTTTTAAATTCCCAAGCGCCCAATTTCCAATGCGAACGCGGACAAGGCGCAAGACTTCTATTTCAAAAGTCTGCAAAATACGCCGAATTTCTCGATTCTTGCCTTCATGCAGCACAACGGAAAGCCAAGCCGTTTTTTCGCCGGTTCGTAAAACGCGAACATCCGCCATTCGCATCTGTTCCGGAGATTCTCCAAAAACGCGCGGAGGAACCAGAACTCCTTTTTTCATTTGCTCCATTTCTTCTCTGGAGGGTGCACGGGAAACCTGAACGTGATATTCTTTTTCTAGATGTGTTTCCGGGGCAAGAATGCGGTCTGCGAAAGCGGTGTCGTTGGTAAAAAGAAGCAGACCTTCGCTCGCCTTGTCGAGACGTCCAACAGGGAAAACATGCTGCGGCAATTTTCCTTTCAAAAGGTCCATGACCGTTTTACGTCCCTTTTCATCGGAAGCGGTCGTCACAATTCCACGGGGTTTGTTCATTGCGAAGTAAACATGCGCTATTTTCGAAACAGGCTTTCCATCGACGGTGATTTTAGAAGATTCCGTTGCAGGCGTTTCCGGGTCGCGGACAAGGCGCCCATCTAAGGTCACACGACCTTCACGGACAAGATTTTCGGCTACAGAGCGGGAACAGTATCCGCGTTTGTTGAGAATTCGGGCGACGCCGAAACGTTTCAGAGGCATGCAGAGCTAATCCTCGCGCGTATCCTTGGATTCTTTTTTCATCTTGTACATGCGATCGTCCGCGAGGCGGTAAACATCGCCTGCGGTAGAACGCACTTCACTACGCATCGCGGTTCCGTAAGACGCGGAAAGCGGGATTGGCAAAACTTGCGAGGCTTCTTCCTGAAGAACTCGCATTTTTTCAAAGGCGGTTTCCATATCGTTCAAATGTTCCTGCCGTACAATCACCAAAAATTCATCGCCGCCCATACGAATCGGAGTTCCGATTCCCTTGAACGCTTCGGACAAGGTTTTAGCAAATGCCTGGAGCTGTTCATCGCCCTTCCCATGCCCATAGGTATCGTTCAGCTTCTTTAGGCCGTTCATGTCGATACTCGTCACCGCATAGTCCGAACCGATTCCGTTCAGCACGTCGAAAATTTGCTCACATTTTGCACGGTTGTAAAGCCCCGTCAAAGCATCTCGGTACGCAAGCGAAGAAAGCAGGTCCTTTTCCGTTTTGTTCACAATCGCACGCTGCAAGTAAATCACATAACTGACGAGCAAAGACATCAAATAGACGAGAAGTCCCCAAGACGTAATCGGATTTCCTCGCGGATCCACACCCGGTGTAACCCGGCTCAAATTAAATACGACAAGTTCTGCGATACAAGAAAGGCAGAAGAGCAAAAATCCGATATCGGAAATTCTTTCCGGAAGTCCATCCTTTTTAGAATAAACAACTCCCGGCACCATCAGGAACACGATACCCAAGACCATGTAAATATGGAAAAGCAACAGGAATTGAGGATAGTTCGCCACATGCGCAAGCTGGAGAATCGTCGTTCCGGCAAAAAAGATTCCATTAAAAATCGGAAGTGACACAAGCCCGTACCAGCGCCATCCCGAAAGTTTCTTTCTGCGCATACTGACGAATAGAAGTTCGATCGAAATCGGTGCAAGATAAAGCATCGCATATTCAAGAATCGCATTGAATTCCAGGTTCAGCGAAATCAGCTGAATTTCATGCGTGTAACAAATCGTCCAAATACCGAGTACGAAGGAAAAGAATCCGATCAACGGCAAACGGACGAAATAGCCCGCAAAGCCCATTGCGCCGATGCCGCCGACCATCGCCATCGCCCCGAACAGGGTCATAAAAATCGCGATGCAGAACGACACCGAAATATGCTCCGCCAAATACGGAGCGCCCATCATCTGATTCGGTAGAATCGTCGTCTCTGGCATAATGTCAAAGGCTCCCGATTCCGCCGCATAAACTTTCAGCCTTAATTTTTGGCCGCCCCATCCAGCCGGAAGTTCAATCCGATGATATCCGCTTCCCACTATCAAGCCTTCGCTTAAAAGTTCTTGCCCGTAGGAATAAATTTTTTCGTCGTTTAAATAAACATCCATCGTCGACACAAACAATCGAATATGCAATGCGGAATAATCCGAAAGTCGCGTCGGCAAGGTCGTTTCCAAAAGCAAGGAATCCCCAAGTGGAGCTTCCCCTTGAATCGGTCGATACTGAGCCAGTGATGGTGGCTGCGATGTCTTCCCATGGTACGTCACTTCCCAAGGAGAATCCCAAACAATGGAATTGTTCGAAGAACGATTTTTAGAAACCCCAATCAATGAAACAATGAACACCGCCGCAAGCATAAATGCTGCCGCAAGAAATCCCATTTTCCGTTTTGTCGATATCATTTTTTAACGACTCCTTTCTACAATTTACATAGCATAAAGGGAAATCCAACTTCAAAGCGATTTCTTTGTTCGATAACAAACATTTTTTTGCAAAAAAGGCAGATTTATCATTCCAACTTGGAATGCGGATTGATAATTTTAAAACCAAACAAGGAGATTCTATGAAGCACTTTACCCTTTTCGCACTTCTCATCCTCTGCATTTGCGGTTTTACCTTCGCGGGAAACGATTCCAAGGATTTGTTCACCACGGTCTCTTGGGAAAAGGCGATTGAAATGAGCAAGGATAAGAAAGCCAAGGCTATTTTTGTAGATGTCCGCACTCCGCAGGAAGTCGCCCAGGGTACCGTCGCCGGTTCTTTGAACATTCCTCTGCAGCAGATTCAGGCCCGCTACTCGGAACTTCCGAAAGACAAGAACCTGCTTATATTCTGCCGCAGCGGAAAGCGAAGCCGTGCCGCTTCAGATTTTTTGATTCAGCAGGGTTATACCAAGGTTTACAATGTGGACGGTGGATTCTTGGCAGCACCGCCGTCAGCCGCTTTTAAATAATCCAACAAGGCGGAATTGATTTGAACCCGTTCCTTTGCAATATAGAGGGCCGGGTTTTCTTTTTCCTGTACACTGAGACGGGCAGCATCTTTTTCGGAAAGAACTATAGGAAGATCCCCGTCGAGTTCTGCGCGGAGAACTCGTGCGTATGCCTTGGAATGATCCGTAAGAAATACGCATTTTTGAATTTGAAGTCCAAAGCTTTCGATGTCTAACGCAAAACGTTTTGGGTTTCCGATGCCCGTGACCACGGCCACGGGTGAATTTGGAGAAAGCGATTTCCCTTGAAGGTTTTGAATCTTTTCAATGCCAAATGTGACCGCAAAATTTGGCTTCGCCATATCCGCGCTTGAGGTTGCCTGTTCACGGTAGCCGTCAATCGTCCATGCATCGGGATGATCTTTTTCAAGGCTCACGCATGAACCGCAGGGAAACAGATCGGTCAGGGATTTTGCCGTTTCGTCCCACCGCAAAACGAACCGGGTGGCATTTACAAAACGTGTATCTTCGAGCCCCCCGTCACAAAGTAAAATGTCGAACTTTCCATCGAGCTGTTTTGCAGTCTTGTAACGATTGGATGTTTGAAAGACGGACGCTCCACAGGGCGAGGATTGAAGCATTCGAAATTCATCCCAGGCGGTTTGATGGCAAAGGATGGCTACGCGGTATCCTTGCGCCGTCAAAAGTTCCGAAAGCCGTTGAACAAGAGGTGTTTTGCCAGCGCCGCCGGCAAGGAAAGATCCTACGATCCAAACCCGACTTTTTTGTAACGGTTTCTTTGGGCGGTAAAGCGTTCTACGAAAGGCGCAAAATACAGCCCGGTAAATACCAGCCAGTAAAAATCGCAGCGGAAATGGAACTTGCCCAAGCATGGTCTCAAATTAAATTTATACCTTTAATCTCGTCCAATTTAAATTCTGAAAAACAAGGCTATAGTTATGCGCGTACTCGTTCTTAACTGCGGTAGCTCTTCTGTGAAGTTTGCCGTTATCGATACAAATACAAAGGAATCCATCGCAAGCGGTCTCGTCGAAAACATCGGCGTGAACGGTCACACGAAGGCAAAGGGTCCGGAAGGCAAAATCGATTTCAACTTTGACTGCCCGACTCACGCTGAAGCAGTCGACCAGGTCAAGAAGTTCCTTGACTCCCAGAATCTCACCTCTTCGATCGAAGCCATCGGTCACCGCGTCGTGCATGGCGGTAAGTACATCAAGAGCGAAAAAGTGACGCAAGAAGTCATCGACTACATCCGTAGCATCACGCTCTTTGCACCGCTTCACGAACCGGCTCACACAACCGGCATGGAATGCGCAACCAAGTTCTTCCCGGATATTCCGCAGGTCGCTGTATTCGACACGGCTTTCCACCAGACGATGCCAACAAAGGCTTACCTCTACGGTATTCCGTACAAATTCTACGAACAAGACAAAATCCGTCGCTACGGTGCACACGGCACAAGCCACCGCTTTGTGACCGCAGAAGCTTGCAACGTTCTCGGCACGAAACCGGAAGAAACCTGCCTCATCACCGCTCACCTCGGTAACGGCAGCTCCTGCTCCGCGATTCTCAACGGCAAGTGCGTCGATACCACAATGGGCTTCACTCCGCTCGAAGGCTTGATCATGGGAACCCGTTCCGGTTCTCTCGACCCGGCGATTCTCTTCTACATCAGCAAGAAGTACAGCAAGGAATACGGCACGATCGATCAGCTCGACCACTTGGTGAACAAGGAATCCGGTCTTCTCGGTCTCTCTGGCCTTTCGAACGACATGCGCACTTTGACGCAGGCCGCAAGCGAAGGCAACAAGCGCGCCCAGATTGCCCTCGACGTTTTCTGCTACAGACTCACCCGTGAAATCGGCGGCATCGCCATGGCTCTTCCGCGCATCGACGCCATCGTCTTCACTGGCGGTATCGGCGAAAACAGCTCTTACGTTCGTAAGCAGACTCTCGAAAACCTGAAGATTCTCGGTTACCAGATTGACGACGATCGCAACAACAAGAGCGGCAAGGAATCGAACCACTTGATTACCAAGGACGGCACTCCGAAGGCAATCGTCGTAGCGACAAACGAAGAACTTTTGATTGCTCTCGACACCGAAGCTCTCGTAAAGTAATCCGCTCAAATCCCATTTGAAAAAGGCTCCGCACTACGGGGCCTTTTCTTTTTGAAATCCCGAATTTTAATAGATCACGTCTTCGAGAACAAGTGCCTGGGGAGGCGCCATTGTACGTTCACCTTTAAAGCGGTCGGCAAAGATTTCTTTCACCGTGCCTTCCGGGTAACGTCCACGTCCGACGTCAAAGAGCGTTCCCACCATCGCACGCACTTGGCGGTGCAAAAAGCGGTTTCCTTGAATATGCCACTGCACCATGTAATCCGAAACTTGGACAAGCTCAAAACGGGTGATGTTGCAAAGCGTACTTTTTCCGTCATTTCTCGGAATGCAGAATCGGATAAAATCATGTTCACCGATAAAGGATTTTGCTTCACGTTGCATCAAATCGTAATCGATCGGCAAATGTCCGATTTCCCAGCCAAAGTCGCGGAGCAGTGCCACGGGCCTTGTGAAAATCGAATAGACGTAGTAGCGAGAAACCGCATCGTAGCGGGAATGGAATTCCGGATCGCAGACTTCGAGGTCGCGAATCTTGACCGTGTGACGACCAAGACCGTTGATAGAACGCGTCAATTTTTTACAGTCGATTTCGCCGTCGTAGTCGAAGTGGACCATCTGTCCGCGGGCGTGAACACCTGTATCGGTGCGGCCTGCGGCGACGAGATCGATCGGGGTGCGGAGTGCGGTTTTAAATGCTTCTTCCAACGCTGACTGCACGGTAACGTATTTCGTTTTACCGTGTTCGTTCTGTTCTTGCCAACCATAGTAGGCGCTGCCGAGATATTCGCAGCGGAAACGATAGCGCATGGGCTATTCCCCGGTTTCGCGTTTGACGCGGATGACCGTTTCGACCTGTTCTTCGGAAAGCTGCGTGCGACGGGCAATTTCTGCAGGCGTATATCCGCGACGATTCAGCTGAATTACGCGTTCCTTATCCTGACGTTCTCTGTCAAAGCGCGTCATTTCAAGCGGATTCGGTTTGGGAATGGCAGTTCCCTTCATCGTATTGTGACTTTGGGCGCGGACGTTTTGAACCCTATCCGGATCGCGATGGACTCCCTTGGGAACGGCGAGGCCAGCGAGCGTGTCGGAAAGAGACTGCATCGCCTTGGTAATACGCTGTTTTGCAGTCGGGCGCAGAACGGGATGTTCGATTTCACCCTTTGCATTTTCAAATTCCACATCTTCCGTTGTCACAAAGCTCGATTCCTGGGACGCAGCTTGAGTTTCATCCGCCTGTTTTGCGTCATCAATAATCGAGCGGCGATGAACTCGGGTGCGGTCCACAAAAGTCGGATCCTCCAGACCGCCCTTCGGCGTTTTAAAACGGTTATCCCTGCGGATCTGTTCGAGCTGACGGGTGATTGCTTCCTGGCGGTTGCGCAGAATAAAGAAGACAACGCCACCGATGACGACCAAAGCGATGAGGCCACCGATGATAAAGACAAAGACATTCGTCCCCGAACTTTCCTTTTCGACCGAAGATTCCTTCGCCTTGGCAGAAGCCTTTACCGGGGCTGGCGTCGAAGCGTCCGATTCCAAATTGCGCATAGCGACGAGGACGCTCCAAAGGGAATCGCGGTGAGCAATCGCCACCTTTTTTTCATCAGGGTCATCTGCAGCGGCAAAGACAGCCATATCCGCTTCATCAATTTCTTCGCGCAGGGACAGATAACGTACTCCGTCCAGTTTCGGCTGAAACGGATCCGCTTTCAAAAAAGCGAAAAGCGCTATCGCGAGAACCAAGAGAACTGCGGGCACAATAAATTTCTTCATACAACAAAAAATTTACAAATATTCCGCTTCGAGTTTTTGGAACCACACAAAAAGCCCCGGAAAATCCGGGGCTTCTGTGACAAAGCTTAAATCCGATTACTTCTTGTTTTCAAGAACAAGCTTGCGGCAATCTTCGAAGAACGGATTCGAGTCATGCGGACCCGGAGCCGCTTCTGGATGGAACTGTACAGCAATCATCGGAACCTTCTTCGAACGGAAACCTTCGATTGAATGGTCGTTCAAGTTCACATGCGTAATTTCAAGAACTTCCGGATCGATGGATGCGTCGAGAACGGCGAAGTTGTGGTTCTGGGAAGTCACCATGACACGTCCCGATTCCATGAACATCACCGGATGGTTTCCACCGTGGTGACCGAACTTGAGACGACCGGTTTTTGCACCGGAAGCCAGTCCGAGAATCTGAAGACCGAGGCAGATGCCCATCACAGGAACCTTGCCGAGAATTGCCCGGGCATTCTTCACAGCGTCCTTCACGCCGGCAGGGTCCCCCGGACCATTCGAGAAGAAGATTCCATCCGGATTCATCGCAAGCACTTCTTCTGCAGGCGTGTAAGCCGGAACCACCGTCACCTGGAATCCCTGAAGACGAAGGTTGCGAAGAATATTGCGCTTGATGCCGAAGTCATACGCGACGAGCTTCAAATCCGCGGCAGGAAGTTCCTGTGGCATACCGAAGCCCTTCAAGAATTCATCCGAAAATACGTACTTTTCTTTGCACGTGACGGTTTCCACCATATCGACGCCATCGAGGCCAGCCCAAGCTTTCGCCTTGGCAACGCCTTCATCCGGAGTCACACTTCCCGAAGTACAGATAAAGCCCTTGACCGTACCTTTTTCACGCAAAAGAAGCGTCAGAGCACGCGTATCGATTCCAGCGAGAGCCGGAATACCGTAACGCTTGAGAGCATCCGTCAATTCTTCTTCCGAGCGCCAGTTCGACGACGGATTGATCTGCTGAACGAGCAAGCCTCCCGCCTGGAATTTTGGACTTTCCATGTCCGTTTCGTTCACTCCGACGTTACCAATTTCGGTTTCGGTGAGGGTCACAAACTGACCCGCGTACGACGGGTCGGAAAGGATTTCTTGATAGCCCGAAAGCGAAGTGTTGAACACAACTTCACCAAAGGAGTCTACAGGTGCGCCCATCGAGTAACCGTAAAAGACGCTACCGTCAGCCAAAGCGAGAAACGCTTTGCGTTCACGTTGGAGTTTCCATTTTTCTTGTAATGTCATTGTTGCGGTCCTTCTTAAACGTTCACCTTGGGAGCGTGGCGCTGATATTCCTGAATGGAGCAAACTTCCACGCGGAACTTGCCGTCACCGAATCCGCCCTTCATATCTTCCAAACCTTCAATAGTCGCTTCCAGAGCATCGATGGTCGTGGTGATAGGAATGCCGCGGAGAATGCAGGTGGAGCGGATCTTCGCTTCATCCTTAGCAGCCTTTGCGCCCGGAGTCGGCGTGTTCACGATCCATGCGAGATCCTTTTCATCGATCAAGTCAAGAACGTTCGGGCGACCGTCCGAAATGCGGAACACGCCGTGCGTCTTAATGCCGTGATTGCGAAGAACGGTACTCGTTCCACGGGTCGAGTAAATTTCAAATCCGAGTTTCACGAGGCGCTGTGCAAACGGCACCACCGTTTCCTGGTCTTCGTCCTTGACGCTGAGGAAGATGTTTCCCTGCATCGGAACAAAGTTTCCTGCTCCGACTTGGCTCTTGATGTAAGCCATCGAATGACGGAAATCAAGACCCATGACTTCACCCGTGGACTTCATTTCCGGAGAAAGAATCACATCCACACCCGGGAATCGGGCAAAGGGGAACACAGCCTCCTTCACCGCGTAATACTTCGGCGTAAAGAGCTGCGTGTAACCGAGATCCTTGAGCTTCTTACCCGCCATCACCAAGGAAGCGAGTTTTGCAAACGGAATACCCGTCGCCTTCGAAACGAACGGAACCGTACGGCTTGCGCGCGGATTCACTTCGATTACATAGATATCATTCCCGTGAACCGCGAACTGGACGTTCATCAAACCGACGACATGAAGTTCCTTGGCAAATGCAATCGCATAACCGCGGAGACGTTCCTGAATTTCTTTCGAAAGCGTCGGGGGCGGAATCGTGCAAGCGGAGTCACCAGAGTGAATACCCGCGAGTTCGATATGTTCCATGATACCGCAGATTTCTGCCGTTTCGCCATCAGAAATACAGTCGACATCGCATTCCGTCGCCTGTTCCAAGAAGTGATCGATCAAAATCGGACGGTCCGGAGAAACTTCGAGAGCTTCTTCTTCCATGTACTTGCGAAGACCCGCTTCGTCGTGGACAATGCACATGGCACGGCCACCGAGGACGAAACTCGGACGGGCAAGAACCGGGAATCCAATCTTGTGGGCAATCGCAATCGCTTCGTCCGCCGTCTGAGCCATACCGGCTGGCGGCTGCAAAACACCGAGCTTGTTCACGATTTCACCGAAAAGCTTGCGATCTTCCGCAGCATCGATCATTGCAGGCGCCGTACCGATAATGTGGACGCCATTTGCTTCGAGATCATCGGCAAGGTTTAGCGGAGTCTGACCGCCGAACTGAACGATTGCACCGTCGCACTTTTCGTGGCGGTAAACGTTCAACACATCTTCGAGTGTGAGCGGTTCAAAGTAAAGCTTGTCACTCGTATCGTAGTCCGTCGAAACCGTTTCTGGATTCGAGTTCACCATGACCGTTTCAAAGCCAGCCTTGCGCAGAGCAAAAGAAGCGTGAACGCAGCAGTAGTCGAATTCAATTCCCTGACCGATACGGTTCGGGCCACCGCCGAGAATCATGATCTTCTTCTTGGTCGAAGCCTTTTCGCCCGGACGGAGACCGGTACCGTCGCCCAGCTGACCTTCCGTCGGATTTTCGAAACGGTTGTCGCCATGACGGTAAGTCGAATAAAGGTACGGTGTGTAAGACTGGAATTCCGCAGCGCAGGTATCGACCTGGGCAAAGCTCGGCACGACGCCGATCTTTTCGCGGGCTTTACGGACTTCGAGTTCTTTCGAACCGAGAATCCATGCGATCTGACGATCCGAGAATCCGAGTTCCTTCGCCTGAAGGAAAAGAGCCGGATCCTTTGCAAGCTCTTCAAGAGTCTTCGCAGAACGGATCTCATCTTCGAACATCGCGATTTCTTCGAGTTCGCGGAGGAACCACTTGTCAATCTTGTTGATTTCGTGGATCTTGTCGACGCTCCAACCGCGACGGAAAGCGGCGCGGACAAAGAAGATGCGGTTCGTCGAAGGACGCTTGAGTTCCTGTGCGAGGACTTCATCGGAAACTTCTTCGAAGTGAGCGTCCTTGCCGTCTGCGCCATAGCCTGCGCGGCCCGTTTCGAGGGAGCGCATCGCCTTTTGGAAGGACTGCTTGAACGTGCGGCCAATCGCCATCACTTCGCCAACGGACTTCATCTGAGTACCGAGAGTCGTATCGGCACCGTTGAACTTTTCGAAGGCGAAGCGCGGAACCTTGGTGACGATGTAGTCGATCGAAGGTTCAAAGCAAGCCGGCGTCACCTTGGTGATATCGTTCAAAATTTCATCGAGAGTATACCCCACGGCGAGCTTCGCTGCAAACTTTGCAATCGGGAAGCCCGTCGCCTTGGAAGCCAGAGCCGAAGAACGGGAAACACGTGGGTTCATTTCAATGACCACGATACGGCCGTTTTTCGGATTCAAGGCGAACTGCACATTGGATCCACCGGTATCAATGCCTATTTCACGCATCACGGAAATCGATGCGTCACGCAGCTTTTGATATTCGCGGTCGGTAAGCGTCAAAGCGGGAGCAACCGTAATCGAGTCGCCCGTGTGAACACCCATCGGGTCCAGGTTTTCAATGGAGCAGACGATCACGCAGTTATCCTTGTGGTCGCGCATCACTTCCAGTTCAAATTCCTTCCAACCTTCGATCGATTCTTCGATAAGGACTTCGGAAGTCGGGCTGTAATAAAGGCCGCGCTGAACGATGGTTTCAAATTCTTCTTCGTTGTGAGCGATACCGCCACCGGTTCCACCTAAAGTAAAACCCGGGCGAATCACCACGGGCCAACAGTCAAGAGAATTTCGAGCGGCAATCGCTTCTTCGAGCGTATTTGCCGAAATGCTTCTTGGCATGTCCAGTCCGATGCGTTCCATCGCCTCCTTAAAGAGTTCGCGATCTTCTGCTTTGTTGATGACATCCGGACGAGCACCGATCATTTCCACGTTGTAACGGGAAAGAATGCCTTTCTTGTGAAGCTTCATCGCAAGGTTCAAAGCGGTCTGGCCGCCAAGAGTCGGAAGAAGCGCATCCGGACGTTCGCGACGGATGATTTCCGTCAGCGCCTGGGCGGTAAGCGGTTCAATGTAAGTACGGTCGGCAAAATCCGGGTCCGTCATGATGGTCGCCGGGTTCGAATTGACCAGGACGACTTCGTAGCCTTCGGCTTTCAGCGATTTGCACGCTTGAACACCGGAGTAGTCGAATTCGCAAGCCTGACCGATGACGATCGGGCCGGAACCGATGAGCATGATTTTTTTGAGATCTTCACGTTTTGGCATAGTACCTTCGCTTGGGGCTAAATCGTGAAAATTTTAGAAAAAGAACCCTTACCGGAAAAGGGAAAAATTTTATCTTTTTTCATACAAAAACGCGGGACCGCAAGTCCTAGTGGGAGCTAGTTCTCTCTCCAAAATCCCTCTTTCAAAAAATCACAAATTCGTCATGGCAAACCACAAACTTGTGATGCGTATTTCAAAAATGTCGTTTTGAAATCTCTTCCATTTTCAGGTCTTTTCATGGCCATGAAGCCTAAAAAAACGGCGAGATGCGTCACACAGGATGTTAACCGAATATTAGATTTATGGTATGAAATGGAAACTCTATATTCTTTGGCTGATCTTTTTCTTTGCAGGCGTTATTTTCGTTTATGTTTTACCTGCAGATTCCCTTTCCCCGTCTCTCCGTTATTTGTTCTTGGGTATTTGGGGAGCAGTCGTCACCGCACTCTTTAACACAATTACGTATAAATTAAGCAACCGTTCCAAGGAAGACCCTTTCGACGTTCTTGCGAAAAAAGTTCCCGAAACGCAGTTCGTCCCCGTCGTCGGAGGCAAGGAACAGATGGCAGATTCAAGCCTCCCTGCCTACAGAAAGGAAGAAGACGAAACCGAAATCCACGCACAAGCCGCCAAGCCGCAGATCGTCGCACCGGATTTTCCCGATGAAAGCTGGATCGACTTCACCCACGAACTTCTGCACAACCGTCCGTTCCCCGAAGTGGTCCGCATGCTGAACGATCTTCTCCCGAAGATTTTCAAGAACGCATCAGGCGTGCTTTACATGTACAGCAACAATCAGTCCGAACTGCATCAGATTTTTGCATTCGGTCCGAACATAATCAGCGACCCGGTCATCTCACGCTCCGAATGCGCAAGCTACGACAGCGCAAAGATTGTCGTCGCCGACTACTCCGATCCGCAACACGTCAGCGGTTGCATCCACCTGCACCACCGTCCGCAGGGATATTCCTTCTGCGCTCCGATCGAAGGTCTCGAAGAACATTTTGGCGTTCTCACCCTTCAAGTGGACACGCTTCCGCAAGGGGAAACGACCGACACTTGGAAAACCAAAATTTCAATGGTCGCCACCGCATTCGGCCTTTTCGTCGCAAACCAAAATTTGCAGCTCCGTTTCAATAGTCAGAGCCTGCGCGATCAGCTCACCGGCCTTGTGAACAAGCGTTACATGGAAGAAGCCCTAACCCGCGCCGTAAGCGAAGCCCGCCGTCACGGGACTCCGATCGGCATGATCATGATTTCTTCGGACAATCTGGAAACGCTCAAGACTTCCCACGGCGCCCACGCCGCAGAACAGATGCTCTGGGAACTTGCTCAGCGCCTTCCCCGCTACATCCGCACCGAAGACATTCCTAGCCGTTACGCGGACAACACGCTCTGCGTTTTGCTCCCGGGCGCCGATAAGGTTCGCACCCAGCAACGCGCCGAAAAGATCCGCCACGAAATCGAGAACCTCCAGGTCGCCTATGGAAATCTGATTCTGCAGACGACGCTGAGCCTCGGCGTTGCCATTTATCCGGATAATGCGAAGAGCGCTTCCGAACTTGTTTCCGCTGCCGAACAGGCGATGCAGCAGGCAGAAGCCCTTGGCAAAAATCAGGTTTGCCTTGCGCAGACCACGCCGCCGGGGAATTAATCATTGCAGTTTAAAGCAAAAAGCCCAGCCGGTTGGCTGGGCCTTTTTTGAATTTTTGTTGATTTTTTAGAGAGACGAATGTTTGTCGAAGAATTCAAAGGTTTTGCGGTAAGCCTTTTCACGGGCTTCTTTGGCAGACAGATAAAGGTCATGGAGACCGCCTTGGATTTCGTCCAACGTTACACGCGGCCCAAGCTGACGACCGTACTTTTTCATATTGTCGACATCTAAAACACCGTCGCAATGCATATATTCTTCGGTCCAGTCCTTATCCCGAGTGCTGCAATCGCTGTGCATCAAAAGAATCGGCGTTTCTAAGTTCAAGCCTTTTTGAACTTGGGTATGTGCCCTGTGAATTGCACGGATCCAACCGAGATCCTTCATGGGACTCACAGGCGGCTTTAAGCGCGTATCGTATTCCCATTCGCCACGATAGCCTTTGCGCAGGCTGTAGCTGTAATTCGGATTTGGAAGATCATTCACCGGGAAATCCGGAATCATCGAACCTATAGCCGAAGCGACCGGCACCAAAACATTCCGAGCAAACCACTGTAGGTTCATTTCGAGGAACGGGCTGTTCAAAACGATGGCAGCGAAATCCTGACCGTGGCGACGCGAATCCGCATAAAGAGACACAATCAAACCGCCCGTGCTGTGGCCGATCAAATATTCAGGCAACAAAGTCTTCGAGGGATCCGAAGATGTCATTAGCGTACGGGAAAGCCTTTGCGCCATCACCAAAGCCGAATCGATTTCCGGGAAATATTCCTGAATTTCGCGAGCGCGGAACGGTTCGTCGTCGCTGCGCAGGGAACGTCCGTAAAAATGCAGATCGATTGCAAAGAAGCCATAGCCTGCCGAATCGGCCTTCTGGGCAAGTTCCCGGTTGAAGTAATAATCGTTATAACCGTGAACATACAAGACAATGCCTTTGTAAGTCCGCGAGGAATCCGACGGATACTGGATCAAGGTCGCCCGATACTTTCCCTGAAGCGGATAAACTTTGAAAGGTTCTCCCAAGAGCGGGTCTGTTTCCGCGAATTCGATCGAGTTCACAACCGCTTTCGCTTCCGCATCCTGGACATTGGAATTGCAGGCACACAATCCACCCCCTGCAAAAGCCGCCAAGGCAAAAAGAGACACAATCCCCATCGACAACTTTTTTAGATTCCCTATAACCATGGTATAAAGATACATAAGCTATCCAAGGCTCGCAAGGTTAGAAAAGCCTATGTATTTCGTACAAAGTACTCATTTTGCAAAAAAAGCCAACAACACGCTACTCATCGGTTACAGCATTCCCCTATAGCAAAGCATCATCTCAAAGAATCGCCTCTAGGCGAAACGAGTTCTAAGTCGCACTTTGCTGCCCAAACAAGCTCGGAGTGCGACTTATTTTTTTATATTTGCGCTTATGAAGTATCCCTACAAGCGTATATTGACAATCCAGGACGTTTCTTGCGTCGGACAATGTTCATTGACGGTCGCTTTGCCGATCATTTCTGCTTGCGGAATTGAAACGTCCGTGTTACCTTCGGCAGTCCTTTCGACGCACACGGGCGGCTTTCAGGGTTTTACCTTCCGCGATCTTACAGATGACATTCCAAAGATTTTGGAACATTGGAAACGGGAAAGCATCCAATTCGACGCCTTTTATACGGGCTATTTGGGAACTCCGAAACAGATTGCTTACGTGTGCGATGTGTTGCACTCGGTGAGAAAACCGGACAGTGTGAACATCATCGACCCAGCCATGGCGGACAACGGAAAGCTTTATGTCGGATTCGACAACTCCATTGTGGAAGCGATGAAGGTTTTGATTAGCGATGCGGACTATGCCCTGCCAAACATTACCGAAGCGGCGATGCTCACGGGCAACGAATACCGCAAAACCTATGACGAAGCCTATATCCAAAAACTTTCCGAAGACCTGGTAAGGCTCGGCGCAAAGACCGTTGTTTTGACAGGCGTCAGCTACACAGACGAAACAACAGGCGTTTCCGTTTTTACGGACGGAAAAGTCTCTTACTATGCGCACCGAAAGATCTCCAAAGGAAGTCACGGGACGGGCGATGTTTTTGCATCGACCTTTGTCGGGGCGCTTCTCCGCGGCAAAACGCCTTTTGAATCGGCAAAGATCGCTGCGGAATTCACCGTCAAATGTATCGAAAACACGATCGACGACCCGAATCACTGGTACGGAGTCAAGTTCGAAACGGCTCTTCCGGAGCTGGTTTCCGCCTTAAACGCCTAGAAAGTTTCCTTTCGAGACCGGAATTTACGCAAGTTAAGCCTTGGCTAACTTGCGTACCCTTTTTTATACATCGCACTTCAATTTGCAAATGCGTTTTGCTATATTTTGTGCGTTCAATATGAGCATTTATCGCTGGAACAACAAGAGGTTCACTCATGTCCAATCTTAAAGAACAAGCACTCGCCTACCACGCTAATGGCAAACCGGGTAAGATTGAAGTCATCCCGACCAAGCCGCACAGTACGCAGACGGACCTCGGCCTTGCTTATACGCCAGGTGTCGCCGAACCATGCCGTGAAATTGAAAAGGATAACAACAAAGCCTACGATTACACCGCAAAAGGCAATCTCGTTGCTGTGATTTCTAACGGTACCGCCGTTCTCGGCCTCGGTGACATCGGTGCAGTCGCCGGTAAACCGGTGATGGAAGGAAAAGGCCTCCTGTTCAAGATTTACGCTGGCGTAGATGTGTTCGACATTGAAGTCAACGAAAAGGACCCCAAAAAATTCTGCGATATCGTGAAGGGCATCGCTCCGACTTTCGGCGGCATCAACCTGGAAGACATCAAGGCTCCGGAATGCTTCGAAATCGAAGAAACCTTGAAGAAGGAACTCAACATCCCGGTCATGCACGATGACCAGCACGGCACAGCTATCATCAGTAGCGCAGCTCTTATCAACGCTCTCGACGTCGCCGGAAAGAAAATCGACGAAATCCACGCTGTCGTAAACGGCGCTGGCGCAGCTGCTATCGCTTGCACCAACCTTTACGTTTCCCTCGGCATCAAGCGCGAAAACATCGTCATGCTCGACTCTAAGGGTGTGATCCGCAAAGACCGCGAAAAGCTCACCCCGCAAAAGGCTGTCTACGCAACGGATCGCGATATCCACACGCTCGAAGAAGCGATGAAGGGCGCAGACCTCTTCCTCGGTCTTTCCAAGCCGAACATCCTCACGAAGGAAATGCTTCAGTCCATGGCGAAGAACCCGATCGTGTTTGCACTCGCCAACCCGGTTCCGGAAGTCTCTTACGATGTCGCCATTTCTTCTCGCGAAGACATCATCTTTGCAACGGGCCGTTCCGACTATCCGAACCAGGTGAACAACGTGATCGGTTTCCCGTACATCTTCCGAGGTGCTCTCGACGTCCGCGCAACGGAAATCAACGAACACATGAAGCACGCTGCTGTTCGCGCTATCGCTGAACTCGCCCGCAAGCCGGTTCCGGAAGTCGTGAACATCGCTTACAACTCCGAACGCTTCTCCTACGGCAGAAACTATCTCATTCCAAAGCCGCTCGACCCGCGCCTTCTCACCGATGTTTCCATCGCTGTCGCTAAGGCTGCTGTTGAAAGCGGCGTCGCTCACAAGCCGATCACCGACTGGAACGCTTACTACGACAAGCTCCGCGATATGATGGGTTACGACAACAAGCTCATGCGTGGCTTTACGGACATGGCAAAGTCCGCTCCGAAGCGTCTCGTCTTCACCGACGGCGAAAACATCAAGTCGATCAAGGCTGCAGTCCAGACTCTCACGGAAGGCGTTGCAAAGCCGATCCTTCTCGGTAACGCAGAAGTCATCAAGGATTTATTCGAACAAGAATCCCTCTCCATGGACGGCATCACGATCATCAACCCACGTTCTGCAGAAGAAAACGACCGTCGCCACAAGTTCGCTCAGATCTACTGCGAAGAAAACGGTCGCAAGGGCGTCACGCTTCCGCAGGCTTACGACGAAATGTTCCGTCGAGACCGCTTCGGTATGATGCTCCTCAAGACCGGCGCCGCAGACGCAGTTCTCGTCGGTAACCACAGCAACATGGCAGATTCCATCGAAACCGCCAAGAAGGTCATCGGCATTCGCAAGGATTACAACCACTTCGGCGCACTCCACATCGTGAGTACGAAAAAGGGCGTTTACTTCCTCGCAGACACACTCGTGAACTCCGACGCAAATGCGGACACGCTCGTCGATATTGCAAAGCTCACGCACGACGCCGTGAAGTTCTTCGCATTCGACCCGGTGATGGCAATGCTCTCCTACTCGAACTTCGGAAGCGATCCGAAGACGACGGGTTGTGCAGAAACCGTCCGTCAGGCTGTGAAGAAGCTCCACGAACAGTATCCGGAATTCGTTGTGGATGGCGAAATGCAGGTTAACCTCGCTATCGACGACAAGCACCGCGATCGCAAGTATCCGTTCACGAAGCTCTTCGGCAAGACCGTCAACACGCTCATCTTCCCGAGCCTCAGCGCAGCAAGCACCACTTGCCACATGCTCCTCGAAATGGGTGTGACCGAAAACATCGGTCCTGTCCAGATGGGCTTGAACAAGCCGGTTCACTTTGTCGAAGGCGACAGCTCCATTCACGACATCTTCAAGCTTGCCGTGATCGCCGTTGTCGACGCTATCGCTCAAGAAAAGAAGGAACAGTCCGCTAACGCGCACTAAGTTCTTCTGAACTGTGAAATGAAAAAGCACTGCGATTCCGCGGTGCTTTTTATGTATTCAAAACCGCCGGCTATGCCGACGGGATTTTTATTCTTATAAATCCAGGATCAATGCGCGATACGGCCTTTCGCATCAAAATTTTGCACCGAGCTTCCCTTGGGGGTGCGAATTTCGACACTTCCACCATTCACAATGACTTTCACAAGCGAAGGCGATGCCGACGAAGCCCTTTTTCGATGGGAATAAATTGCCGAAGTCGTGTCCGCATAAATCGGGGCGATTGCTTCTGCCCACAAACGGTGCATTGCTGCGCCTCCGCCCGTTTCTCCATTCGGATGCACACCGTCGGAAGCTAAATATTCCGGATGTTCCTTAAAGAACGCATAAAAATCCGGGCCCTGATAAAGACCGTTTACCTGAATCAGGCTATCTTCCGCCGCGAGAAATTCCGGCGCGATTTGCCAGCCGGCCTTGCTTGAATCCGTTGCAAGCGTTCGAGCAAGAACCACAGAAATTCCATACGCCTTTGCGGCATCGATAATCGTCTGCAAGTTCTGGACATAGGTCGAAAGGTTCCACGTACCGCCGCCCCAGCCGTCATTCGTTCCCATTTCAATCGCCCAAAAATTCACGTTCCCAACCGCTTCCAAATACTCCGGCAAATGATTCACAATGTCTGTCGTATTAATGCAGGAGACGCCACCGCGAAGCATCGCCGGCGTAAAGTCCGGGAACTGCTCATGAATAAGCATTGCAGTCGTCTTGGTCGTATCCGAATCCTGCTGCTTGATCCCCATCGCCGAAATACTCGTCCCCATGAAAAACCAGGTATCGTTTTGGCCGTTGCTGATGTCAAAAACTTCTACTTCCAAAAACTGCCCCGCGTTATCGTCAGAAACCAAGCGGATCCACGACTTGCCTTCAAAATCTACCGCCACACCGCGCGCAAGCACTTGGTTTTGGGTGACGACATAAGCCGTATCCCAGTCACCGTCAAAGCCCGTGGTGCTGTTTGCCGAAGTCAAAATGGCGAAGTCCGTCAAAAGCGTTTTTGTATGCGGGCAAGCCAAAGCGAAATCCGCCCAGTCAATTCCGCCGAACGAATAAAGCTCCCAAGAAACAAACACCTTGGAAGGTCCTTCCCCAATATGAAGAGCCACATTCTTGGATTCCTTATATTTCCAATTCGTGAGACTCCCATCTGTCAGGTAAGCGCTCGAATCGTTTCCATCGACATAGGCCATCTTGCCTTGAGAAAGATTTTCATTCGGGAGAATGGCAAACGCCCAAGCCGCGCAAAAAAGCGGCAACGCTAAAAATTTCATACACAACCTAATTCCTTTCGCAAAGCACCTTTAACAATATATACTTTCCAAATACCATCCGATTCAGAAACTATCTTTGGAATCCACAAAAAAGGAGTTTCCGTGTTTAAACGAGTTTTCCGCATCTTGACGATCGTCCTTTTTATTTCGGCGGTTTCCGCCTTGGCTTCGGAACCCTCTTCGATTTACACGAAGATTACAGATTGGTACAGCGATAATTTGAACTACGGTTCCGTCGCCCTGCTGATGGCGATTGAAAGTTCCTTTATTCCGTTCCCGAGTGAAGTCGTGGTGCCGCCCGCCGCTTACAAGGCCCTACAGCCGGATTCCGGTTTGAACATCGTTCTGCTCGTTCTCGCGGCCACGTTCGGTGCGCTATGCGGAGCGTTCATCAACTATTTTCTCGCCAAGGTTCTCGGTCAGCCGATTATCTACAAGTTTGCGGACTCCCGTCTCGGTCACATGTGCCTGCTCGATTCTAAAAAAGTGGAACAGGCCGAAAAGTTTTTCCGCGACCACGGAGCCATTTCCACTTTCGTCGGCCGTTTGATTCCGGCAATCCGTCAGCTGATTTCGATTCCCGCAGGACTTTCGGGTATGAAGCTCAGCACCTTTGCTCTTTTCACCGCACTCGGCGCACTGGTCTGGAACATGGTCCTTGCCATTCTCGGCGTGATTGCCCACGGACAAAGCGATATCATCCAGAAGTACAATTCCGAGCTCTCGATGATTCTTTTAGGCCTTGCAGGACTCTTTGTCTGCTACATTCTGTACAAGGGCTTGAAAAAGAAAAAGTCCGTTCCGCAGAGCGCAGAACAGACTTCTGAAATTCAGAAAACGTAATTTTTTAGGACTTTAGAAATTGCAATTTTCCACGCAACGGTTGCGACGGAATTTTGCCGTGTGCACCACGATGCCCTTGTTGTACTTGTGGTAGATTCCTTCGCGGATTCCGTTCACAAATTCCATGTCTTCCGAAATCATGCCGTTCGCGTCGAACATGCGAGCGACCCCGTTGACATAACCTTTCACATAGGTCATTTCCGAACGGAGCGTTCCCGTCGAATCCCATTCCTTGGAAATGCCTTCCGGGATTCCCATGACAAAGGTATCCTGATTGCGGAGCTTTCCATTTTCATAGTAAGTCTTCGATACCCCGTGTTCTTTTCCCACGGCGTATTCCACTTCTTGCCAAAGTTGACCGTTCACATAGTAGCTCTTGTAAAGTCCGTCGAGCTTGCCGTCCAAGTAATTGGATTCAACGCCTAGCTTTCCGTTCGGATGATACGAAACAAAGTGGCCTTGGCGAATTTTTGTGTCTTTCTGCACGGTGTAAACTTCTTGCAACGTTCCATCTGCTGCACTCACACGGACCGTATCCAACGCATCCGCAGCTAACACATGGGATGCGAGCAAAAACAAGGCGATTATAGCGTACTTTTGCATTTCCATTTCACTATCCTACTTTCTTTTTAAAAATTAGAATGTATTTTGTGGGGGATTATGAAAGTTACCTTTTTAAATCCGCCATATTTCCCGATGTTTAGTCGGGAATCCCGGAGCCCGTGCGTGACCAAGTCCAGTACGCTTTATTGGCCGATGTTCTTGAGCTATGCAGCCGGAACCGTGGAAGCGGATAACAACGAAATTCAGCTGATCGACAGTCCTGCAATGGACCTCGACCTCGAAAAGACGGCCGCAGCCATCCGCGCCTTTGGCCCGGAACTGATCATCGCGAGCACCAGCACTCCGAGTATCATCAACGACCTTTCCGTCATCAAAACGCTCAAGGTTATGTTCAACGTTCCGACCGCCATCATGGGAACGCATGCGACAGCCGAACCGCTCGAATGCATGCAGATGGAACCGAACCTGGACTACGTCATCATCGGCGAAGCGGACTACACCTGCCGCAACCTGGTCAGGCACCTCCGCGGCGAAATCTCTCATCCCTCGGACATCGCAGGTCTCGCCTACCGCACACCGGAAGGCGGCGTCGACTTCCAGCCGGAAGGTCCAAAGATTTCAAACCTGAACGAGATTCCGTGGGTCAGCAAGACCTATTACAAGCATCTGTATTCTTGCTACAAGCGTTACTTCTACGGCGCAAACCTGAACCCGCTGATTGTGATTCTTTCCGGTCGTGGATGCCCAAACCGCTGCAGCTACTGCGTCATTCCACAAACGCTGAACGGTCACGTTTTCCGCATGCGCGATCCGAAGGATGTCGTCGACGAACTCGAATACATCAAGGAACATTTTGAAGACCTGGGCGAAGTCTTCTTCGAAGACGATACGTTCACCGCAAACCATCGCCATGTGAAGGAAATCTGCGAGGAAATTCTCCGCCGCGGACTGAAGATTACATGGAGCTGCAATGCCCGTGCCGACGTTCCGCTCGAACTTCTGAAGCTGATGCACAAGGCCGGCGGTCGTGAAATGTGCGTCGGTTTTGAAAGCGCAAGCCCGGATGTTTTGAAAAATATTCACAAGGGCGTGAAGAGCATCGACCGCGCTATCCAATTCACCAAGGACGCCCGCAAGGCAGGTTTCCTTGTGCACGGATGCTTCATGGTCGGAAACCTGGGCGACACCCCGGAAACTCTCCGCATGACCTTGGACTATGCGAAAAAACTGAACCCGAATACCGCCCAGTTCTACCCGATTATGGCTTATCCGGGAACCGAAGCTTACAAGGAAGCCGTCGCAAGCGGCGCCCTCGAAAGCACCGATTACAACCAGTGGCTTGACAAGGATGGTTTCCATCGCACAACGATCAAGCGACCGGGACTTTCGAGCCAGGCTCTCGTGGACTTCTGCGACAAGGCTCGCCGCGAATTCTATCTACGCCCGAGTTACATCATCCGTCAGGGCATCATGGCGATCAAGAATCCGAGAGAACGCTATCGCGTTTTCCGCGGTTTCAACACGCTCGTCAAGCACCTGTTCCGCAAGCACGGCGAACTGACTCCGATCGCCCGTCAAGCTCCGACGAACAAGCAGTAAGCGATTCCGTTTACAAAAGCGAAAGCCCGTTCACGCGAACGGGCTTTCGCTTTAAAAATATTTCTTACTTGGAAACTTTAGCAAAAGCGGCGTCGAGCTTTGCAATCGCTTCACGAGCTTCATTCGCAGAAACATTCAGCGGCGGAAGCATACGGAGAACGTTTCCCTTGGCAGAAAGCACCATCAGCTTTTCTTCGCGAGCTGCGGTAATCACGTTGCCCACCGGAAGATTTTCGTCCAAAGCGAGGCCGAGAATCAAGCCTTCGCCACGCACGGCGAGAATCGAAGTGTACTTTTCAGCGAGTTTCGAAAGGCCTGCCCGCAGCTCTGCAGAACGCTCTTCCACGTTTTTCAGCAACGCCGGCTGTGCAATCTGTTCCACAACGGAAAGGCCCGCCGCGCAAGCGATCGGGTTGCCGCCGAACGTCGTACCGTGATCACCCGGCTTCAGCTGATCGGCAATCTTCTGACGCAAAAGAACCGCACCGAGCGGAAGACCGCCGCCGATTCCCTTTGCCAAAGAAACGAGATCCGGATTCAGTCCGTACTTTTCAAAACCGAGGAACGTGCCGAGACGGCCCATGCCAGCCTGCACTTCATCGAGAATCACGAGAACGCCGTATTCCTTCTGCAGGCTGTTAATCGCTTCGACCATTTCCTTCGAAAGGGTCATCACGCCGCCTTCTGCCGCAAGGCTTTCGAGCATGATCGCACAAGAGTTGCCGTCAATTTCTTTTTTGAGCGCATCCACATCGTTCCAAGGAACGTGTACAAAATCACCCGGCATCGAACCGAAACCTTCACGAATGGAAGGCTGACCCGTTGCAGAAAGAGCGGCGAAAGTACGACCGTGGAAGCTGTTGATGAAAGTCACTATCTTCTGGCGATGCGCTTCACCCTTGCGATTGAAATACTTACGAGCGAACTTGATGCAGCCTTCGTTCGCTTCCGTTCCGGAGTTGCAAAAGAACGCCTTATCGAAGCCCGTGATTTCCAAGAGCTTCCTGCCGAGAGCGATCTGCGGGTAGTTCGGGTAAAGGTTGCTAATGTGGTTGAAATGGTTCAACTGTTCAACGATTGCAGCCTTGATGCCTGCATTCTGGTGACCGAGACCGTTCACGGCGATGCCCGCGACGAAGTCCAGATACTTGTCACCTTTGTCATCAAACAGATACGAGCCTTCACCCTTCACAAAATTGATATCGACCTTGCCGTAAAGCGGAGCAATGGTCGCCTGATCCTGTTCCAAAAGATTAGCGAAGGATTGTGCCATAGTTCAATTCTCCCTGAATTTGTTTCACAAACGTATCCGCATCCTTCCAGCCGAGAATGTGGATTTCACCGAGTCCGAGCTTGATCGCCTTGATGCTTTCCTTCACCTTCGGGATCATACCGCCACTAATCGTACCGTCGGCGATTAGAGCATCTACCTTGGCTTCGTCGAGACTCGAAACGAGATTCTTTTCCTTGTCGAGAACTCCCGGAACATCGCTCACAAGAAGGAACTTGTCTGCCTGGAGTGCAATGGCGAGTTCCGACGCCGCGGTATCCGCGTTCACATTCCAAGCGACACCTTCGCCGATGGAAATCGGGCTTACGACCGGCGTCCAGCCAGCCGTCCAAAGGTCCGTCACAATCTTCGGGTTGACCTTCGCGATATTGCCGACCTGGCCCAAGTCCACGCCGCCTTCACGTTTCTTCGCTTCAAAGAGCTTGCCGTCCACGCCAGAAATACCGATAGCGGATGCGCCTTCGTTTTCGAGCATGCGGACGAGCTTTTTGTTCACATGGCCAGAGAGAGTCATTTCGACCATCTTCATGATGCTCGGAGTCGTCACTCGCAGACCTTCGATAAATCGCGGTTCTTCGGAAAGAAGCGCAATGTTCTCGTTGATATCCTTACCACCGCCATGCACCACTGCCACCTGGAAATCCTGGGCAGAGAGCTTAGCGACCGCGCGAGTAAAATCCAGGAGCTTGGCCTCGTCGATTGCGAGACTGCCACCGATTTTAACGACGACTTTTTTCATTTCTCTGTGTACCTCTTTGTGATTTTGGAAACAAATTTATTTATAAATCCCCAAGTTTTGCACCTTATATTTTAAATGCGGAGCGTCAAACGGCATTTTCTCCGACACGGATTTTTGAGAATTTTCGCCTCCTTTTCCATGCAAGAATTACTATATTCAAAGAAACAACCACCCGAATGTGCTAGAATTCGTCGTTTTGGCACATTCATAACCAGAGGCAAGATCTATGGCAATTAAAAAGGTTTGGCTCGATGAATCCGCCAGCGAATGCATCTCTTGCGGCGCCTGCGAAGGTGTCTGCGACGCAGTGTTCTCCGTCCCCGAAAAAATGAAGGTGAACGAAGGCGTTGATTACAGCCAGTACGAAGAAGACATCAAGAACGCGGCAGAAGGCTGCCCGGCTCAGGTCATCAAGTACGAATAATCTTCTTTCCTAAGTCAAAAAAACAGAAAAGCGGCTCCCATCCAGGAACCGCTTTTCTGTTTTAAACAAGAGCATCAGTCCGGTAAATTCTTCGCCGCGTACTGGGTCTCATACTCCAAGCGCAACCATTCCGCAGACCGGGCCTTGCTCACCACGCGGACTTCATCCAACGACCCGTTCCACGTTTCATCTTCTACGTCATTACCGCCTACGCGGAACGGAAGGGCCATATCCAATTCTCGCGGCTGAAAGGCTATCGGCTCGCTGACCCGTTTACCGTTCACAAACATCGAAACGGAATCGTTCTTCGAAACGAGACTGAGCATTTTCCACTGCGTCGAATCCGCCTTCAAAGAAACTCCCGGCAAGGAATCCCAGTGCAGAACATCGTACACCGCAAACACACCGGAGTTCGCTTCAAAGTACCACTGGAAAAGAGTCGAGTCCGCCCAAGAAGCACGCTTGGCAAACAGAATCTGATGATTGCCGTTGTCGCCGTTCCACAATGCCCAAACGGAAAGCGTAAAATCCCCCGAACAAGGATTCATCGAATCGAGAGAAATATACTGCCCTGCGGAAAGCGTCGCCCCGTAACCGATGATTCCGTAAGCGGCATCGGAATCGGTCGCAGCATGAATCGTCGCGTCTCCATTCATGTGCAAACTTGCCATCACCGAATCCGCTTCTAGGAATGCTCCCTGCGGAGCCAAAGGCTTTTCCCGCAATGCGAGCGAAAGGTCCACCCGTTGCGTTCCCGCCGGCAAAGAATCCAGGCGCACCCAGAGCACTCCCTGCGATGCAGAAGGCGTCCAGTAGTCGACTTCAAAATTCAATTCCGCACCGTCTTCAGAAAGAACCTGAAAAGCTGCCGGATCCGAGAATTTTTCAAAATCGATTTTATCGTTGAACTTCACCGGAAGAACAAAGCCGTAAAGTGTTTCCATCGGAGCGCCCGAAAGTTCAACAGAAATTACCGTCAAAGAATCAGCTGGATCTGGAGCGGTGCCTTCCGGCACTTCCGCAATCACAAGAACAGAATCTCCATTTTCGGAAACGGCAAGCGGTGGAAGAAGCATTTCTGCCGAGTCCGACTCCGATGTTGCAAATTCATAATGCGCAAGGGATGCTCCATCCTTCACATAAACGAGCGAAAGCTCTCCATACGGCACTGCGTCAAACGCAAAGTTTCCATTTGAATCCAAAAAAGCTTCAAGGCTCGTACCGACAATACGCACCTTGCCCATCGTCTGTTCCGCGATTGAGCCCGTCAAAGACTTGGAGTTGCCTAGAATGTAATCCACCGAATCCTTCACCACACGGGCGAGATAATTTTCCGCATCCTTCGAGACATACAGCACCTGCATTTCACGTGGCACATCGTCCAAAGTAAAGCGTCCAAGGCTATCCGTCGCGGTTTCGATCGAGTCTAAAATTCCAGCGCTTTCCCAGGAATCCGCATAGGCAACAACACGGGCCGCAACCGCCGGCGTCACACCGTCCGCAAGCGTCACCGTACCTGCAATCGAATTTCCGATATCCGTTACGCCGCCCGCATTCCGGTGATCATCACTACAACTCACCCATACACCGCAAAGGATTACGAACAAACTAACAAAGCAATTTTTACTCAGCTTCATTTTTCGTCTCCTTCTCTAATTTTTTGCTCATCGGAAACGCAACGACCATCATCTCGTAAACCTTATCGACAATCGGATCATCCGATGCCTTTGCGATAATTTTCCGACGCGCTTCTTCCAAAACCTTCACCGCATAATCATAGGATTTTTCACTCATCGCGAGAGTAGTAAACGTTGCAAAACGTTCAGAAGGCTTTTTCGTTTCAACAGAACCGATCGCCTGCTGCACATATTCCCGGCGAATCTGACGCAAATCCATCGGAGAAACCTGTTTGGCGTCAAGCATCAAAGCGGTACTTTTGTACTTACCGGATTTATCCTTTTGAATCAGTCCCCAGCGGAGCATGTTATCGACAGCCACCCGGGCCTCTTCCGTCGAAATGGAAGGTTCCACAGACCGCGCCAAGTGCATCATGTCACCGTCAAAATCCGAATGCACCACGAGTTCTCGCAAAACCGGATAATACCACTTGGAAAAATATTCCTTCTGATCGTGGGAAACATGCGAGAATTCGTTCTGCGAACGGATCTGGATAATTTCATCCCAAGCACTTTCACGCTCATCACTGCGCTTTGCCTGATTGTATTCCACCAGGGCAGAAAAATATTTGGACTGCCGACGACCAAGGCCCATCGCCTTCGTCATTTTTTCAATGGATTTTGGCGTCAGATTGAAACGTCCACGAATCACGTTCAGGCAATAAGATGAAGAACGGAAGCCAGCCTTGGCTGCAAAAAAGCGATGCGAAAAAACGGCGCGCATCTTTTTCTGCTCGTCAAAATAATCTTGTAGAAAACGGCGGTAATCGTCGTAATCAAACAATTTATCTATCGCCGACATATCAAGTTCAAAAATAAATTTTTACACACTAAAAGTCAAAAACCTTAAGCAATACGCAAAAATAAAAAGAGCGCCCCTTCTCCGATTTATATAAAATTTTACACGGCTAGACCTTTGACTCGCCGTTCAACTAGATCCAAGTCACTTCATTGCCCTTGCGGTCCAACGCCTTGCGAAGCGGCAAACCGTCTTCCGTTTCCGGGTATCCGATAATTACCGACGCGTAAACCCGTTCATCTTCATGCATGCCGAGTTCCTGCAAGTACGCGAGCAGATCCGGATCTTCGTTCAGCCAGCGGAGCTGATTGATCCAACAGCTTCCCAAATCGAGTTCATTCGCTTCGAGCATCATGTTCTGGATTGCACAAGCGGTATCCGCCATGTTGTTGCCGTAATCCTTTTGATTCGCAACGATGATCAAAACCGGAGCGTCATAGCAAAAAACATAGCCGCCTTTTTTCGACTGCAAAATCGAATTGCGCAAGCTCTTGTACATGCCTTCCGTCACTTCCATTTTGGCAAAGGCTTTTTCCACCAGAGCTACGAGCTTTTGAATCACATCCTTTTTGAGAATCACAAAAAAGTGCGCGGACTGGTTATTTCCACCGCTCGGAGCAAAGCGCCCCGCTTCGATAACCTTTTGTACCTTTTCCAGTTCCACAGGGACCTGCTTGTAACGGCGGGTGCTACGACGGGAGTAAATGCAATCGAAGGTGTTCATTTCTTAAATATAGGTTTTGACTTGAGGGAGCAGTATGAGGTTTGGAGTGCGGAATATGGGGTATTCAAAATTCAGAAACCAAGCTCTGACTGAGGGTAGAGGTTCACTTTGTAAAAGTGTAAGTAAAAAATACAGATAATTGTTACATTTTAAACAGCTTAAAATCATCACAATGGAGAGAATATGAAACTTTTCACCTTGAAAAAAGTCGCTGCGGGCGCAGCTCTCTTGAGCCTTTTCGCCTGCGGAGAAGACAGCAGTTCGGGAAGCAAGGACCAGGACATCTTCAGCACGAAAGACGACCTACCCGAATGCACCGAGAAAATCGCCGGAGACACGCTCTACGTGGAAAGCGATTCCGCGGATTACTTTTGCGAAGACGGCAAATGGATTCTCGTTGGCGACACGACAGGAACGGACACCTCCGCAACGGATACTTCGGACGTTTCCTCCTCGTCGGGAAAGAAACCGAGTAGTTCCTCGGCTGCAGACACCATCTTGAGCAGCTCCAGCACCAAAGAAAGCAGTAGTTCCGCAACGGTTTCGAGCAGTTCGGCGACACCGAGGGAATATATTAAGCAATGCCCAAATGACACCATTTCAAACTCCTCGTTTTACATCGAAGGCGATTCGGTGGTTGTGGAGAAATTTCAACAAGCCAGCTATTACTCGGCTTTCATCGGCAACGCTTATCAGACGGACATCAAAGAGATGATTGAGCAAGCTGCATTGATGGAAAGCACATTGAACGATACTACGAAAGTTTGTGAAGAAAGCGACGAAGATGCTACTTCCATTTTGTGCGACATAGTAAAAAATGGCGGACATATTTCTCTAAGCATCGATTCCACCAAAGCTTATGGTCCCTGGGCGGTAACGCGCATAAAAATGCCGAACTCCCCGGCAAATATCAGCGCCATTACGCAATACTTGACCAAAGATGGAGAAGATCAGCTTTGCAACGTATATAAAGTGAATCTGTACGGCTGTTTGGATCAAACCATCGCCCCACAACCAAAGGCTCGCCTCTGGTCAAACGGACCGGGCAGCCCCGATGAGAAACTAAATCTGGAGCTTCAGTTTGCTTATCAAAATTATATAGTTGACCCTTAAAAAGTCACTTCGCGAGCGCAGGATAAGGAGGTTCGCCGTTTTTATTCACCCCTTCCCGGCAAAGGAAGCAACAGTATAGCCATTCCAACAGGACAAAAAAGCGCCTCATGGCCCTCTTGAAGTTGAACGCCGCTGCTGCAAGCTTTGCATTGAGCATGTCGCCAAAGATTCCCTTGTAGAAATTTCTACCCATACGGTGGTCGCTTTTCAGGTGGCCGTTGATAGGCTCGATGCCTGCCCTCTTGCAAAAAAGCTTGTGAGCCTTTTCCTTCTGGTAGTAAGTCGCGTTTTTCTTCGGGACGTCCGGTATCACGATCTTTGTCGTTCCGGATTCCTTTTGTCCGCGGTAGCCTCGGTCGCATGCGGCCTGGCTCGGCCTGAATCCAAGCATTTGTTCAACATGGTCAAGCGTATCGTCTATCGTATGTCCGTCATACTCGTCCCGGAACGAGACCGCGCCGACAATGATGCCGCTGTAGCTCCGGGCGATTGACACCTTGTTGCCGAACTCGTATTTCTTGTGTTCCTTGCCCTTGCCGATGCATTTTACTTCGGGTTCGTGAAGCGAATAGACCTTGTCCTTGTCGCATTTCTTCTGTGCCAGAACTTTTTTGAAAAGCTCGATTTTTTCTTTGTACGTGTTCAACAAGTTCTTGCTGGCGAGATTTCGCTCTAATTCACGGACGAGCCGTCCCGCGATTGTCTTCAGCCTGCGATCTGCCTTGTGAGCCTTCTTGCCGTTCTTCGGGTGATTGCGGAAACGCTGGTCACGATGGACCTTCTTCAAGGTTCTCTTGTAGGACTGTCTTTGCGGAAGATCATGCTCTTCCACGATCCTCTGTACCTGTTCTATTATCTTGTTCGCAAGTTTGGCGTCTGTAGGGAACGTGATGTTCTTTTCCTGCACGGTCGTGTCAAGAAAGACCGTGCCGCATCCTGTCGGTCCTTGTTTATCGTGGTCATCGTTGACGAGGATACTTTCCTTGAGGATCATGTCCATGCCCGCTTCGCCAATCATGTGCCGGAAGTGAACAAGTTCGCTCGGGTCGCAGGGTTGCTCCGTCGAGAAGAACCGTTCTCCGCAAAAATACTGGTAATAGGCGTTTTCCTGAAACTGCTCCACGACGGACTCGTCCGATACGTTGCGGATGTGCTTCAGGATGATGAGCCCGGTCATGAGACGGATCGGCTTGTTCGGCGCACCCATTTTGTCGTCAAACCGTTTCGAAAACTCGGTCTCGAACTTGTTCCAGTCAATCTTGTTCGCGAGAACGTAGAGGGAATGCTTGTGGTTCAACTGCTCCTCAAGGGAACAGAAAAGGCTTGTCTGTGCGTGGGATTTTGGCGGTCTGTACATAAAAAATTGCAAGGTTTTCAATCATATTTTAGAAAACCTTGCAATATTTTCACAGGGTAGAAATCAGTTTTTCCCAATAGTTATGCGGGCTGGGCGGGATTTTAAGGGACGACTATATAGAAAGCGAAAAAACCATTGTGGATGCAATTGACGATGCGAGCAACGCTGGCGATTGGGCCAAGGTGGCGGAGCTTACCGGTCTCAAATCCTCGCATCCCTATATGGAGTTGTTCAAAAATGCTAAGGTAAAAACTGGTTACGGCCATGGCTTTATAGAATTTTCATTCCTCGATGTGGATGTCTCTAAACAGTCCTTGGTGAAATCCATTATCCAGTCCGATTGTGAGGATATTGGCCACCACTGGATCATCCAGCATTTTTCTTCCTTCGGCAGTGCTTCGTCCTCCAGCAGCAGCGAGGAGCCTTCCAGCTCAAGCGCTGTGTTCTCCAGCAGCAGCGAGGTGCCTTTCAGCTCAAGCGTTGTGTTCTCCAGCAGCAGCGAGGTGCCTTTCAGCTCAAGCGTTGTGTTCTCCAGCAGCAGCGAGGTGCCTTTCAGCTCAAGCGCCGTGTTCTCCAGCAGCAGCGAGGTGCCTTCCAGCTCAAGCGCTGTGTTCTCCAGCAGCAGTGAGGAGCCTTCCAGCTCAAGCGCCGTGTTCTCCAGCAGCAGCGAGGTGCCTTTCAGCTCAAGCGTGATCGTGATGTCTTCCGCTTCGGAAGCGGTATTTAACGATGGACATTTGGACTTTTTGGAGGAGTTCGCCAATTTCTCGAAAAGCGATTTGTCTACCGTGGACACCACCATCTGGAAGGCGAGCAAGGGCTATTTGCAATTAGACGCCGCGTTGACAACATTTGTCAATTCATTAAAATCAGCATTGCAAAATGCGGACTATATGTTGGTAAGCGACAAAAGTGGCACAACAATCTATCAATTGGAAACATCCGATTATACATATCTCGTGGAAATCAAAATTACACCAAGTACTAAGGGAACTAGTGTCGTGATTAGCGCCCAAAAAATCAAAGTCTAGCCCAAAAGAAATTCGCATTTAATGTTCAAGGCTGCCCTCCGGGCAGCCTTTTTTGCGGAATACGCACAAAATAAATTCCAGTTCCCCGAAGGTAACCCATTGACGCCGAATTCGTTTAAGGGCAACGCATCGCGCAATTCCTTTCCGGCTTTTACGTCACGTTTACTTTCGCACATCCGCTTTCGTCATCAAGACAGCCGTTTCCAAATGCGGAGTTCCCGGAAAAAGATCCAGCGGTTGAATTTTCGAAACTTGATAATGGGCCATGCGCCACTGGTTTACGGAACGCGGTATTTCATCCGTACCGCAGAACACATGCAGAACGCGTTTCGGATTCCTTTTGGCAAGAGCCGAAATCACGCCCTGTTCCACGCCTTTGCGCGGCGGATCCAGTAGAATGACTTCCGGTTCGCGAAACTTCGGAATTTTCTTTTCCACAAATTCGGCGTCGATTTTTCCCGCAAGGAATTTCGCATTCATCCGTTTCAGGAATCGCGCACTGTTCTTCGCGTATTCAATCGAAGGGCCTTCCCATTCCACACCAAAAGTGGACTTCGCATTTTTGCCGATGCCAAGAGAGAAAAGTCCATAACCGCAGTAGAGATCAAGCATGTGCTCTTCCGCATTCGGTTGCAAAAGTTCCTTTGCCTTCGAAAGCAGATTCGGAATCTGCGATTCATTGATCTGGCTAAAGCCTGTAACCGGATACTTCAAACGGATATCGCCCAAGTCAAGCGAAAGATCCTTGGGGCCGTAAAGCGTTTTGAACGCAAGCGCGTTCGTCGGACGTCGGGCTTCCAGATAGTAGTCGGAACAGGTCGGGTCAAAGTAAACGTGAGCCGAAAAAACGCCGAGCTCCGAGGCGGTCAAATGTTCGCCCATGAGCTTCAACTTGCGCACCACAGAAGCGTTCATCTCATGCACGTTAAAGATGACCGTGCGACGCTTGTAAGAGCCTCGAATAATCAGCCAGTTCATCGCTTCGGCAAGAGCCTTAAAAACCGGCTTTTTCAAATAGCCTTCGACGAGCTTGTAAATGGCAAGATGTTCTTCCGGTTCAAGGGGTTCCGCATATTCCGAACGATCGTCTTCGCCAAATGCCAAAGAGAATTCACCGTTTTCAAAAATGGCGCGGCGTTTGGTCGTTGTGCGGTAATTTCTAGGAAGCGGGCTTGCGATCACTTCTTCCGGCGACGGTAAACCGTTTTTTTCGCAGAACAAGGCAAAGGCTTTGTTCTTCACTGCGAGTTCATCTTTATAATCCAAAATGGCAATCGAAAGAAGCGGAAGGCTCGAAAGAGTCTTCGGCATCGATTCCCGGAGAGCATTCGAAAAAGTGATCATGGTTCGTTCTTTGAAATAAGAATAACACGGATGCCGGTCGTTGTCGAAGCGTAATCCGGAAGATGTTTTTCATAGGCGTCCAAAGCGATTTCCTTCGCTACCGACGTCCAATTTCCGCCGCAGAGAGCCGTATCGTTTGTCCACTCGGCAACATTTCCGGAAACGTCATAAAGTCCCCAGGCGTTTGGCAACTTTTGCCCCACAAGCTGATACGCATCCGTCAAATTGTTGTACTGTGCATAATCCGAAGCTTTTGCCGTGCCCCAGTAATAAGTATCCAAAGACCCCGCACGAGCTGCCACCTGCCATTCCGCTTTTGTCGGAAGCCGAACGGCGTTCGCTTCTAAGTCCGTCCGGAGTCCCACAATTTTATTCCCCGCATTCACTGAGGTATAAGAATAAGCGGTGTCGAGTCCTAAATGTTTGGAAAACGCATTGGCAAAAAGAACAGCATCGTACCAGCTCACATTCGAAACCGGAAAAGAATCGCCTTTAGCTTTTACCATCTGCGTCGGAAGCGTTCCCATCAAAGCTTCGTAATCGGCTTGGGTAATTTCCGTTTGCGAAACCGAAAATTCAGAAGTTTTAATCCAAGAAACGGACAACGTTACCGAGCTCGAGGATGTGTTTGAACCCGAAGAACTGTTAGACCCCGAAGACGTTTCCATCGAAGAACTCGTGTTCGAAGCGGAACTCGTTTTGATGTCGCATTCCGGGCAATCCAAGCCGCCCGTTTCCCCGTTCGTCGGAGAAGAACAGGCGCCAAGCATGCTTACAAGAACAAAGGCGGCGACTTTGAATTTCCTGTTGCGCATCTTGCACCTCCGTCAGCGGACAACGCCTACGCGGTAGAGCTTTTCTTTCTTTTTGCCCGAGGTGAACTTCACCTTCAAACGCGCCGTGTAAACATCACTGCCCAAGCGAGAAATGTCCAACTGGTCTGCTTGATTTGCGCCCTTGCTAGCAGCCCCAAGTTTCTTCGAAAAAACGCAAAGGCCCGTGATGTCGTAAAATTCAAGTGTCGTAGACTTTGCATTCATGCCGAGCGTATAACGCACATTCGCGACACCTCCGCGCACCGGGTTCGGATACACAAAGAATTCTTCAATGCTTTCCACAGAATCGCTCGCCACAGGTTCCGGAAGCTTCGAAGCGTCAAAGAAGTTCGAGCGTTCATAACCAGCCCCCGGAATGCTCCAGGATCTTGCCATCACGTCCGAATGCGTCGAAGCCTTTGCCAGGTTATATCCCGAAGCGGAATGGCGCTGGAACGCATAAACCTGAGGCGTCGAAAGCGAATCCATCGTTTTGTCCACAAAGAACGTCAGCGGGTAAACCGTTTCGCCATATTCAAAGTTGCCCGCCGAAATCGGGAAGCCATCTGTAACAGCCTTGCCCTTGGAATTAAACGCCATCAGCATGCCGCCATTCGTTCCAATGAGAATTTCCGGAAGCGAATCCCCCGTCACATCCATCACCAGCGGATCCGAAAGGAAGGAATACTCCGGCAAATTCTTCGTTACCGTCACCGGGAAGCCCGAAAGCACAACGCCCGAACGGTCGAGAGCATAAACCAAATTGTAACCGACAAAGACCGCATCCGGATAACCGTCGCCATTCACGTCGCCAATGGCAATCGGAGAGGTTTCTTCATCCAAAGCGTTTTTTCCATCGTTTCCACGTTTCAAGGAACGCGGAGCAAAGAGGACCGTTGCGGAATCGTTTGCTCGGACCATCGTCGCATAGCCGCGACTGCCGAGCACAAACATTTCAGAACGGCCGTCGCGGTCAAAGTCCGAGCACGCAACGCGGAAGCTCTGCTTTTTCACGCTGATCCAATTCTGATTCGCAATCTTCGGAGAGGCGAGCTTTTGCACACGGCCTTCATCGCCTTTGTACAGCGCCATTTCTGCATTCCTACCGACGAGAGCGATGTTGTCTGATTCCCCGTCCGGGCAAAGCGCCATATCATGCGGAATAAAGTTTTGCGGCAAGTTAAAGGATTCCACTTTCGAAAGGTTCGAAGTTTTGAAGCGGTAAAGCTTGTTCGAGTCCGCAGCATAGACGTAACCGTTTCGAATCATCGGCCCGATTACAGGCGCCTTCAGCGAAGCGAGTTCGCGGTCATACTGAACCTGATCGATTGCAGAGGAAAGCACGGTGCGAACGAGACCTTTCTTTTGATGCAAGCTGAACACGGAATCCTTCACCGCTGCTATGCCGATGAGATTTCCATAAGAGCTTCCCAAGCGGTAGAGCGAAACCGTTTCTGTCGAATCTGCATTCGAAAGGATCGACGTCTTGACGGTCGTATCGCTTTCCATCAAAGCGCTTCCCGAAGCCGTCATCACCTGAAGCGTTCCGTCCGCCGCGCCAAAGACGATCAACTTTTCGCCTTCACCGACCGCCATGCCTTCCGGATAATCGAGCGCCACAGCGCCACGGACAGCCGCATTCAAACCGACATTCTTCGGGAACTCGGAGCCGGAAATCAAAGAATTCGAAGCCCAGGAAATCGTCACCGGAATCGAAGCGGCGGCAAAGTTCACCACGCTATCACCCATAAAAGCGTTTGCCGTTTTTTCCTTGTGATAACCCTTCGCCTTTTTCGCGGTCACGGTAATGCCCGTATAGCCGCCTGTTGTCGTCGCCGTATTGCCGTAGCCCGAAGGTTTAATCGACCAGACCGTATCCTTTGGCGAATCTTTACCCTGCCGCACATGCGGAATCAAATCCGAACCGGAACCGTAATCATAGGTATCCTGGCCGAGCGCATTCTTGAACGTTTTACCGATCGAAAGAATGCCGTCCGCTTCCGCAAGCATAATGCCATACTGGTGATCGCGCACCGTATCGCCGCCCCAGAAGTTCGCAACGCCATAGGGCAAGCCTTCCCTCAAATACCAATCGTTCACCTTCCATACGGCGATGCCGCTCGAAGGAATTCCCGCGTCAAAAGAAGAAAGGTTCACAATCACACCGTTCAGCTTCTTCTTGTTCTTCACGCAATTCTTCCCCTTCGAATCGCAAGTGCTGTCTTCAAAGGCAACGTGCAAACTATCGACCGGGTAAACCTTCGTCACGATTTCATAATCCGCTTCCGCTGCCACATCCGAAGCCGGTACATACGAAACCGCAATCCTTGCCGAATCGCCCAGCGAACGCTCCCGGTTTTCAATCAACAGATATTCATTCGAAGAAAGCGGAACCTTCACCACTTCCGTTCCGTTTCCAGAGCCCGCCGCCACGATATTCTCCGTAATCGAACCCGAGCTCGGCGGATAAACCGTCACAGGCTTCGTCCAGCCCATGTAAGAACGCACCCATGCAGAAGGCAAAACAGGAAAAAAGCCGTTGCCCGCATTGTAACCGGCAAAGTCCATCACATCAAAATAGCCCAAACGGGAAATTCCCTGCACCACATCATAGGTATTCGGCATGCCGAGTTCTCGACCGATCTGGTAAACGATTGTCCCGTTAATGCCCCAGTTCAAACCATCCTGCGAAGCGGTTTCGCTCGTCACCATCATCGTCTTCAGCGTATCGAACGTCGCATTCGGAATGATCATGCCATTCAAATCCTTGGCACAGTTTCGGGTCGTATCCGTCGAATCGAGATAGCTCCAAAAATTCTGCGTCACATAGACGTCCATGAAATCGCCTTGGGTATCCGCATTATTCGTTCCCATGCTGCCGCCGTCGAGCAAACGGCTCGCGCCCGCATGAATAATCATAAAGGCTCGCTTGGTATTCGAATTCTTGGACTGCGGAACGATAAACGGATTGTCAAGCGTATCCTTCGACTGGTTCGCTTCAGTGACCGCGTCCCAAATAAAATTCATGTAGTCACGGCTACGGGCTTCATCAAACTCCGCGGTCTTTTCGCCTTTCTTTTTGGCGGTACGGTTGTAATCGATAATGTAATGGTCAACGGTATAAGGCTCTCCACTCGGAAAAATTCGAGCCTTGATCACCAGGTTTCCGTTGCTCACCGCCTTGTAATAATTATTTGCAAAATCAAAATGCTTTTGCCAGTACGCGGCACTCGCACGGTGACCGCTCGGATCCAAGCTGTAGTTCGCATTGGAAGTATCACTGTCCGAGTCAAAACGACCCGTTCCCGTCGTCAAGGAATTGTCCGGAGATTCCTGCAAGAACTGCACACGCAACGCAAAAATTTCAAGCGTGTCCACCGCAAAGGAAGACGCAAAAAGGGCGAGCCAGGCGAAAAAGAAAAAACGTCTCATATTCAAAAACTACAAAATCCTAATCTTTCAAAAGTTGATAATTTTCGGGAACCGGCAGGCGCCACGTACCGCTTCCCCATTCCGCATCCGTTTGGACCTTTTTAATGCGAATGGAAAGTACGTTTCGTCCTTCTCGATAAGCACGCGTTTCCGCAGGCGCCACTAGAGTTCCAAATTCTGCATAATCGACAAATTCCAAGCGTTCCGGCCCTTGAGAAAGTTCCACAATGCGACCGTCCGCATTCCGCGTCGCCACAAAAGGCATTCCAAAGGCATTTGTCCCGTAGATTTTCTGATTCTCTAAAGAATCCAGAGTTGAATCGATCGTTCCGCCGTGGGGCAAAGTGACTCCCCAGAAGAAAGCCGCAATCTGGTGAATGTCAAAGACCGGAATCCCAGCAAAGCCACCGAGTACGTAGCCCTTGCCGACCGCATAAGTCTTTCGCGTCGAAACCGTCAAGGTCCAACCCGTATCGCTCCACAGAACAGAAGCGACGCCAATGCCCATCGGCCCCGAAAATTCCATGCGATAACGCTTGTACGGCACCGCAAACAAAACGCCCGAAAGCGAATGCGAACCTTCCACGGAATCGTTCACTTCAATCGAGAATTTTGCCTTGAGACTGTCCGGAAGGTGCACTTCCAAAGATTCTGCGGGTCCCTTTGCCAAACGCGGTCCGCAACCGATAAACATCCAAGCAAGAGCAAAGATCGCGAGTAAAGGGAAGAACTTTTTCAAGGCGTTTTACCGGAATCCTTTTCTGCAGCGGGAACCTTGGCGGGTTCGTTCGCAGGTACTGTTTTTGCGTCCTCGGCAAGCTTTTCCACAGACTCTTCTTCTTTGGATTTTTGAATCGCCTGCTTCAAAACTTCAATCTGCTTCTTCGCATTTTCATTCTTCGGATCGATATTCAGAACGCGCTGGTAATAATCCAAAGCTCGCTTATTCAAAGAAAGCGCCTGGCAGATTGCAGCGAGGTGCGAATAAATCGAAGTATCCTGGTAGAACATTTCCTTCAGCGAATCTTCCGCTGTTTCCACCTGTTCCATCATCATTAACGCTTCCGGATACTTGCCCAAGCGATACAAAGCCCAACCCTTCGAATCCATATATGCCACATTCGACGGACTCAATTTCAAAGCTTCATCGATCAGGGAGCTTCCCCATTTCAATTCTTCAGCGTTGCGATTCAAGTCCACGAGGTAATAGCCCAAGTGATTCTTCGCCATCGCATCTTGCGGATACTTTTCAAAAATCTTCTTGAAGACGACAATCGCGGAATCGATCTGCTGGAGCATCAAAAGATTCGAACCGTAGGCAAAGAGCAGGTTCTGCGATTCACCGCCGATCTTGGCCGCTTCCAAATAATGGTCGTCCGCTTTTTTACGGTAAAGCTTCGCCTGGTCCAATTTTTCCGGAGTCGTCGGAGAGCGTTCCAGTTCTTCCGCATTCATCTGCAAGAAGGAGCCATATTCATAATGCACGCTCGCCACGTCGAGGGTCGCCGCCGCATCGAATTTGCGAAGCTCTTCCAAGTCGCCCGATTCCTGCACCTTGGCGCGGAGAGTATCCAGTTTCGGACTAGGAAGCAACGCTTTGTCTAAAACCTTGTAAGCCTTCTGATAAGCCTTTGCATTCGCATAGCGCACAAGCAATGCGTTGCGATAAGCGATAGGCTCATGTTCATAAGCCTTTTCCAAATATTCCAAAGCCTTGACGGAATCCTTATCTTCCATCGCATAGGCGCTGAGCATGCCATAGGCACTTGCCGCATACTTATCCGCTGTCGAAAGGCGCTTCCAGTGAACCAAAGCCTGGTCCTTCTTTTCGAGTTTCGTTTCTAGCAGGGCGAGATTCATCAAAACGTGAAGTCTATCCGGATGACGCTTGTAAATTTCCTTCAAGGAATCCACCATCACGGAATCCTGATTGAGCCCGATATAAGCTGCCGTCAAAAAGGCGATCGAAAGGGAGTCATCTGCAAAAGCCGAATCCGCGCGGAATTCATTCACACGCCCCACCGCTTCTTCAAAGCGTTTCATGCCAAACAGCAGACGGATCTGATTTTCCAAAAAGATGCGGTCCCCGCGGGCTTCATAGGCTTCCCCAAAAAGGTCCGCCAACGCCGAATCCTTTTTCGCATTCGCAAGCAGAGAAATCTGGCGTTCGAGCATCGACTGCGGATATCCAATCTGCGGCAAAAGGATTCCATAAACGCGAATCAGTTCATCGTAATTGTGAACGATTTCAAGCAGCAAAGAATATTCGTATGCGGCGTGAACGTTCTGGTCACTCGAATCGAGTGCCTTCTTATAATAGACAAGCGCACTGTCCAGATTCGACTGTTCGCTATACACGCGCCCTAAAAGCGCGTACTGATTGCTCGTCCGTTTGCCTTTCAAATTTTTGGCTTTTTCTGCAAGGGCTGCCGCTTCTGCAGAGCCTCCGCGCATTTTCATCAATTCCAAAACGGAGAAAGCCAAATAGCGGTTTTCCGGATCCGCTTCATACGCATGGCGCATGAACTGTTCCGCAAGCGCATATTCCCCTTGATTCTGCAAAGCGAGAGCGCGCAAATAGGAACTGTGCGCTATCTGCAAACGCAAAAGTTCCGCACTGTCCATTTTGACCGGGTAACGCGGCTTCTTCGCTTCTTCTTGCGTCGAATTTGCAGGCGCCTGCCGCACCGCGACCTGTTTCGAACCGCTACAGGCTACAATGGCTAAGCTCAGCAAAAAAAATGCGAGAAGCTTCAGACGCATGAAATCCCCTTACTCCGCAACGACAAGATTTACACGGGAGCCCGCCGAAAGGACAGAACCCGCAGCAGGATCCTGTTTCAAAACCCGACCGGACTGTTCTCCGGAATTTTTACGACGTTCCGTTTTGCCGATAATAAAACCGGCCGAGCGCAAGTTCGAAAGAGCCTCCGTCAAACGACTTCCAACGACTTCCGGCAATTCCACCTTCGCCCCATTCGGGCCCGAAGAAAGGAACACGTCCACCGTATCGCCCTTGTGCACCAAGGAACCTTCCGAAGGATTCGTGCGAACGACTTTGCCCTTTTTGACATTTGTATGCGGCATAGAGAATGTGAGGCCCATATTCAAGCCAGCCTTCTCAATTGCGACAACCGCTTCCGAACCGTTCTTGTCAAAGAGATCCGGAACCGTAAACTGGTGCAAGCCATCGGAAATCGTCAAATGGATGGTGCGACCCGGCTTCGACTTCTGATCGGCGAGCGGATTCTGACGCATCACGAGATCCACGTCATAGGTCTTGCTGTATTCGCGTTCCTTGGCAAAGAGAACGTTAAAGCCCGCTTCCGTCGCCTTCTGAACAGCGGTCAAGCTGTCCAAGCCTTCAAGTGCCGGGACGGTCTTTTCTTCGACATAGGAACGTGCCACAATCGGCATCGCAATCTTATCGAAAACGACTGCGCACAAAATAAGTACGACCGCCAGCAAAAGCAGCGCGTAAGCCCAAGGCTTCGTCCGAAGAATACGGTGAATGAAATTTTCCTTGCCCGGCTGACCTTCCATACTAGTCCTTCGGGTTCAAATCGTGAAGTTTGCTTTCTTCCGAAATCACCAGATCCTTGCCCATCAGCGAAATCGTTCCATTGCGGGATAACGTCGAGAACACACGGCTCACGGTTTCACGCGTCGTACCGGACATTTCCGCAAACTGCTGCTGCGTCGGACGGTTACGGATCACCGTTACCATTTCACCGTTGCGACCGTGAATACGGACGCCGCGATCTTCAATCAAGCTCAAGATCGTTCCTGCCACACGTCCGTACACAGACATCGTTGCAAGAGAACCTATCTGGCGATTGGCATTGCGAAGACGACGGCTCATCTGCATGAGCAAGCCCGTAGCGAGTTCCGGCGTCGTTCTCAAAAGTTCTAAGAAGTGTTCTCGGCGAATGATCAGCACTTTAGTCGGCTGAACAGCCTTGACCGAAGCGGACCTAGGTTCGCCGTCGATCAAAGACATTTCGCCAAAAGAGTCTCCACGCGACAGGAGCGTAAGGATTGTTTCCTTTCCATCGGTACCCGTCACGTAGACTTTAACTTCGCCATCCGCAATCAAGAATAGAGCTCGCGTCGATTCATCCTTTTCCAGAATGATCGTTTCGTCGCGCCCGTAATCGTTCGTAATGACGAGCGACGCCAACTGAGACAATTGATCTTCCGAGAGTTCCGAAAAAAGGTCCACTCCCTTCAAAAGTTCAATGCTGTTTTCGTCCGCCATAAACGTCCTCCTAATCGAATTACTTGAGATCGATGACGATGCTTTCGTCTCGATGCGCACCGATCGAAACCATCCCGATTTTCACACCGACGAGCTTCGACATTTCTTCAAGATACTTCTTTGCATTTTCCGGGAGTTCGTCCCAGGTCTTGCACTTCGTCGTATCCTGCTTCCAACCCGGGAGCACTTCATAAACCGGCTTGCAACGGCCGATCTTGGAAAGCTGATTCGGGAAGATATCAATCTTTTCCCCATCGCATTCATAATGCGTGCAAACCTTGATTTCGTCGAACGAGTCGAGAACATCAAGCTTTGTGATAGCGAGGTGGGTCAAACCGTTCACGAGGGCAGCCTTGCGAACGACCGGAGCGTCAAACCAACCGCAACGACGGTTACGACCCGTGGTAGCGCCGTATTCGTTGCCAAGTTTGCGAAGGTTGTCACCCGTTTCGTCCAAAAGTTCCGTCGGGAACGGACCGTTACCCACGCGGGTCGTATAAGCCTTGACCACGCCGACAACCTGGTCAATCGCCGTCGGGCCTACGCCGGCACCGCAGCTGGCATAACCAGCAACCGTGTTGCTCGAAGTCACATACGGGTACGTACCCTGGTCGACATCGAGAATCGTGCCCTGGGCGCCTTCAAAAATCAAATGCTTGCCTTCCTTCAAAGCCTGGTGAAGGACTGCGCTCACATCTCGCACGAACGGCTTAATCTTCTGACCGAGTTCAAGGTAATCGCGGATTACCTTTTCCGGATCAATTTCCGGAACGTCATACATCACGCGGAATTCTTCATTGTGAATCTTGGCCATGGCTTCGACGCGCGGACGGAGTTCGCGTTCATCCATCAAGTCGCCGACTCGCACACCGATACGATTCACCTTGTCGCTGTAGCACGGACCAATGCCACGACCCGTGGTACCGATAGCGGCCTTCCCCGCCTTCTTTTCCTTCGCCTTGTCGAGAGCCGTGTGATACGGGAGAACGACATGAGCGTTGTCCGCAATCACAAGACGGTCTTCCGGATTCTGAATGCCCTGCGTGTGGAGGTCTTCAATTTCGGCCAAGGTCTGGATCGGATCGAGAACGACGCCGTTACCGATCACGCAAAGCTTGTTTTCGTGCATGATGCCAGACGGGATCAAATGGAAGACGAACTTCTTGTCGCCCACTTCAACGGTATGGCCAGCGTTAGCGCCACCCTGGAAACGAACGATTACGTTTGCGTCAAGCGTGAGAAAATCAACAATCTTGGCTTTTCCTTCGTCACCCCACTGGGATCCGATAACAACACGATTTGGCATATATCCTTCTCAATGATTAAAAAGAAAACGCGAAAGGAAGGCGCAAGGTTTTTCCAAGCCCCTTTTTCGCCTTAAAACTAGAAAACTAAATCTTGGGCGGGTAAACGCGTTCCCCAAAAAGGGCCGTTCCCACGCGAATCATCGTCGCGCCTTCTTCGATTGCGACTTCGAGATCCCCGGTCATTCCCATCGAAAGCTCGGTAAAATCCTGAAAGACGCCGCCACGGGCGAGCATTTTATCGCGCAAATGGCGCAAAAAGGCAAAACCTTCACGAGAATCTTCCGCGACACCCGTATTTTTACCGATGGTCATCAGGCCTCTGTAACGCAAATGCGGAGCTTCCGGGAGAGAAAGCAAGAACTGTTCCGCTTCTGCCATCGAAACGCCGCTCTTCGTATCTTCTTCCGAAGTATTCACCTGGAACAGAATATCGAGAGTCTTATCAAGTTCGCCGCAAATGCGTTCGAGCTTTAGCACCGATTTGACATCGGCGACGGAATGAATGCAATCCGCAACAGTTGCCGCATGGCGCAGCTTATTCGACTGCACCGGGCCAATCACATGGCAGCGCACGCCCGGACGTTTGACCGAGAACTTTTCCACGGCTTCCTGGACACGGTTTTCACCGAAATCCGTCGCACCGAGCTGCAGAGCATTTTCTACAGCTTCCAGCGGATGGAATTTGGAGACCCACACCAAGAGAACGCTTTCTCTTGGACGATTACTTTGTTTGCAAGCGTCTGCAATCCGAGCTTCCAAAGCTTCGTAAGCAACGCGCATTTCTTCTAAAGTACGCTCAGACATTTTTTTCCTTCTTTGCCCGCACCGCTTTTTTCTTGGCCTTCGGGAAAAGAATAGAAATCAAATCGTCGATGTGTTCTTTCGTATAAATCTTCAGGCCTTTCTTTGCAGTCGTAGGCAATTCAACAATATCTTTTTCATTCTGCTTCGGCAAGTAGAGCGTTTTCACGCCTGCATCCACAGCCGCCAAAGCCTTTTCGTTCAAACCGCCGATCGGGAGCAAGTCGCCGGAAAGGCTCACTTCGCCCGTAAAAGCGATATCCGGCGAAACCGGAGTTCTTGTAAACGCAGAAAGCAGCGAAAGCGTAAGGGCGATACCCGCAGAAGGCCCGTCCTTCGGTACAGCGCCTTCCGGAACGTGAATGTGAATATCCGTCTTGCGAACCATCGCCGGGTCAATGTCAAAACGCAAAAGTCTTTCACGGACAAGGCTCAAAGCGATCTGCGCAGATTCCTTCATCACGTCGCCGAGCTTACCCGTCAAAAGCAAATTTCCACGGCCCGAGAGCAGTTTCGTTTCAATTAAAAGGATTTCCCCGCCGACCGATGTCCAGGCAAGGCCCGTGATGACGCCAAAATGCCCTGGCTGCGGCAAACGGTTGCTCAAGAAGCGCGGAACGCCAAGATACTTTTCCACGAGCTTCGGGGTGAGCGAAAGCTTACCCGACTTGCCCATAAGCGTTTCCTTCACACGCTTGCGCACAATGGTTTCCACCATGCGTTCGAGTTCACGCACGCCCGCTTCACGGGTGTATTCGCGCAAAATCGTTTTGATCGAATCATCATCGAAAACGATGGAATCCTTGTCTTCCACGCCACAATTCTTGAGCGCCTTCGGAACGAGGTAATCCTTCGCAATCGAAAGCTTTTCATGCGGATAGTAGCCCGGCAAACGAACCACTTCCATACGGTCTGCGAGAGGGGCCGGAATCGTTGCTTCGGAGTTTGCGGTCGCAATGAACAGCACCTTCGAAAAATCGAGTCCCACTTCCATAAAATGGTCCACAAATTCCGGGTTGAGTTCCGGGTCCAAAACTTCGAGCATCGCACTCGCCGGATCGCCACGGTAATCGTTGCCCATCTTGTCGATTTCGTCGAGCAAAATGACCGGGTTCATGCACTTCGCATGGCGCAAAGCCTGCACAAAACGGCCCGGCATGGAACCGATATACGTGCGACGGTGACCGCGGATTTCCGCTTCGTCCTGAACACCGCCAAGAGTCACACGGGCAAAGTTACGGCCAAGGGATTCCGCTATCGAACGCACAAGCGTCGTCTTGCCAACGCCCGGAGGACCCACGAGGCAAATAATCGGAGCCTTGTTTTCCGCCTTGGTCTGTTTGAGTACAGCGACGTATTCAAGGATACGTTCCTTGACCTTGTCGAGACCAAAATGTTTCGAATCCAAATTTTTTTTGACCTTTTTCAGGTCGAGATCGGTATCCGTATAGACGCCATAAGGAATGGCGAGGAACCAATCAATGTAGTTGCGGGACACCGCATATTCGGGACTTGCCGGCTGCATCAAACGCATGCGGGCAAATTCTTCGTCAAGCTTTTCCTGGATTGCCTTGGAGAAGTGCTTCTCCTTCACTTTCTGCACAAGCTTTTCCACTTCGTCGGTATCGCCGTCCGAAATTTCATTCTGCAGCATACGGATCTGTTCGCTGATGAACCAGTCCTTCTGATTCTGCTGCATTTTCTGCTGCACGTCATCACGCACATGTTCCACAACGCGTTCCGCATCGAGAGCCGCCTGCAAATAGGCGTTGATCGTACGGCCTAGGCCGTCCAAGGTTTCCTGCTCCAAAGCCTTCTGCTTTTGGGCTGGGGAAATGCGCACAAACGGAAGCATCGCCATGTAAGTCGCAAAGGCTTCTCCCTTCGACTTCACATCGGCAACGATATCCACCGAAAGATTCTGCACGTCCGCATACTGTTCAAACAGCCGAACGCCTTCCGCAAGCACAAGCTTCGTCAGGGATTCTTCGACAGAAGGATAAAGGCGCAGAGAAATCTTCGAGGAGAAATAATTGCGTTCGTCAAGCTTTTCCGGATGGACAAGGTCCACCACGACGACCCCTTCCAAAAGAACACGCCAGCAACCGTTCGGAAGCGGCAAAACCGACTGCACATGGGCAAGCATCCCCACGAGCGGCAAATCTTCTGGAGATACCGCTTCCTTATCCGGATCCGGCTGCAAAGCGAGCAGGATCAAATCGTGATAGGCGCGAGAGGCCTGGAGCGCATTCTGGGAAATTTCACGTCCCACAAGAACACGCGTCGAAGAACCCGGAGTCACCAGAGCGTCACGCAACGGGAGCAATGGAAAATCATGAGACAAATCCAGTGCAACGGTCTCAAGCAAATTTTCAGTATCAGGGATCGATTTTTTCAAACAAAATCCTTAGGCGACGTTTTTCTTATCGCCTTGCGACAGAGCTTTCTTAACAAGCGTGGCATCCACCACGAGCTTCTTTGTCTTCGAGCCCGGCAGTTCATACATCGCTTTCTGCAGGGTACGTTCCACCACCGAGCGGAGTCCGCGAGCACCTGTCTTGCGTTCCATCGTAAAATTGACGATTTCAGAAATACCGTCATCCGTAAAGGACAGCTCGATACCGTCCATCTTGAAGAGCTTCACATACTGCTTCACGATGGCGTTCTTCGGTTCCGTCAAGATGCGCTTCAAAGCATTTGCATCCAATTCTTCCAAAGAAACCACAACCGGCAAACGACCGACGAGTTCCGGGATGAGGCCGAAGCGAATCAAATCATCCGGTTCAAGAAGCTTAAAGAGCTTCGACAAGGAATTGTCCTTTTCCGAACGGATGTCCGCGCCAAAGCCCATTCCGCCTTGGTTCACACGGTGCGCGATAATCTTATCGAGAGTTTCGAAAGCGCCACCGCAAATAAACAGAATATTGCGAGTGTTAATTTGTACTAAACTTTGTTCCGGATGCTTACGCCCACCCTTCGGCGGAACCTGTGCCGTCGTGCCTTCGAGAATCTTCAAAAGACCCTGCTGAACACCTTCTCCGGAAACATCACGGGTAATCGACGGGTTCGCAGTCTTACGGGCGATCTTATCGATTTCATCGATAAAGATGATGCCACGTTCTGCACGAGCCACGTCGTAATCCGCAGCTTGCAGAAGACGGACGAGGATATTTTCCACATCTTCGCCGACATATCCCGCTTCCGTCAAAACGGTAGCGTCCGCAATGGAAAACGGAACGTTCAGGAATCGGGCAAGCGTCTGAGCAAGGAGAGTCTTACCGCTACCCGTCGGACCGACAAAGAGCAGGTTCGACTTTTCCACTTCGACATCGTCCTTTTCCTTTTTCCCAGCATTCACGTCTTGGTAACGCAAACGCTTATAATGGTTGTATACAGCCACAGAGAGAGCCATCTTCGCATCGTCTTGACCGATGACGAATTCATCCAAGTGAGCCTTCAATTCCTTCGGAGTCGGGAGCGGAGCCTGAGCGGTTTCCGCACGAGCCTTGGAAGCCTCTTTCGCAAAGTCGTCCAAAAGAAGATTGTAGCACGCCGACACACATTCGTTACAAATGTGGACGTTCGCGCCAGAAATCATCTTTGCGACCTGTTCCGCAGGCTTTCCGCAAAAACTGCAGGTAATCTGAGTATGGTTCTTTCCGTTTTTATACATCGAATCAGCCTTTATGCTCGTGATTTCACTTACGCCTTATGCGGCTTGAAGATTTCATCAATGACGCCGAATTCAAGAGCTTCTTCCGGAGTGAGGAAGAAGTCGCGTTCGGTTTTTTCACGGACTTCATCGATCGAACGACCGGAGTGTTCCGCGATAATCTTCGTGAGCATTTCACGCGTGCGAACAAGTTCCTTCGCATGCACCTGGATATCGGTCGATTGACCGGTTACCGCGCCCGAAGGCTGGTGCAGCATAATGCGGGAATGCGGGAGAGCATAACGCTTGCCCTTCGTTCCCGATGCAAGAAGGATTGCCGCCATAGAGATGCTATCACCGACGCAGATCGTCGCCACATTCGGGCGAATATGCTGCATCGTATCGTAGATAGCAAGACCCGCCGACACATAGCCACCCGGGCTGTTGATGTACAAAGTGATGTCTTTCTCGGGATTCTCGTATTCCAAGAAGATCATCTGCGCCATCACATTATTTGCGACTTCATCATTGATCGGCGTACCCAAGAAAATGATACGTTCCTTGAGAAGACGCGAATAAATGTCGTAAGCGCGTTCACCGTGACCGGTGTTTTCAATGATTGTTGGAATGACCATGAATTTTCCCCTAAAAAGTTACTTGGCTTCTTCTTCCTGCTGAATGCCGACGATCAGATTTTCGGCAAGTTCAATGCGGAGTTCTTCGCGGAGAGCGACAGAACGACCGGACTGGCGGAAGTGGTCCTTCAAGGACTTGGCGTCCACGCCGTAAGCCTTGGCGATTTCTTCGATGCGAGCATCGACAGCAGCCTGAGTCGGCTTGAGCTTTTCAGCGTTGGCGATAAATTCGAGAATGCGGTGCTTCTTGATTTCGCGGACTGCTTCCGGTTCGAGAGTCTTGAGCTGTTCTTCAGACGGTTCGATGTCTTCGTTCGTGCCAGCATTACGCTTGAGCGTGTACTTGATGAGATCGATGACGCGAGAATGCGGAACGTCGAACGGGTTCGCTTCGATGAGCTTGTCGATCGCTTCGTTCACAGCCTTATTTTTGAGAGAGTTCTTCTTGTTGTTGAGGAGGCTCGTCTGGAGGTTGTCCTTCAGTTCAGCTTCGTCCTTTACGCCAACCTTCTTAAAGAATTCTTCGTCCATCTTCGGGGCGTGGATCTCGCGGACGTCGGTGATTTCCACCTTGAAGTCAGCCGTCTTGCCACGGAACTGTTCGTCCTTGTGGTCCTGCGGATACACAAAGTGGATGTCCTTCGTTTCACCCTTCTTCGTGCCGGTGAGGCCTTCGTCAAATCCCGGAGAAGCCGATTCACCAAGGAGAGAGCGGAATTCGCGGTCTTCCGGAATTTCCTTGTTTTCGCCGTCGATCTTCACTTCGAGGTAGTTACCGACAACAACGTCGCCCTTCTTGGATTCGCGATCCACGGATTCTGCGGTAGAATACATCTGGAGCACGCGTTCGACTTCGGACTTCACTTCTTCTTCCGAAACGACAACAGCCGGAACCGTGATGCCGAGGTTCTTGTAATCCTTGATTTCGATTTCCGGATCGACTTCGACGATAGCGGTGAACGTAATATCTGCCTGCTCGTCATCCTTAAAGTTTTCGACCTTCACGCGGGAAACCGGAATGATATTCGCCTTCTTGAGTTCTTCGCTCAAGGTGGAGTTCATCAATTCTTCGATCACTTCCCCACGGATCGTTTTACCGAAACGGTTGATGATGATGTTGCGAGGAACATTGCCAGCGCGGAAACCCTTCAGCTGGACTTCCTTGCGGTAATGCGTCACTTTCCTTTCGAACGGAGCCTTCAGGGCTTCCTGCGGAATCGTAATTTCAACGTTGCGAGTAGTAGAGCTTGTTTCTTTGATCGAAGCTGTCATGTTATCTCCATGAGTGAAAAAACTCGGGGTTAAAAAAAGATGCGAGGGGTGGGAGTCGAACCCACACACCGAAGTACCAGATCCTAAGTCTGGCGCGTCTGCCAATTCCGCCACTCTCGCGTTTTCGAATGCCAAAAATACAAAAAAGCATTTCTTTTGAGAGCGAAACAATTATTTTAAGGGCGTGTCAAGCGCTTTTCGTACCATTCGCATCGGAGTTTTCATTTCCGCGGTCAACCTTTTGATTCAAGGGGTTGCGTTTCTCGTCAGCAATTTTATGGCGAAGAACCTCGGAAACGTATCGTTTGCTTACTTCGGCATCCTCCAGAGCGATTATACGATTTTCACAGCTCTTGCCGATTTTGGAACGGCAACCCTCCTGCTCGCTTTCTTCGGAAAAAAGGTCGTGCAGGGGAAAATGCTTTCGTCCGCGTTCCAGTTGCGGTACGTTCTCACGTTCGGTTCGATGCTCTTGATGATGCTTTTTGCGTGCCTTGTACGCTGGAACCACCCAGTATTCCGTGGCGAATTCATCATGGCTTTCGGGCTTTTGTTCCAACACGCATTCTTTGACTGGTATTTCATCTGCGGCAAATTCTGGAAAAAACTGCTCGTAGCGAAGATCCTGCATACGATTTCCTATTCAAGCGTCATGGGATTTTCACTTTTCTTCCTCCAAATAGAAAGCATCGAAGGGATCGCCCTATCCATGGTCCTTGCCGCCCTGCCCGCTTGGGGATTCGGAGCGACTGCGGCTCTTCGCCCGGTCATTTTCAAATTCACCCATCGGAGCATCCTCTTTATCCGACTGATGCTTTCCAAGGCATTCCCCTTCGCCCTTTCGAGCCTTGCAAGCTTCCTCTACTTGCCCCTTGGACTCTACGCCATGGACGTTTTTGCTCCGCGTGAAATGTTCGGAGCCTATAATTATGCAAACAAATTAATCGTCCTGGCTTCAGGGCTGATGGTGAATTTCATTTCGTCCTCGCTCGTCACCAAGCACGAAGTCCATGACGACAAATTCCATTTGAAGGACATCGCCGTTTTCACGGCTTTCATCGCGATCTGCTGTTCCCCCGCCTGGACAATCCCCGAATTCTGCATCAAGACGCTCTTTTTCGCAGCGCCGATTCATGCAAACCCGGAGCTTCTCGCATTCGGCGCATTCAGCTTTTCGACGCTCGTCTTTTCTCTGATTTTCCAAGCGACCCGTGTAAGTCTCGTCGCAACCATGCTCAAAGAAAAGCGCCTCTGGACTTACGTCTTCCTGATCTTTTTAGGTGGAATCTTGAACGCCGGCACCGTCTTTGGCCTACCGGCCCTCGGCATTTCCTACTGGCATATCCCGATTCTCGCCCTAACCGGCGACGCGGCTCTCAGCATTCTGCTCTTTATCTACTTCGCCCGGGCAAAGCGTTTTCGGGCGTAAATCACAAAGCGTCGATACCGCCCAAAGAATAACGGCCCACACCCAAAAAATACCCTGTTTATAGCCAGCGATAAAAAACCAGAATCCGACAAAATAAATCAGCATCACGTACAGCATCACTCTGCGTATTGTCATCTGCCGTTTTAACCGGGCATAGAACACCGACAACGCCAACCCGACTAAGAACGGAACCAAAAAGCAGCCGAACAAACCGAAATCTTTATAGACTTCCCACAGATATCCTGTAGTATTATATCCAGGAATTTTTTGGACGCTTTCATTAAAAACGCCATCCCAGCCAAAACTGTTTTTTAGTGACCCGGAAACGCGAAGGTAATCGAGCATTCCAGAGAAGAAGTCAATTCCATAAGTAAAGGGATGAATTTCCCGATCGGTAGGTGGATTCAATGCATAATCCAAATTCCAATAATTGTTTGCCACGTATCGGTATGGCATCGTCATCGCCATATCCATCGTCATCGATTGCATCGAATTGCTCCCCGCATACTGAGACCGCGCCGAAGCCACAAACACGAAAGCGGAAATACCGAGAGCAAGAAACGCAGCAATCAAGAGTACAGAGATTCTCTTACGCAAAAAATTAAACAGAATGGCCAAAAATCCCACGCACATAAAAAGCGATGTACGGCTCGGATACGCACAGACACTAAGCACACATATCGACGGAGCAATCACGCGAGAAATCCAACGGCTCAAACGGAAAGGATTCACAGACTTGAACATGCCAACGCCAAAAAGCATCGCGACTAGCGGCGCACTGGAAAACAAATGCGCCGAAATTCCATAATTGATTTTTGGCGAAGTCCAGTAACTCGGATTACCCGAAAAAAGAATCAACGTTCCCACATTCTGGATGATCGAAAAAACACCCACCAAATAAAGCGTAAGCGTTACACCGGCAAATACAAAATGCCACTTCCAATTATAAAAACGCCGTATTTTCTCAAAGCTATCTTCCTCAGGCTCTTTCTGCAGAGAATTTCTTTGGAAATCTACCCACTGGTACAAAAGGCATGCCGACGTAAACGAAGCCAGAGCTCCAATCCAAACGCCCCAAGTCTTCAAATGGAACGGCGTCATCGCCTTGTCCATCTGCAAATAGGCAATTGAAAGGGTCATGCACTGGAAAAAGATATAGACCGAAGCAGGGGAAAAGAAATCCTTCTTCATTTTCCAGACATAAAACAACAGCCCTACCACAATCAGGGCAAGGACTGTTGTCTCAGGATATTCGGAAATCCATGCGAACATTAGTTCGCGCGCTTCCTTCTAAAGAATCCCACAAAAGTCGCCCATTCCTTTTCAAGCGAGGAACCAGTTCCCTTCTGGGATTTCACAAGTTCAATGAAGTTGCAAAGAATCGTCGCCAAAAGCATCGATACAAAAACCGTAAAGATCAGAGAAGCACCTCGGAGTGGCGAAACCTTTTTGTCGTTTGGCCAAGGAGCTTCAAGCACGTGCAAGTTCGTCAGCTTCTTCGCTTCTTCAAGCTGCATTTGTTCGCTCTGCTGGCGAAGCAGCTTGTACAAAGCAGCCTGAACCTTAACCTCTTCTTGCTTGCGCATATATTCTGCGCCAAGCTGCGGACTTTTCTTCAAAGTAATCAAACCCATCGACTGTTGCTTTCCGTTGAGCGTTTGATGGATCGCCGTATTCAACGAGTTATAACGCTTGGAAAGTTCGCCGTAACGCTTGGAATCCGTTCCTCGCAACTGACTTTCGTAATTCATTTCCACTGCGACACTTTGACGTTCTGTCTGGAGAGTGCTCAAGTAGTTGATGGTCGCTTCCATCTGGACTTCAGGCTCATAAAAATTGTTGTCCACCTGGAACTTGACAAAGTCCTGCTGCAAAGAATCCAACATCTTCAGGCAAAGTTCAATTCGGTTGTCAAAGTATTCACGGCTCTGACGGGCCTGCTTGGTCTTGAACGCGTTGAACATCGAGTCCGCTTTATCAAGCATGAACGTTGCCATTTCCGAAGCGAGCCTGTAATCTTCATCCTCGATGGAAATTTCGAGCATGTTTTCATCCGTCAAAGACAGCTCGAAGTTCTTCCGGAACTGTTTCAACAAATCTGCGCGGAACTGTCCATCGAACTCGTAATGTTCCGCCAGCTTAAAATGGTCAATGACCATATCCTGCAATTCTTTCGAATCGAAAATCGTCCAAATCGCATCCGCATCCACCGAGCCCGAAGCAAAGCCAAGCAGCGAAGCATAAGAAGAAAGCTCCCCATCGAGCATGCCCGAAAGAGTGCTCATCGAAGAATTGTCAGGCGGAGGCGTCACCACCGCTTTGGCAGCATAAGTCGGCTTAATCACCCACATTACCAACACAAAGACGACAATCGTCGGAATCAAAACGAGAGCACAGCACAACTTGAAATGTTTCAAGTCGTTGTTGAGAATTCGAAAAAGAGTTTCGGTCAAACCCGGAGTTTCGGAAGCCATAGCAGATTACTTGTTATAGTAGAAAAGATAAATGGTAAGTGCCGAAGACACAACAGACAGAAGGGTCCCCATGAACAAGGTAAAGTCCTTAAAGCGTTCATAAGTGCTCTTCGGAATTTCAATAAAGTCACCCGGAAGAATCGGATCGCCCGTTGCATTCACATAAATCGTTTCACGGTCTCCGCGAATCACCTTCACCTGGTCAAAGGATCCGGTAATCGTCGTCACGCCAGCCGCAGATATATAGTCCAGCGCATGCCAAGACGGGTTGTAATCCTGGCGTCCCACGCCAGCAACCGCACCGCCCACATACACGATCAACGGCTTCATCGTATATTCCACTTCGGCACCCCTCGGCACCACCGTTTTGTCCGCATCGCGCAGCGGAACAGAATATGTCTTTCCTTCGCCTTCACGGATAGTCACCGACTGATACCCGATATTCGGAATGCGATTTCCTCCCGCACGATTGAAGTAATAATCAACCGTCTGCCCTTCTTCATACGGGATTGCCGCACGGTAGTTCGAAAGAATCAACGTCACCGAGCCCTTCATATCTGCAAACGGCACATAAACCAGATCGCCCTGTTCCATCAGAATGTCTTTTTCAAAATCACCCTCATTCGACACCTTCAAGAAGTCGATATGGAGCGTATCCTTTCCACGAATCACCTGCACATCTTCATCGCGACCCGCCGGCAAAATTTCACCGACCATTTTCAGCAAACGGCTGAGACGAGTCTGCGCCTCGACCTGCACTTGCCCCACATGCGGCACAGCGCCCATCACATTTACAATAATTTTCTTCAACTGCGCAAGCTGCACAAAGCAATACTTCGGGTCATAACGTTTCGAAACCAATTTCAAAATGGCTTCACGGGCTTCCGAAAGGGTCATCCCCGCCACATTCAACGATCCGCATTCTTCAATGATAATGCTTCCATCTGGATAAACCTTTACCGAGAGATAAGTATTCTCCAAAGTGATGTCGAGATAATCTCCTGGCCCGAGCTTATAGGAGGAATCCACAACGCCTTCGCTATAGCTAGGCTGCATCGTCACCGAATTACGAGTGACCGCCGAAGGAATTGCCGACTGGGAGAGTGTCTGAAAAGATCCCAAATCCGCAGCGAAGCTCGCCATGCAGAAAAAGAGAATCGCCAGCCCAAAAAAGGAATTTTTAAAAAACATAGCCTATTCCGCACAAGGAATTCATGAATTCAATAGTTGTCATAAAATACAAAAAACCTGGCTCGTTAAAGCCAGGTCCTTGTGAAATCTAGAACGATTTACTTTTCAGCTTCTTTAGCAGCGCCCTTGACCATGTCAATCGGCTTTGCATCGGCAGCCGGAGCTTCAGACTTCGGAGCCTTCTTAGCCTTGACTTCATCTTCAACGAGAGAAACCAAAGCCATTTCAGCAGCGTCACCTGCGCGGTTCGGACCGAGCTTCAGCACGCGAGTGTAACCGCCGTTGCGGTCCTTATAACGCGGGCCAATCACATTGAAGAGTCCCTGGAGGACCTTCGGGTCGCGAACTATACGAGCGGCTTCACGACGAGCGGAGAGGTCACCCTTCTTTGCATAGGTCACCAAGCGATCCACAACACCGCGGACAAGGCGAGCCTTGAGGAGAGTCGTACGCACAGGGCGGTTGAGCTGATCCTCTTCCAGGCCTTTTTCGAGGATGGAAGTCGCGAGGCTACGGAGGATGGCACGCTTATGTTGTGCGTTCACACCGAGTTTCTTGTTCTTTACACCGTGTCTCATTTTTCTTAATCCTTCAAGTATTCATCGACGTTCATGCCGAAGCTGAGACCCATCGATGTCAATACGTCGTTAAGTTCAACCAAGGACTTCCTACCGAAGTTCTTGTATTTCAGCATGTCCTGTTCCTTATTGCGAACAAGTTCTGCAATCGTATGGATGTTGGCCATACGAAGGCAGTTGCTGGAACGAACGGAGAGTTCAAGTTCGTCCACGCGCATACGAAGACGGCCGGCAATACGCTGACGTTCTTCGTCTTCAACCATTTCTTCCGGAGATGCGAGATCCCCTTCGAAGTTGATGAAGGCTTCCAAGTGATCCACAAGGAGCTTTGCTGCATAAGCAAGAGCGTCTTCCGGATCGATGGAACCGTCGGTCGTGATTTCCAATTCCAAACGGTTGTAGTCCGTCTTCTGACCCACGCGAGTGTCGCTCACATGCATAGCAACCTTCAAAACCGGGTTGAAGTTTGCATCCATGGCGATTTCACCAATCGGGGCGTCCGGGTTCTTCAACTCGTCTGCAACCACATAGCCGCGTCCAGAAGAGACCTTGAGCTCCATGCTCAAAGATGCATTTCCGGAGAGCGTCGCAATATGGACATCCGGGGTAAGGATCACCACGTTGGGATTCTCCTCGATGTTTGCAGCGGTGATTTCACCGTCGCCAGACATATCCAAGCGAAGCGTTTCGTCGTGGTCGGAGAGCAGCTTAACGCGAATGCTCTTCAAGTTCAGGATAATGTCCGTGACATCTTCCTTCACTCCCGGAATAGACGAGAATTCCTTCTCGACTCCAGCGATTTTCACGGAGACGATTGCAGCACCTTGCAGCGAGGAAAGGAGCGTACGGCGAAGAGCATTACCGACAGTAATGCCCCAACCGCGTTCCAGGGCTTCCACGACAAACTTGGCGTAGCGTCCGTCTTCGCCTGTTTCCACTTTCTGGAAACTGCGAGGCATTTGGAGAGATTTCCACATCATTGGCGTTTTCCCCTGTTGAGATTAAACTCTTCTCTTCTTCTTAGGACGGCATCCGTTGTGCGGAACACCGGTCACGTCACGAATCGTCAGCACTTCGATGCCAGCGTTCTTGATAGCGCGAACGGCGGATTCACGTCCACCACCTGCGCCCTTCACGCGCACATCAACCTTGCGAATGCCGAGGTCGTATGCCTTGTGCGCAGCTGCTTCAGCAGCGAGCTGAGCCGCGAACGGAGTGCTCTTGCGGGAGCCCTTGAAACCAGAGTTTCCCGGAGAACCCCAAGCAACCACGTTGCCACGAGCGTCAGTGATCGACACGATAGTGTTGTTGAAGGATGCGTTAACGCAGGCGATACCCTGAACGTCAACACGCTTCTTACCTTTCTTAACCTTTTCTTCGGCGGGAGCAGCAGTTTCTGCAGCGGCCGGAACGGTTTCTTTAACTTCTTCGTCTGCCACGGATCGTCTCCTTACTTCTTCTTGTTAGCAACGGTCTTCTTCGGACCCTTGCGAGTGCGAGCGTTTGTACGGGTACGCTGACCACGGGCCGGCAAATGCTTCATATGACGGGTTCCGCGATAGCATCCGATATCTTGAAGACGCTTGATATTCAAGGTCGTTTCTGCACGAAGCTGACCTTCCACAGAATATTCGTCTTCGAGAACGTGACGAATCTTACCTTGTTCTTCTTCAGTCAAATCATCGCACTTCTTCTTCAGATCGATGCCCAACTGAGCGCAGATCTTACGAGAGGTGAAAAGACCGACTCCGTAGATAGCCGTCAGACCATACTCGACGGTCTTGTTTCTCGGCAAGTCGACACCAGCAATACGTGCCATAAAATCTCCTAACCCTGTCTCTGCTTGTGACGGGGATTCTTAGAACAGATGATGCGAAGAACGCCCTTGCGACGAACGATCTTGCAGTTTTCACATCTAGGTTTGATGGAGGCTTTGATTTTCATAGGTTCTAACCTTTTTTGTCCCTATTACTTGTAACGGTAGGTGATCCTTCCCCGAGACAGATCGTACGGGGAAATTTCGACCAACACTTTGTCATCCGGCAAGATGCGGATAAAATGCCGGCGCATTTTTCCAGAAACATGTGCGAGAATCTCGTGACCATTTTCAAGGCCAACACGGAAGAACGCGTTTGGAAGAGCTTCCAACACAACGCCTTCTACTTGAATGCCTTCTTCTTTAGCCACTAGGACGCCATCCTGCCGCGAATGCGGCCATGTTTAAGGAAACCTGCGTAGTTATTCGTATTGAGATGGGCTTCGAGTTGACGAAGCGTATCCAACGCAACACCGACCACGATCAAGACCGAGGTGCCACCAATATAGAAAGACATATTCAAAGCGTCTTTCAAATGAAGCGGACCAACGCTAATTACAGCCAGGAAAATGGATCCCGGAAGCGAAATGCGAGTCAAAATGTGGTCAATATACTCAGCGGTCTTCTTTCCCGGACGAATGCCCGGAATAAAACCACCCGACTTCTTGAGGTTATCCGCAATGTCAGTGGGATTGTACTGGATAGCCGTATAGAAGTAAGTAAAAAAGATAATCAGCACGGCGAAAATCACACTATACGTGAGATGGCCAGGAATGAAGACGCTTGCAAAGGTTTGAGCCCAGCTCACGTTTGGCATCCACGAAGCGATAATCGCGGGCACGAACATAATGGAAGAAGCAAAGATAACCGGAATGACACCAGCCGTATTCACCTTGAACGGCAAATAGCTAGCCTGGCCACCCATCACCTTGCGTCCGACCACTCTGCGCGGGCTCTGAAGCGGAATACGACGAACAGCTTGTTCCACGTACACGATGAAACCGATGATAGCCACAACCACTGCCAAAATGAAAATTTCGATAGCGAGCGGCTGAATGCCTTCGGTAAACATTTCAAGTTCGCGGAAGAATGCTCTCGGAAGTCCGCCTACGATACCGGCGAAGATTATCAGGGAGATTCCGTTACCAACACCCTTTGCAGTGATTCTCTCACCGAGATACATTACAAAGATAGTTCCCGTGGTGAAGGTAAGCGTAGCAAGTAACCGGAAGCCGATATTTCCAAGCCCGGACTGGAAACCGTCCGTAAGCACAGAAACACCTGTACCGGTTGCGGTGGAAATTTTCAAGCTAGAAAGCCAAACGGCCACGCCCCAGCCCTGAAGAGCACCGAGGAGAACCGTGAAGTAGCGCGTATACTGATTCAGCTTAGCGCGACCTTCTTGGCCTTCTTTCTGAAGCATCTGAATCGCAGGAATCACCGATCCCATCAACTGGATGATAATGCTTGCGCTGATGTACGGCATAATGCCCAAGGCAAAAACCGTAGCCTTAGCGAAAGCACCGCCGGTGAAGGAGTCATACAAACCGAACATATTGTTACTGTTACGGAAGTATTCAGCCAAAACCGTAGCATCCACACCCGGAATGGTGATATGCGAGCCGATGCGATACACGATAAGAAGCCCCAAGGTAAAGAGGATTCTCTTCCTCAGGTCTTCCATCTTGAAGGCGTTGACGAAACCGTCAATAGCTTTCTTCAGAGCTTCCATTATTAGACGATCTCAACTTTGCCGCCAGCAGCTTCAACAGCCGCCTTGGCCTTTTCGCTGATAGCGTTGACTTTGAGAGTGACAGCCTTAGTGATCGTGCCGTAACCAAGAACCTTGATCGGCTTCTTGACACTGCGGACGAGACCCTGGTCGAAAAGAACCTTTGCGTCGAATTCAACAACGCCGGAGTTTTCGATAGCCTTGAGGTTCACGATCTGCGTATCACGCACGAACTGGGACTTGAAGCCGCGCTTCGGAATACGGCGATGCATCGGCATCTGGCCACCTTCGAAAGCAACACGACCGGCCTTAGCACTCTTACGAGCGCCAGCACCCTTCTGACCACGACCGCCAGTCGTACCCCAACCGGAGCCCGGACCACGGCCGATACGCTTACGTCCCTTCGTAAGGGCACTCTTGGCAGCATTGATACTATTGAGTTGCATGATTAAATCTCCTCGACCTTGATCAAGAAACGAACTGCATTGATCATGCCTTGGATAGCCGGATTCAGTTCGATTTCGTTAGAGGTTCCAATACCGTGAAGACCGAGAGCAGCAATGTTCGCTCTATGCTTCGGCTGGGTGTGGATCGTTCCCTTAACTTGGGTAATTCTCACTTTTTTCATTTCTTAGACCTCAGGCGTTCTGACCGCGCAATACAGCGTAGTCATTTTTGTTCTTCTGAGAAGTGAGACCTTCGATGCAAGCCTGCACCACGGTGCTCGGATTGGAAGAACCATAGATCTTGGTAAGAATGTTGTGGACGCCAGCGAGTTCCAAAACCGCACGAGCCGCAGCACCGGCGATAACGCCAGTACCAGGAGCAGCCGGAATCAAGCGGATGCGAGTTGCTCCATACTTGATTTCGATGTCGTGCGGAATGGTTCCGTCTTGAACGTTCACTTCGATAAGGTTGCGCTGAGCCGCTTCGGTACCCTTACGGATAGCTTCGGAAACTTCCTTAGCCTTGCCGAGGCCAACACCAATCTTGCCCTTCTTGTTGCCGACGACAACGAGAGCGCTGAAGGACATGCGACGGCCGCCCTTCACGGTCTTGGCACAGCGATTGATGTGCACAACTCTGTCTTCAAATTCAGAAACTTGAGCTTCGCGTTCCAAAGTGTACCTCTTAGAATTGGAGTCCGCCTTCACGAGCTCCCTCTGCGAGAGCCTGAACGCGACCGTGATAAATGTAACCGCCACGATCGAAGACAACAGCAGAGATGCCCTTAGCCTTCGCTTCATCAGCGATGAGATTACCGAGTTTCTTGCTCTGTTCGGTCTTTGTGAGTTCACCAAACTTAGCCTGGAAATCCTTAGAAGAGGTAGAAACCTGCACCAAGGACTTGTGAGAAACGTCGTCAATGATCTGAGCGATCATGTTAGAAAGCGTACGACGGACAGCAAGACGCGGACGTTCGGGGGTACCGTTGACGGTCTTGCGAACACGTGCATGACGCGCAATTCTGGACTCAAGTCTTTTCTTTGCAATAACAGCCATAACGTTACCTTATTTACCTGTCTTCTTGCCCTGCTTGCGGCGGACATATTCGCCAACGTACTTAACGCCCTTGCCCTTATACGGTTCTGGACGACGGTACTTGCGGATTTCTGCTGCAACCTGGCCAACTTTCTGCTTATCGATACCAGTGACGCTGATCTTCAGTGGATCAACAGCCTTCAAGGTGATTCCTTCCGGAGCCTTGTAAATAACCGGGTGGGAGAAGCCGAGAACAAGGTTCAGATCCTTGCCCTTCTGTTCCACGCGGTAACCGACACCGACTATTTCAAGATTCTTTTCGAAACCCTTGGAAACGCCTTCGACCATGTTAGCGACGAGAGCGCGGGTCGTGCCGTGAATTGCGCGGCTGAACTTCAAATCATCTGGACGTTCAAACGAAAGCTTGTCACCGTCGAGGTTGATCTTGATGAGGTCGTGCACCTTGGTAGAGAGCTTGCCAAGTTTGCCTTCGACCTGGATGTTCTGTCCATCCACTGCAACCTTAACGTCTGCAGGGATATGAATGATAGCTTTTCCGATACGAGACATCTTCTACCTCACCAGACCTTTGCGATGACTTCGCCGCCCACATTTTCCTTGCGAGCTTCGTGATCGGTCATCACACCTTTAGAAGTGGAGATAATAGCATAGCCAAGACCGTTGCGGACGCGCGGAAGCTTCGCTACATCGCTGTACATACGAAGACCCGAGCGGCTAACGCGCTGGATGCCCTGGATTGCCGGAACGCCGTTCGTGTAGCGGAGAAGGATCTTGAGGATGCCCTGCTTGCCATCTTCAACGACGACGAACTTCTTAATGAAACCTTTTTCCTGCAGAACGCGAGCGATTTCACGCTTCTGGTTGCTGGCAGGGATGTCCACCACAGGCGCTTTTGCCGCGACGGCATTGCGGATGCGAGTGAGCATATCGGCGATTGTATCTGTTGCCATTTTTTAATGCTCCTTACCAGGAAGATTTGGTGATACCCGGGATTTCACCGGCGAGTGCCATTTCGCGGAAGCAAATACGGCACAAACCGAAGCGACGCATGTAAGCGTGCGGTCTACCGCAACGCTTGCAGCGATGATACCCACGAACCGTGTATTTCGGAGTGCGCTTGCACTTTTCAATCATTCTTCTGCTTGCCATGGTATACCTTACTTCCTGAAGGGGAGACCAAGACCTTCGAGCAGAGCACGACCTTCGTCGTCCGTCTTAGCGGAAGTCACGAAGGAAATGTCCATACCGAGAGTCGTAGAGATTTTGTCAATATCGATTTCCACAAAGATCGACTGTTCCTTGATGCCGAGCGTGTAGTTACCGCTGCCATCAAAACCGCGACGCGGAAGACCACGGAAGTCACGCACACGCGGCAAGGAAATGTTGATAAAGCGATAGAGGAAATCCCACATGTTTTCGCCGTGGAGGGTCACCTTAGCGCCGATTCCAAGACCTTCGCGGAGCTTGAAATTGGAAATAGCCTTGCGAGCCTTCGTCACGATCGGCTTCTGACCGGTGATAGCGGCGAGTGTGTCGAGCGCTTCGTCCAAGATCTTGCGATTGGAAGCTGCGTCACCAACACCCATGTTGATAACGATCTTCTGCAGACGCGGAATCTGCATTACGTTCTTATAACCGAACTTTTCCTGGAGAGCCGGAACGACGGTCTTTTCGTAAACATCTTTCTTCATTGTGCTCATTGTTACGACCTCACAGAGCCTTTCCGGACTTGACGCTCACGCGAACGCTCTTCTTGCCCGCTTCACGGACACGACGAGTACGAACCGGAGTGGAACCTTCGAGAAGCATCACGTTAGAGATGTCAATCGGGAGTTCCTTTTCAACGATGCCACCAGTCTGATTGGTCTGGCTCGGCTTTTCATGACGCTTGTGAACGTTCACGCCAGCAACAATCACGCGACCCTTCTTCGGATCAACGCTGAGCACGGCACCGGTCTTTCCCTTATAGGAGCCGGAGATAACCTTCACGTTATCGTTCTTCTTGATGTTAGACATTAGAGCACCTCGGGTGCGAGAGAGATAATCTTTGTGAAATTGCGGTCACGAAGTTCGCGGGCCACAGGTCCAAAGATACGGGTTCCACGGGGTTCGCCGTCTTTCGTAATGAGGACGACAGCGTTATCATCGAAACGGATCAGGGATCCGTCCTTACGACTGATTTCCTTGCGTGTACGGACCACGACAGCATCTGCAACAGAGCCTTTCTTCACCTTGCTCTGGGGGATAGCGTCCTTGACAGCTACCTTGATGACGTCACCGATGCTGGCATAGCGTCGGTTAGATCCACCCAAAACTCGGATGCAGGCGACTTCTTTCGCACCGCTGTTATCGGCCACGACCAGTCTTGTTTCTTCTTGAATCATAGTATTCGCCTTACTCCAGAAGGATTACTTCTTCTTAGCCACGATCCGAACCAAGCGCCAGCGCTTCGTTGCGGAAAGGGGACGGGTTTCCATAATTTCCACGGTATCGCCCACTTCGGCTTCATTCTTTTCGTCATGAGCCTTGAACTTAGACGTGGATTTCATGATCTTGTTGTAAATCGGGTGACGCTTGCGGTCTTCAACCACAACCGTGATCGTCTTGTCCATAGCGCTAGACGAAACGACACCCTGTCTCACTTTACGAGAGTTTCTATCCATTTTTTGCTCCTGCCGGCTTAAGCCTTGGCCCTTTCGGTAAGAATGGTCTTGACGCGTGCGATGTCCTTACGGATAGCGCGTGCCGTCACAGGCTTCTCTACGCTGTTGCCAGTCTTAGCAGAGAACCGGTTGTTGAACAAGTCGAGGTTGAGCTGAGAGAGCTTTTCCTGAAGCTGTTCGGTGCTCAATTCTTTGAGTTCGCATGCTTTCATTAAATTTCCGAAGCCTCCACGATTTTAACTTTGATCGGCAACTTCTGTGCTGCATCACGGAGAGCCTTGAAAGCGAGATCGCGATCAACGCCATCCATTTCGAACATGATGCGGCCCGGGAGAACCACTGCAGCCCAGAATTCGACAGCGCCCTTACCCTTACCCATACGGGCTTCGGCAGGGTGACGCGTAACCGGCTTGCTCGGGAAAATGCGGATCCAAACGTGACCACCACGCTTGATGGTACGGGGCATCGTAATACGAGCAGCTTCGATCTGACGTGCCGTGATCCAGCACTTTTCGAGAGCCTGCATACCGTACACGCCGAAAGCGAGAGTGTCACCGCTAGTGGCACGTCCCTTCATACGACGTTTCTGTTCTTTGCGGAACTTAGTTCTTTTAGGACTCAGCATAATTTACTTCTCTCTCTTCGGTTCGGCCGTGAAAACGTCCTTACCAATTTTTTCGCCGTGCATGATCCAGACCTTGATACCGACAGAACCGTAAACGGTCTTAGCGGTAGCAGTTGCATAATCGATATCAGCACGAAGGGTGTGCAGAGGTACGCGACCTTCAGCATACTTTTCAACACGAGCGATTTCAGCACCACCGAGACGGCCACCGCACTGAATCTTCACGCCTTCGACGCCCATGCGCATTGCACTCTGCATCGCACGCTTCATCGCGCGACGGAAGGAAACACGCTTTTCAAGTTGACGAGCAATGTTTTCGGCAACGAGCTTCGCATCAGCTTCCGGACGCTTGATTTCGTGGACGCTAATATAGATTTCTTTGCCGGTAAGATATTGGAGTTCGCTCTTCAAACGATCCAATTCTTCGCCCTTTTTACCAATCACGACACCCGGACGGGCGGTGAAGAGGTTCACGTTCACCTTTTTGACGGTGCGTTCGATACCTACCTTAGCAAGGGAGGCATGTTCGAAGCGCTTCATCAAGTAGCGACGGAGGACGATATCTTCATAAAGGAAGTCTGCGAACTTATCGTTTTCGGCATACCACTTGGACTGCCAGTCATCGATAACGCCGAGACGAAGACCATACGGATGAGATTTCTGACCCATAGTTTACTCCTTATCAGCGTTGTCAGCAACAACGACGGTCAAGTGGGACAAAGGCTTGGCGATACGGTCTGCGCTACCATGGGAACGCGGACGCATACGCTTCATAATCGTAGCACCATCAGCATAGATGGAATCGATCTTGAGTTCTTCCGTAGTGACTGCACCCGGAGCCTTCTGCTTGAAGTTCGCAACAGCGGACTTGAGAGCGTTTTCGACGATCGGAGCACCCTTCTTCTTGTTGCGAAGAACGGAGAGAATTGCGAAAGCCTGATCAACAGACTTGCCACGAACCAAATCCGTAACCAAACGGAGCTTGAGCACACCGTAGCGGATATTCTTTACTTTTGCTGTAGCTTTCATTACTTGGATCCTCCTGCAGTTTCAACCTTACGGTGACCGCGGAAGGTACGGGTCGGAGAGAATTCACCGAGCTTGTGACCAACCATGTTTTCCGTCACATAAACCGGGATGAACTGCTTGCCGTTGTACACAGCAAAAGTCAAACCGACCATATCAGGAATGATGGTAGAACGACGGGACCAGGTCTTGATGGGCTGCTTCTTGTCGGAGCTGTTCATCGCCTTGGTCTTGACCAAAACGTGGGAATCCACGAAAGCACCTTTCTTAAGGGATCTCGACATAGCTTATGCCCTCTTCTTCTGGCGACGACGCACGATGTAGTGGTCTGTACGCTTGTTGTTACGAGTTTTCTTACCCTTGGCCGGCTTGCCCCACGGAGAAACCGGGTGACGACCACCAGAGGTTCGACCTTCACCACCACCGAGCGGGTGGTCGACCGGGTTCATCACGACACCGCGAACGGACGGACGAATACCGAGCCAACGGGATCGACCTGCAGAACCCGAAGATTCATTCATGTGGTCGATGTTGGAAACCTGGCCGATCGTTGCGAGAGCATCTTCCGGAATGTAGCGGATTTCACCACTCGGGAGACGGACCTGGCAGAGCTTGCCATCCTTCGCAATGAGTTCCGCACCAGCACCGGCGGATCGAGCAATCTGAGCACCCTTGCCCGGAATCATTTCGACGTTGTGAATCGTAGCGTTGAGCGGAATGTCCTTCAGCGGAAGAGCATTACCAATGCGGTATTCAGCACCGACACCGGAGTTGAGCACATCGCCGACCTTGATGTTAGCCGGAGCGATGATGTACTGACGCTTGCCATCTGCATACTTCACGAGAGCGATGCGCGCAGAACGGTTCGGATCGTATTCAATCGTTTCAACCGTGCACGGAATACCAACACGATTACGCTTGAAGTCAATAATACGGTAAGCCTTCTTGTGGCCACCACCGCGACGACGGGAAGTGATTTCACCAACGTTGCTACGGCCAGAGCTGCGCTTCTTGCCAACGGTAAGAGGCTTGTACGGCTTGTCAGCAGTGATTTCCTTCTTATCGTTCAGCTGCTTGTAACGCAGAGTCGGGGTAAGAGGTCTATAGCTTTTCAGACCCATAGTTACACTCCTTCAAACTCGGCAATCTTGTTGCCAGCCTTCAATGTGATGTAAGCCTTCTTCCAGTTGGACTTCTTGCCTACAGCCATACGAACACGTTTCATCTTGCCACGGTTGATCAAGGTATTCACGGAATCAACCTTCACGCCAAAGCGGGATTCGATTGCATTCTTGATTTCCTGCTTGGTAGCATCAAGACCGACCTTGAAAACATACTGGTGGACACCCGTGCGCGGGTTAACCATATTCTTGGAAGAACTTTCAGTGATGTGCGGTTCTTTCAGAATTTCGTGGAGTTCTTTCATCTGGAACCTCCAGTGAGTTCACCCAGAGCTTCCTGGGAGATCGCGATATTGTTTGCACGAACGAGATCGTAAGTGTTCACGTCCTGCACGCGAGCCGTACGAACCCAAGGAACGTTGGCGGAGGAGAGACGGAGATTCTTATCGTTCGAACCGACGAGGAAAAGCGCATTGCGCTGTTCGAGGCCAGCCTTCTTAACCACAGAGAGGAAGTCCTTGGTCTTCGGAGTTTCGAAAGAGAGGCTTTCGAACACGAGGATCTTGCCTTCCTGAGCCTTGTCGGAAAGGGCAGAATGGAAAGCGAGACGCTTCACCTTCTTGTTCACCTTTTCGAAGTAGTCGTGGGACTTCGGACCATGAGCCTTGTTACCACGGACCCAGATTGCGGAAGTGTTCTGACCAGCGCGAGCGCGACCGGTACCCTTCTGCTTCCACGGCTTTGTCGTACCACCGCTGACCTGAGAGCGAGTCTTGGTCTGAGCAGTACCCTGACGACGGTTGTTGAGGATTGCCTTGATGTGCAAGTAAATGCAGACCTTGTTAACCTCAGTATCGAAAACGGCCGGGAGATCGATTTCGTTCTTAAATTCGCCGCTAGCGGCGTAGAGCTTTGCCTTTGCCATTAGCCTTTCCTCACCACGATGACTCCATTCTTCGGGCCCGGAACAGCACCGCGAACAAAGATCAAATTGCGTTCACCGTCAACCTTGACCACCTGGAGGTGCTTGACTGTGACCTTCTTGTTACCATATTGACCAGCCATACGCTTACCCGGGAAAACACGACCCGGATAAGAGTGAGCAGAAAGACCACCCGGTTCACGGATGTTGTGAGTACCGTGACCACGAGGACCCGTGTGGAAACCGTGACGCTTCACAGTACCAGAGAAACCATGCCCCTTCGAGATACCCGAAACGTCAACAGTCTTCACTTCTGCGAAATCAGCAGCGCCGAATTCCTTGCCGATCGGCCATTCTTCGAGGTTTTCCACGTCAAATTCAGCGAGATAACCGCGAACATCGAGGTTAGCCTTCTTGAAGTGACCAATGGTTGCCTTATCTGCGCGAGATTCCTTGACGAGACCAAAACCGACCTGAATTGCGGTATAGCCGTCTTTTTCTTCAGTCTTGTGGCAAACGACCACGCACGGACCAGCTTCGAGAACCGTTACCGGAACGCATTCTCCGTTATCCGTGAATACTTGGGTCATTCCCAGCTTCTTTGCAAGAATACCGTTCATTTGTATTACACCTTAATTTCGACTTCGACACCTGCCGGCAATTCCAACTTCATCAGGGAATCAACGGTCTGCGGAGTAGCGTCCAGAATGTCAATCAAGCGTTTGTGGGTACGAGATTCAAACTGTTCACGGGACGCCTTATTGACATGCGGAGAGCGAAGAACCGTGTACTTCTGAATCTTGGTCGGGAGAGGGATCGGACCCGCGATGCGGGCTCCCGTGTTCTTTGCCGTATTTACGATATCTTGAGCGGAACGATCAATCATGCGATGATCGAACGACTTCAAGCAAATACGAATGCGTTCACCAGCCATTGTTATTCCTTACTTGATGATTTCAGTGACGGAACCAGCACCGACCGTACGGCCACCTTCGCGGATTGCGAAGCGGAGCTGCTGTTCCATAGCAACAGGTGCGATGAGTTCGACGTCGATCGTGACGGTGTCGCCCGGAGTCACCATTTCGATGCCTTCCGGAAGCTTGATCGTACCGGTAACGTCGGTCGTGCGGAAGTAGAACTGCGGACGATAGCCGTTCATGAACGGAGTATGACGGCCACCTTCTTCCTTCTTGAGAACGTAGATCTGGCCCTTGAAGTGGGCGTGCGGGGTGACGGACTTCGGAGCGGCGAGAACCATGCCGCGGATGATGTCCTTCTTTTCTGCGCCGCGGAGGAGGAGGCCGACGTTGTCGCCTGCCTGGGCGTCGTCGAGGAGCTTGCGGAACATTTCCACGCCCGTGACGACGTATTCGGTGGTTTCGCCGAGACCGATACGTTCGACCTTGTCGTTGAGACGGACGATACCGCGTTCGATACGGCCCGTCGCGACGGTGCCGCGACCGGTGATCGTGAACACGTCTTCGATCGGCATGAGGAACGGCTTTTCGGTTTCGCGTGCCGGCTGCGGGATGTATTCGTCGACAGCAGCCATGAGTTCCATGATCTTTTCCTGGTATTCCGCGTCGCCTTCGAGGGCCTTGAGTGCGGAGCCGCGGACGATCGGGGTGTTGTCGCCGTCGTAGCCGTACTGCTTGAGGAGGTCGCGGACTTCTTCTTCGACGAGTTCGAGGAGTTCCGGATCGTCGACCATGTCGCACTTGTTCAGGAACACGACGATCTTAGGAACGCCGACCTGGTGGGCGAGAAGGATGTGTTCGCGGGTCTGCGGCATCGGGCCGTCAGTCGCCGCGACGACGAGGATTGCGCCGTCCATCTGGGCGGCACCGGTCACCATGTTCTTGACGTAGTCGGCGTGCCCCGGGCAGTCGACGTGTGCGTAGTGACGGTTTGCAGTCTGGTATTCCACGTGGGAGGTATTGATCGTGATACCACGAGCCTTTTCTTCCGGTGCATTGTCGATTTCATCGAACTTCTTTGCAGCAGCGAGGCCCTTTGCAGCGAGAGTCGTGCAAATTGCGGCCGTCAGGGTCGTCTTACCGTGGTCAACGTGGCCGATTGTGCCAATGTTGCAATGCGGCTTGGTTCTTTCAAAATGTTCTTTTGCCATTTTTTCCTCTTCTTCACCAGAAGGTTTATCGCTTCAAGTCAGCGGATGAAACATTTCACCCTGATACTTCGGAAAGCATAGGAAGCGCTACTTCCCGAAATTGGAGTCCCAAATTTAGTTGTTTTTTATGAAAAGACAAGACTTTTTGAAAAATATTTTACAAAAAATATACAAACAGGGTAGGTTCGCCACTAGATATTGTGGACTCTATACCCTAAAAGGCGGATTGAATATTGTGCACGTCCCTTACAACCGGAACGGACCGACGTTGCATACCCGAAAAGATTTCGGAGCGGAAGCTCTGCCTTGAACGAATGCATAATTCCGTCACCGCCGATTTCGATAATTTTGCCTTCGCGGGATTGGATATCCCCGCTGAGCATTCCTGCATATTCCGCCGGACATTCGAGGGAAAGTTCCATATACGGCTCGTACAGGACGATGTCGGAGGCATGTATCAATTTGATGACCGCGTCAGAGCAAGCCTTTTTGATCATCGGAACGGAGACCGAGCCTTCGCAGTCGAAGAATCCAATCTGAAACTCCACGCCGACGAGGGGGCCTTTGCCCAAAAATCCGACTTCAGCACTTTCGAGAAGCGCAGAACGGATACCGGCAAGAATCTCAGGGGGCGCTTCTTCCAAGAATTCCCCGGAAAGACGAATATCCTTTTCGGATTCCGAAAGAGGCTTTGCAGATAGAGAGAGCTCTACCTTAAACGGGCCCGCCTGGAAAGAATTTTCGACGGGACCGAGCTTTTTTCGCAAGCGTTCCAGCCACATGACTTCGGGACTTCCCGCCCGAACATCACAACCAAATTCACGTTTGAGTCGTTCCATGACAACTTCGAGCTGCACCTCCCCCACCGTATGTAAAACCCAGTAGCCCGCTTCCGGGTGAGGAGTAATGCGAACGGACGGATCCATCCGCGTCAAGAGCTGAAGGCTTTTTTCGACAGAAGTGTAATCTTCTGCGCGGATACATTCCACGTGGGTCTGTAGCAGCGGATCATAGACTTCAGAAGAAGTTCCCGAATTCTGGAGCACATTTCCTTTAACGGAAAGGCGGGAACCGAGCGAAAGAGGCTTCGGAGAACGCAGAGCGTAGATGTCGCCTGCGACAATCTGCTGCACAGGTTCAAGCGTAGATGCCTTTAGGCGGAAAAATTCAAAATCGCTCGGAAATTTTTCACTCGAAAGATTTGCCATGCTGCGGAAGAGCGCGATTTCATCCATGTCGGAAAAATGTCTTAAGCGCACCACTTCGCCCAGGCAATTCGCCGGGAACTTGGGCGGCGGCGGAAGGAAAAACGAAAGTCCTGTCATGAGGCTTCGCACGCCGAAGTTTTCTTTGGCAGAGCCTGCATAGCAAAGCACATACTTGTCGGATGCACAAAGTTCTGCAAGTCCGCGGATAAGCGTTTTCGGGGGGACCTTCTCACCGTCCATGGCGAGGGAAAGAATTTCATCGTCGAATTCCGAGGCGGCTTCGACCGCTTCGGCGTAAGCGCCTTGAAGCTTTGCCGCGGCAGGATCCTTGGCGGAAAGCTTTTTCGCCTCTTCCTTGCCTTCGGATTGGATAAGCCTTGTACCGCTGATGACGTCAAGTTCCGATGCAATCTTCGTCGCACCATTAATTTGTGCGTATTCCGGAATGGAAAGCAACACGGGGCGTGCACCCAGATGTTCCTCAATAGCGATCAAGGTTTCATCGAGAGAAAAGTCCGGGTTGTCGAGCTTGTTGATGTAGACAAGCGTGCGGATTCCTTTTTTGCGAAGCTTCTTCCACGCAGAAAGCGTTTGCGTTTCAACGCCGTCCGCGGCAGAGACGATCAAGATGGCCCCTTCTACGGAAGAAAGCGCCATATCGACTTCTGCGCCAAAGTCCACATGCCCCGGCGTATCGATGAAATTGAACCAGATGTTTCGCCATTCAAAATGAGCGACGCCCGCTTCGATTGTAATACCGCGTTCCCGTTCTTCCGGAAGATAGTCCATGGTCGCAAGGCCATCTTCTACGTCACCGGGACGACGGACTTCCCCTGCGGTGAACAGAATACGTTCAGAAAGGGTCGTCTTGCCCGCATCCACGTGAGCTAGAATAGCGATGTTACGAATGGGCTGCATGCGCGAATTCTATCCGGCTTATTTTGCAAAGGTGGGCGTCGGATAGGAGCCGGTCGCCTTTTCCTTGGCAATTCTCCCGTTCACATACCGGGGCGTGCCGGATTTTTTCTTAACGGAACGAAGGGTTTTCTTGGGAATGGACGTCGGGTTTTGATGTATCAAAAGAAGCGCCGTAATGGACTTCGCGGGAAGTTCAAGAGAAAATTTGGCGTCGCTTGCCACGGCGGTTCCGTGCCGCAGGGCGTTTTCCGTGTGAGATACAAAAGTTTCGCCGGACAAATCCGAAAGGGTGAGCGTTTGCACCTGCGGCAGTGCCTCAAAATTTTCTACCGACAAATTCACCGCCTGCGACATTTTTTCGGAGCGGTTCACCAAAATAATCGTCATCGAATCCTGCGATTCTGTCACCGATGAATAGGCGGACACCAGGGAATCATTGCTAGAGGTCGATGCGACCCGAAATTCGTGGCCGTAGCGAATGAACAGGTGAACCACTTCATCCATGCCGTCCCCCCAACTCCAAGGAGTGAACAATTCCACGCCGTTGTCCATGAACGTTCCCAAAAAAGATGCGTAGATCAGCGCTGTCAGCATGGCGTCGTCCGTTGTCAAATCCGTTTCCGTCAATCCTAAACCAATGCCGTGATTTTTTCCAAAGTAGGCATTCATCCAATCGTTCAGGCGTTTGAAAATAAATTCTTTGACGATAGAATTATCCCAGCCACCGTTAACTTTTTTTATGCCGTTTGCTCCCGGATAAACGTATGTCGTATCGAAAAATACCCGATGCCAGTTGATGCGATCTTCGTATGTTTTTTCCGTCGGATACCAGTGAATGTCCAAAACATCCAGCAATTTGACGCCACTTGCCTTTTGCGCTTCGGCCACTTTTTTGATAAAGTATTCCAGCCAGCAATAATTGCGCTCCTCCGCCGCATTCGGGTCGGAATCCACTCCGCACCATTGCCATTCGTTCGCCGCCACAGGACCCGTCAGCTTGATATCTTTCCAAGCCTTTTTGGCTTTCTTCGCCACGTCCAAATAACGTTCGACCAAAAATTGCTGCGTTACGGTCAGCGGCAAGTCGCTGTGCGTCCCGCTCCAAATTTCCATTTCATTGTCCATGCTCCAGTATTCAAACCTTTTCATGTCCAACTTCACATCGTCCTTCCAATGGTTCAAAATGGCAACCGTCGAATCCGCTGGCCACTCCTCGTTGTAAAGGGAGTAATCCCCCGTTTTCAATGCGGTCTGTCCATCGGCAGAAGCTACACCACCACCAGCTAGATCCAAAGTGGATTTGGCCCACGAGCCATTCGTTTGAAAAAAATCCCAATCCTTAAAATTATAATCGGCAGATGAAGCGGCATAGCCCGAAAGCTGGAACGCATACATGGCATTAGCGCCGGGAAGCTTATCCTGAATCGTTTTGGCGGTTATGTCCCAGTCGTGGGGATAGACATTATTGTACCAGTCCGGGTGTACGGTCAATTTTTTACGCCAATTGTAACGCGTCGCGTTGTTCCCGTTATTCGCCCGGAAAAAACGAAAGCCGATTTCGTTCATCCGTTTGATGGTCGAATCTTCCGCAGCGATTTTAGCAGGATCACTTGTTTCTGCATCATTTAAACCGCTGATGTTTTTCCCGAAAATATACGGGGAAATTTTTTGTATTCCCGCTTTGGAATCCACCCGTACCTCTATCGCCGCAAGGGAAATCGCCGGGAGCGACATCACGGCGGCCAACATTCCCAAACCCCATTTTATACACCAACCCATGCTATTCTCCTTTCAATTAAAAATTCGGATCGATATGCCCTTTCCTAAGGCATCTTGCCTATAACAAGGAAGCGCCGCCAACCGCGACGCCTCTTGAACAAGCTATTTCAAAACCGCTAAGCTTTTTTCGCGCGGTGGCTGTTCGGAATCCATTCCGTCTTGTGGACTTCAGGAATGTCGTCGAGCAACTTCAGCGTGTTCGGTTCACTCGTGTTGTCGAGGACTTCTGCCGGAGTTCCCTGGTTCACGATTTTTCCCTTATGCATAATGAAAATGCGATCCGAAACATAGTTTGCAAGACCGATATCGTGAGTCACAAACACGACCGTCATCTTCAGCTGATCTTTCAACTTACGAAGATAGTCAAGGATGTTAGCACGAACGCAAGCGTCCACCATGGATGTCGCTTCGTCAGCGATCAAAACCTTCGGACGAAGAGCAAAGATACGGGCAAGAAGCATTCGCTGCATCTGGCCGCCGGAAAGTTCGAACGGATATTTACCTTCGATATCTTCCGGTTTCACGTTCACCGCCATCAAGCCTTCATCGACACGTTGGCGGATTTCTTCCTTACTCGGCTTGTCCTTGAGAATGTTCAGAGCATCTTCAAGCTGGCTGCGAATGGTGAAGAACTGGTTAAAGCATCCAAACGGATCCTGGAAAACAAACTGGACTTCGTTCCAATGAGACTTCTGATTCTTGATCGGAGCTCCGCGATAAGTGAATTCGCCTTCCGTCGGTTTGTAAAGGCCGAGCATGATCTTTGCAAGAACGGATTTACCGCAGCCCGAACCGCCCACGATCGAAATGAATTCTTCGTCATAAATGTCGAAGGTCACATTATCGACAGCGGTCTTCAAATTTTTGCCAGCACCAAAAGTTTTGCTGACTCCCTTTGCAGAAAAAACTACGGGCTTATCACTTTGCATAATCGCACCTCACATCACGATCGCCGACAACGCGGAGATTCTGGGTATTCTTCTTGCAATCTTCACATGCCATTTTGCAACGCGGAGCAAAGCGGCAACCAACGATTTTGTTTCTGAGGCTAGGAGGCGCACCTTCGATAGCCACCGGATGACGAGAACGCTGGCTCGCTTCCGTGCTAAGCATGGCGCCCATCAAAGCCTTGGTATACGGATGACGCGGATCCTTCACGACCTGTTCCGCTGTACCCTTTTCCACGATTTCGCCAGCATACATAATAGCGATATTATCGGCAACATGATACAACAGCGGAAGTTCATGCGTGATGAAAATCATCGTCTGGAAAATTCCCTTGTCCAGAAGATCGAAAATCATCTTGATCACTTCCTTCTGAGTCGAAACGTCCAAAGCGGATGTCGGTTCGTCTGCAATCACCATCTGAGGATTCAAAATGGTGGAAATGCCGATCACGGAACGCTGACGTTCACCAGCGGTCAACTGAATCGGGAAGGAATTCAGAACGCGCTTTGTGTCCATACCGAACAAGTCAAAGCGTTCGCAAAGACGATCGTAAATTTCCTTGCTGTCCAAAGCCTTGCCCGGCTGTTGGTGAGCGGCGATCACGTCTGCAGCGATGTCCTTGATTTTGCGGACCGGGTTCAGAGCATTGAATGCGCCCTGTGGAATCATAGAAACCTTCTGAGCGAGAACGTTTGCACGCACATCGCTAATCGAGCGATGCATCAGGGATTCCATTTCACCCTTTTCGTTTCTCACACGCACATCACCCGATTCCGGATAAAGCGGCGGAATGCACATACCCATAAGACCGCTCACGAGAGTGGACTTACCGCAACCGGATTCACCCGCGATACCGAGGATTTCACCCTGTTTCATCGAGAACGAAACATTGGTCACAGCATGGGTTTTGTCGCCAAAACGTCCGAGATAATAGAGGCTGAGATTGTCTACTTCAAAAACATTATCTGACATAGGATAAACCTCTTACTTGCGAAGACGTGGGTTGAATACGCCTTCCATCGACGTATTGATCAAATACAGAGCGAACACGGTCAAAGTGACGACGAGTGTTGCCGGCAAGAACGCAATCCAAATGGAGTCAGCGAGAGCGCCGTTATCCTTAGCCTGGTTCAAAATGATACCCAACGAAGTGGTATCCACAGGGCCAAGGCCAATCATCGAAATGGAAGCTTCGGAAAGAATTCCGGAACCTACCTGCATGATGAACACCATGAACACATAAGAAAGCAAATACGGAAGCACGTGCTTAATCACAATCGTCAAAGTGCTAGCGCCATTGATACGAGCGAGCGCAATGTGGTCGCGGCTACGGAGAGACGAAGCCTGAGCACGAACGGCACGAGCAGACCAGCTCCAAGCGGTAAGACCGATCACCACGCCGATCAAAGTCAATGAGCGGCCTTCCTTAAAGGCGGAGCTAATGAGCACGAGAATCACGAACTGCGGGATAACGATGAAGAGGTTCGTTCCCATGTTCAAGATTTCGTCAATCCATCCACCGCGGAAACCGCCAAACAGACCGATCAAAACACCGAGAGTCGTTGCAATGATACCGGCAAGGAAACCCACATAAAGGGAGTTGCCAAGGCCTTCGATCAAAAGCGAAACATAGTCGCGGCCAAGACGGTCAGTACCGAGCAAGTGAGCTGCGCTAGAACCCGCATAAGGGCCAGCCATGATATCACGAGCGTGGGTGTCAACATTGTAGAACAGCGGTCCAAAGACAGCGATCAACAGTGTAAGAACAAAGATCGAGATGCCGATGACAAACATCGGAGATTTGAGAAGGTTTTTAAGAAGCTTTCCCATGATTACTTACCTCCCATCTGAAGACCGGCCTTAACGCGCGGATCGAAAATCGCGATTAAGACGTCAACGGCGAAGTTTGCAACAAGAACGCAGGTAGAAATCATCAAGGTGCAACCCTGAATGGTAGCGTAATCCTGCTTATTAATGGCGTCGAGCATAGCCATGCCGAGGCCCGGGTAAGAGAAGATCATTTCAGTAATGAGAGCGCCGCCAACCATTGCACCAAGAGACTGAGCAAGACCGGTGAGCTGCGGGAGCATCGCATTGCGGAACACATAGCTGATGATGCGTCCTTCACGAAGTCCAAGCCACTTCGCATACTTCATGTAATCCGTACCGAGCTCATAAATGGACATGGAACGCATACCTGTTGCCTGACCGGAAAGAAGAATCGGGAAGCAGGAGAAGAACGGAAGGATATAGTACCAACCTACGCTCTTCAAACAAGCCCAGGAGAACGTAAATTCAGAAATATCCGGGCTCATGTTACCCACAGCCGGGAACCAGCCAAGAGTGATCGAGAAGAGAGCCACGAGAAGCATACCGAACACAAAGTACGGAACACCATTCAAGAACATCGCAACCGGGAAAAACACCTTATCAAAGATGCCACGCTTGTAAGCAGCAAAAGCGCCAAGAAGGTTACCGATGATCCAGCCCAAAAGAATGGTCGGAGCCTGAATCAAAAGCGTCCACGGAAGGGCGTTCTTAATAATGGTCGTCACTTCGGTATTGTTCGTATAAGACTTGCCAAGGTCACCCTTGCACACATTGCCAATGTAAGAGAAGAACTGAGAGATTGCAGAAGCACGCTTTGGTTCGGTCTTGAGAACGACTTCGTCCACCATGACGGTGTCCTGACGTTCTGCCTGGACCTGTTCCATAACGGCGACTTTTTCAACCTTGGCGACCTTCTTTTTAGTCTTCGGGTCTTTTTCCATCACCGGCTTGCCCTTCGCATCAAGGACCGGTTTTTCTTCAAAAACAGGCTTACCTTCCGCATCAAGCTTTTGACGTTCCACCATCTTCGGAGTTCCGTCTTCGTTCACAACCTTCACAGTCGTTACAACCGGAGCACCATTTTCGTCAAGTTTTGCAACCTTACGAGTAACGGCGTTGCCAGCACTATCCAATTCAGGTTCGTAAATAGGATTGCCCTGATCGTCCAATTCGGCCATGCCGAAAGAAACCAGGAGTTCGGCTTTCTTCTTCTGAGCTTCAGTCGGAGAAAGACCCTTACCGGCCTGACCCATAATGATGTCAACCGGATCGCTACCGCCCACACGAGGCAATGCGAAGTTCAAAGCCACCGCAAAGAAGAAGGTCAGGAGATACCAGAACCCCTTCTGCAGGACATAGCGAAGCATAGGATATTGTTTAAGCATTTGTATTCCTTTTAACCTTTATTTTGCAAGCTTCAAGTTCCAGAGGATCTTGGTGCCGGAAGCAACCCAAGGAAGCTGAGCCGGAGCATAAGGATTCTCAGCGGTAGGCCAATTCGTCCACACGCGATCGCTGAATTCATAGAACTGTTCCGGCAGATAAACCAGCGGAATAGACGGTTGATCTTCCATGAAGATCTTGTTCAATTCACGATAAGCCTTTGCAATTTCGGAAGAATCGGTCATCAGCGGAATTGCAGACAAAAGCTGATCCACTTCCGGGCGGTATTCCGGAGAACCCGGCTTGTTGTAACGTCCGATGTTCACACCAGCCCAACCGCCAAGCGGCTGCCAATCACGAGAAGACATGATTTCGTTGAAGCGGCTCCACGGAAGAGACGGTGTTACATCTGCGACCGGCTTGTGCATCACCAAGTCAAAGTTTCCAAGACCCATAGCCGGCCAATACTGACCACCATCCACAAAGCCTTCACGGATATCGATACCAGCCTTACGCATACCGTCAACAGCGATCGTCACCATGGCTTCCCAGTCGGTCCATCCAGCAGGAGACGTAATCGAAAGCGTCGGCAAACGTTCACCCTTAGCATTTTCCATGTGATTGAGAGAGCCATCTTCGTTGAAGACGGATTTGATGCCCGCTTCGGAAAGCATCTGCTTCACCACGTTCAAACGTTCTGCATCATCGGTAATCGAAAGATTTGCACCGTACGTAGAAAGGTCTTCGTCAACAATATACTTGCCTTCCAAATCGGTCGGCATAATGAGTCCAGGTTTCAAAGAGGAAGTGTAATTCGAAACTGCAAACTGACGGAGTGCGGTATAGTCGATTGCAGTAGCCAGTGCACGACGGAAACGCTTGTCGTTAAGCGGTTCCTTCGTCGTGTTGATGACGAGCATCGGCATCGCACCCGGGCGAAAGTAAGGAGGTTCGTTCCACCAAGTGTGAACGCCTGCGCCAGCCTTACGTTCGATACGCGGAATGAAGCTCTGGGAAGCGTCCAAGTTGCCTTCGCGCATGGCGATCGTGTTATGTTCGTTGTTCTTGTAAATCGGGTGAACGATATACTTAGGAGCCGGCAGCTGGCCGTTATGGAGAGCCGCGTTTCCCCAATAATCATCACGACGCTTCAAGATAATTTTGGATTCGTTGTAGGACTGAAGGCCATAAGGACCGGAAACAACCGGATTTTGATCCATGAGCATCTTCTTGACTTCGTCCAGGCCCTTTTCCTTAATCATCGGTTCAAAGACATGGGCCGGAGCGATACGAGTCGCCTGCAATAAGTCACGCACGGTAAGCGGATTATTTCGAGCCTGCTTGTTCACCATAAAAGAAAGACGTTCCACAGGGCCTGCGTCATTTTTCAAAGTATCAACGTGAATAGCAGAAATCTGTTCCGCGGTGTTAATCGAGCCGCGGAGGAACATGAAAGTCACATCGTTAGAGGTAACCGGTTTACCATCGCTCCACTTTGCCGCCGGGTTCAAATCCACAACGATACTATCGTTGTTGGAAAGTTCTTCAACCAAATGGCCCAAAAGATCTTCGATCTGACCATTCAAAGAGTTGTACGTAATCAACGGTTCGTACATCAGGTTGAAGCGACCGCCTACCGGCCAGGATGCAGCCCAGCTTTCTGCCAACGGGTTGAAAGAACCCGGTGCTGAATTCTGCTGACCAGACAAGTAAAGCGTTTCCTGACGGAGTAACGCGCCGTTAGCCATTTCGCCATCCGAAGATGCGCCACCGCAACCGACCAAAACGCTAAAACACGCCGACAAGGCAAGTGTGCCTGTGGCGATTGTTTTCAATGAATTCATCTATAATCCTCTTGATGTTTCTGCACAAGAAAGTCCAGTTTAAACTTGACAAGCATAATTTACATTTCTTTTGCCATAAATCAGGCCATGTAAATTTTTTCATACGATTTCTGCAAACAGATAAACTTTTATTCCCAAAACAAAAAAGGCTCAAGCTCCAATTATAAGATTAAATCGCGATTTTCCGAAGCATAGCGGATTATACAAGGCTTGCCGTCATATACGCAAAGAGGCGCCCCCGAAAGGGCGCCTCTTTCAGCAATTCTAATGGTTAGAAATTACTTCTTGCAGCACTTCTTGCAGGCAGCCTTCTTAGCAGCCGGCTTTACAGCCTTGCGAGGATCGCCTGCGTAGACAGCCTTCTTGCCGAGTTCTTCTTCGATGCGGAGAAGACGGTTGTACTTGCAGACGCGGTCCGTACGGGAGAGAGAACCCGTCTTGATCTGGCCAGCGGCGGTACCGACGGCGAGGTCCGCAATGAAGGTGTCTTCCGTTTCACCAGAACGGTGAGAAACGATCGGAGCATAGCCTTCGACCTGAGCGCGCTTGATAGCAGCGAGGGTTTCAGAAACGGAACCCACCTGGTTCACCTTGATGAGGATGGCGTTAGCGATGCCGGCCTTGATGCCTTCGTCGAAGATGGTCGGGTTCGTCACGAACAGGTCGTCACCCACGAGGTTGATCTTGGACCCAAGCTTGTCGGTCATGACCTTCCAGCCAGCCCAGTCAGCTTCATCGAGACCGTCTTCGATGGAGAAGATGGAATACTTGTCAATGAGCTTTTCATAGAGCTTCACCATGTCGGCAGACTTGAGAGTCTTCTTGGTGCTCTTCTTGAAGGTGTAGGTTTCCGGCTTGCCAGCCTTGGTGTTCTTGTCGCAGAATTCGGAAGAAGCAACGTCAAGAGCGATCTTGATGTCAGTGCCGAACTTGTAACCGGCATTGGTGGTTGCAGTCTTCAAAGCGTCGAGAGCCTTTTCGAGGGTCATCACGCCAGTGATTTCGTAACCGAACTTGTTCTTAGCCGGCTTGATAGAAACACCAGGAGCGAAGCCGCCTTCGTCACCAACGGTGGTGTCGAAGCCACCCTTCTTCAACACAGCCTTGAGGGCGTGGAAGATTTCGGTGACCATCTGGAGGCCCTTGGAGAAAGTCTTTGCGCCAACCGGAGCAATCATGAATTCCTGGAAGTCGATCGGAGCGCTAGAGTGTGCACCGCCGTTGATCACGTTGCACATCGGGCACGGGAGCGTGAGCTTCTTGGTGCCATGGAGATTGGCGATATACTGATAAAGCGGAAGGCCTGCGTCCTTAGCGGCAGCAACGCAGACAGCCATGGAAACGCCGAGGATAGCGTTTGCACCGAGCTTGTTCTTGAGCATGCGGTTGCCGTCGAGAGCAATCATGGCATCGTCAACTTCGGTCTGCTTGGACGGATCCATGCCGATGATCTTCTTAGCAATCTTGGTGTTCACGTTCTTCACAGCAGTGAGCGTGCCCTTACCGCAGTAAGTCTTCTTGTCACCGTCGCGGAGTTCGCAAGCTTCGCGTTCGCCGGTGGAAGCGCCGCTCGGAACAGCAGCGTGACCGGTCACACCGTTTTCGAGGGTAACATCAACTTCGAGGGAGGGATTGCCGCGAGAATCGAGGATCTGGCGGGCAACAACGGATTTAATTTTAGAAGCCATATTTTTTGCCTTTTGGTTAGAGTGAAAAGTCGTTGAAAATATATAAAATTTTTCAACTTCGGTTCACCGACTATCCACACCATATGCAAAACCAGAAATGCTATAGACCAACGCAACGCTTTCTCGGACTCGAAGAAAACTATTTTTCAAACAAATGGTCCAAGGAATTCCACGCCCACCTTGCCACGCTGCTTAGGAGAAACGTCGCTATCATCGCTACAAGCGGTGAATGCGCAAAGCACCACGATGGCAAGCAAAAAGAATTGCTTCGTAGAGTCTTCTTTTTAAAAGCCGAGCATTGCTACTTATCCAGTACTTGAATCCGGAATCCTTTTCCCGATTTCAGCGGTTTCAACAAAAAGACACCGTTCCGATTCACCAAGTTCCCGATTTTGAATTGCAACTCTTCCCGGCTTTTGCCTGAAATCGTTCCGAGCCAATTTCCTTGAAAATCAAATACACGATATTCAGCAGAAATTGCCTTTTGGAATTGCATTGACGGTGTTTTGATACTAGTATGTTCTTCGTTTCCGGCAAGACGGAATTGAATCCAGTCTATATTGATATAGCTCTTGACAATTTTCAATTTCAAAACATGCTCCCCTCTATCCAGTTCCACGGAACCCAATGCTATTTCTTTGTATGTATCAAATGTAGAATCCACTTTGGCAACGAAAATCGGGTCTAAAATCCGCTTTTCATCGATGTATAGTTCAAAACCTGCTGTATCCATAGCAGTTGCTACACGAGCATCCACATTATAAACACCATTGGAATCCACATGAATAGTATACTCCGTCCATTCATCAGCAACCGTGTATCCCAAAGCGTAACCATCCCCCGTTTCAACGATATCCACCCCATCTTCTCGATACATCCCGCCCCTGTTTTCGGCATCCATATCATGATAGGACTTTCCTTCTCCCCCTAAATCGTAATTTTCACTTTCAATTTTGCCCGGAATACTCTTTGCCTCCTCCCCAAAAGGCGCTTGAGGAATAGAAGGCGTTATGTAAATGCGATAGGCATAGTAAACATTCTGGATATGGATTGGAATCGTAATGGAGGAATTTGACACTTCGTATTCCTGGCTAGATTCAAGAATTGTAGAGGCAACGGCCGAATCCTTGTCTACCCAAACGACATATTCAACATCAACATTGACCTTGTTTCCAAAGACTTCGGGAATGTTGTCAATTTTTACAGGGACTTCCCCTAGGGTATTTCCTCCCACAACAATGCTCGCCACTTTTCTTTGTAAATCTACAGCGGCAAATCCATCGACACTGTCGCTCTTGTCATTTGGCGGAATGACTTTTGCCATATAACCGCTCATGTCTCCATACCATTTGTATAAATACCAACCGCCCCCGCGTTCATTTTTTGCCGTGAGCAAGCTTCCCAGACGTCCGGGCAAATTGGTGAACCACCAAGAAATCATCGCGCTTTCCACCCCATGACGTTCAAATTTAGCGATAAATGGCACAGAAACTCCCGGGCAACCTTCCAACGTATGCGTGCCGGATGAATACTCATTAATACTCACCGCGCGTGGCGTTACATTGTACTTTTTTTCAAGACTCCGATAATGTTCAATGGCGCCAACAAATCCTTCGGAACCCCATTGATGCCAGCTGATAACATCGGGCAAGCAATCGTTTTCCGAACAATACTTTATAAAAGCCTCCATGCGGCTGCTGTTGTACCAAGCATACGAGGGACCAATGATTCTTGCTTCCGGATCTTTTTGACGAATAAAGTCATAAGTTGTTTTCCATAATCCGGAATTAAAATCGATGGTCGTACTTGTCCAAGTTCCGCCGGGTTCATTCCAAATTTCATAGCCATCAAAATTCTGTACCTTGGCCGCTTTTCTATCTTCGATGACAGATTCCACTTCAGAAAGCCAATGATTCATGTCTTTGAAATTATAGGGCCATCCCGGTAGAATGTCAGCCAGCCGAATATGAATCTTCGCTGTGGTATTTTCAATCCGTGGAGAAACGAGAAACGCACCGCCAATCGGTTGTTGACGCCCCTGTCCGCTACGGGCAGGAGCCAAAAAAGCGTTCGGTTTCAAAGGTTCCACGTCCCTGGCTATATCGACAGGATAAGTTTCCGTCAACCCATACAAAGACCCTGTTGCTACATGAGTTACAGGGCGAATACTATCGCCAAGACGAACATGAAGAGAGGTTTCCGCCAATGACGTTGATGCAAAAAAGCAAGAAATTACAACAAACGCCGAAGTTATAGCCTTACAATGCATTCTAGACACCCTAACATCCTTAGCGAAACTTTTTGTTTATCGCTACAAAAAAATAGCCGAATAAAGCAAAAGATTGATAACCCTTACAAAATGATTATTGACAAATTGTCCACAAAGGCAATGACGAAATGGAAATTCCAAAGGCATCCATTCATGACGCTGCAAAACATCAAAAGATAATTTAGGGCTATCGTTTTTAGGAAATCATTGACGGAACAAACACTTTACAAGAATTTCTCCCATTTGACTTGACGTCGTAAAGAGCGAGATTGGCAGCACAAAAACGGCTGGATTCGTATTTTAAACCGATGCAGTAGCATTCTTGGCGGAATCGCATTCATTCTAATCATCACTTACCTTGTTCCCACCGTGGTCATTCCCCTCACTTCAAATGGCGAATTTCGCACGTGGGTAGACGCAACCGCCATCTTCTCATATCTCACAGCGGGAATTCCCATGATCCTTCTCGCCGCTTTCCTCGTACTTTCCCATCTCGCAATGATTTTCGGCATGGTAGATCCGGGCATTGCAGGATACTCCCCCGAAAAATCGGTCCAAGTGGAAAAACACCTCCATCATGGCATATAATTTATAATGCATGAAGTTTTACCACCATTTCCCGACCTCTTTGAATTTTGGATTTGTATCAAATGTTCCTGAGATGCGAAATCGGATCCGTTTGTGGCGTTCAATGGCAGAGGCAGCATAAAATGCGTGTAAGACACAACATTCAATGGTTCCCCGTTATACGGTATTATTTGAAATTTATTGGTATTCAAATCAATAATTTTCATCCGAGAATCGTTCACAATACTTCTTTGATTCAAAAAAGAGGTATTTATTTCAGAATAAATTTTTTTTCCTTTTTGAACAAAGAAAACGGAGACCGATTGCTTTGAACCAGCTGTAGAAACAGATGTGCGAACATTAATTTCTATAGAATCGCCTGATATAGAATTTTTCTTCAAGTTTGCTCGAACCTGATCAAGCGTTAAAGCAAAAGAATGTATGGAAATTATTAGCAGAATGAACAATAGTATTTTACGCAATTAATCCTTTATGCAACGAATAGACATATAAGCAGCAGAATGACCTTCCCCAGTCACAACGCTAGCAATATTCACTTGATACGCTTTTCCTGAAGTTTTCATTGTCGCAAGCCAATAATTCGCAGAAATATGCAAAGATTGTAATTCACCTGAAGACCATAAATAGCCACTAGGAATTGCCGAAAAGCCACATTCATCCACACCGTTTTTTGAAAACTCCGACCCATCCCAAAGTGTTTCACTTTTAAATCTATCAGCAGTGGATTCATCCTCATATTTGCCCATCATATCAACGACATATGAAAGATCATCTTTGGTTGGCACATGCCATCCCATGGGACAAACAGAATCGACTCTAGCATAGTCTAGCTTACCATGTTCATCATTGTTCTCTTGCAAAGAATAGTATCGCCCCCAAAAATTACAATCCGAATCACCGTTGTCATAACAGATACTATAGTCTGTTTCATAATTCAAGTTATCAGCCATCCAAACCTGGTTGCCAATGGTCGTGTATTTATACACTTGCCCATCCCGTTCATCAACAAATGTTCCTCGACCGCTTTCTGGACAGACTTCGTTAGCGTTCCAGCTATTGCTATCGTCAGAACACGATGCTAAGAATGCGGCAAGAGTGATTGACAAAAAAGCTTGTTTCTTATTCATTTTGATTACCTCTATTTTAAAAGTTGCCATGTTAAAATACGAGAACCTTGACGGAGAACGAGATAGCATCCTGCCGAAAGACTAAAATCGGACTTGGGGCATGCCCCCAAAGCAAATTGCCTGACAAATCTAGAATTACGACCGAGTCGGTCTCAACCTGTTCATATCCGGTAATTCCATGGTATGAGGGATCATCCGTGTCAAATGAGACACAAAAACCCAATAATTTGGGCTGCAAACCATATACAAGAAAAGCTCCGCATTTCTGCGGGGCTTTTTCCAAAACAAAGGGCTAAAGATATTAGAAGCGGAAGTGAGCGAATGCTCGGTTTGCTTCTGCCATCTTGTGCACATCCTGCTTCTTGCGGATGGCGTTGCCTTCGTTGTTCTTGGCAGCAACAAGTTCTGCAGCAAGACGCTGTGCCATATTAGCTTCCGTACGATTACGGGCAGCGGTAAGCAACCAACGAAGAGCGAGAGCCTTAGCACGATCCGGAGCAACTTCCATCGGTACCTGGTAGTTTGCACCACCGATACGACGGGACTTCACTTCAAGCTTCGGCTTGATGTTTTCAAGGCATTCTTCGAACTTGTCGAGCGGAGAACCTTCGCCTTCCACCTTCTTGTCCAAGAGATCGAGAGCGGTGTAAACGATCTGTTCAGCGATCGTCTTTTTGCCCTGCTTGAGAACGACACCAATGAGTTCGGTGATTAAAACGGAATGATAACGCGGGTCTGCAATGGTGCGCTTGTGAATAGTCTTTCTTCTTCTAGACATATGCTCTTCCTTTACTTCTTAGCCGGAGCTTTTCTCTTAACACCGTACTTGGAACGTGCCTGATTACGACCGTTCACAGCCTGAGTATCGAGCGTACCGCGAATGATGTGGTAACGGACACCCGGAACATCCTTAACACGACCGCCACGAATGAGGACGATAGAGTGTTCCTGGAGGTTGTGGCCTTCACCCGGAATGTAAGCTGTCACTTCCATCTTGTTGGAAAGACGGACACGAGCAATCTTACGGAGAGCGGAGTTCGGCTTCTTCGGCGTGGTGGTGTACACACGAGTGCAAACACCGCGCTTCTGCGGACTTTGTTTCAGAGCCGGCGAAGCGGTTCTGTTGAGGATTTTTTCACGGCCCTTACGGACGAGCTGTTGTATAGTAGGCATTGTTTATTTTTCCCTATAATTTTGGAAACCCAAATATAGTTCTTTTTCGAATAATTTCAAGTTTTGCCTTCGAAATTATTCGATGTTATCTCCATTATCTTCCGAGGCTTCGGATCCGGTATCCGGCAGCGAGAAATCGATATCGCCGACCGAATTTTCAGATTCCAACTGGGAAGCCCGGTTAGCGGCAGCCTCAGCTTCTGCGTCGGAATCAATGACCACGACGTCACGCAGATGTCTTGCACCCGTTCCGCATGGAATCAGGTGACCCATAATGACGTTTTCCTTAAGTCCCATCAACGGGTCCACACTACCTTCAATTGCAGCACGAGTGAGGATCTTCGTTGTTTCCTGGAAGGACGCTGCGGAAATGAAGCTATCCGTAGCAAGCGAGGACTTGGTAATACCGAGGAGCATCGGGGTTCCCTTTGCTTCGGCACGACCTTCTGCCTTGAGCTTGTCGTTTTTCACGCGCAGACGAGCCTTGGAGATTTCTTCATCCGGAAGGAGATCGGAATCACCAGGATCGGAAATTTTGATTTTACGCATCATCTGACGCACAATGCATTCAATGTGCTTATCAGCGATAGCCACACCCTGAAGGCGGTACACGGCCTGGATTTCATTCACCAGGTGACGCTGCACGGCTTCTGGGCCCTGAACACGAAGAATATCGTGCGGATCGACAGAACCGTCGCAGATCTTCTGACCTCTGCTGACACGGTCGCCTTCGAGCACGGCGAGATGACGGCCACGTGGCACGAGCACGCTCTGTTCTTCTTCGGCGTTCTTGATGATTACCTTCTGGTTGCCGCGTTCTTCGTTACCGTATTCGACGATACCGTCGATTGGAGCAATCACAGCGACATTCTTCGGAACACGCGCTTCGAAGAGTTCTGCAACACGAGGAAGACCACCCGTAATATCCTTAGTCTTACCGACAGCACGCGGCAACTTGGCGAGGATTTCGCCCGGCACAGCGTTGTCGCCGTCGTGGACAGAAAGAATAGCACCATCCGGCAGGTAGTAAACACCCTGACGGTTGCCAGCTGCGTCGAGAACGTTGATAGCCGGGCGGTGCTTACCATGACGGTCACTAATGACGGTCCAGGTTTCCACGCCGGTCACATCGTCCTTATCCACACGATAGGTCGTGTTTTCAATCAAGTCGATGAACTGGATCTTACCGCTGACGTTACTAAGAATCGGGCTCGTATACGGATCCCATTCAAAGAGCTTCGTATCCTTCGTTACCGCTGCGCCATTTTCCACATAGAGGATTGCACCATATGGAATCTGCCAACGACCCTTGTTAATGCCGGTGGAGTCAAAAATCACGAGTTCGCCCATACGGCTCACGACAACCTTGTGACCGTCGTGTTCAAGCGTATTGACGTTATCAAGTTCAACCTTGCCATCAACCGGAGCGCTCTTCGAGTTTTCAACCGTGAGACGGCTAGAAGCACCACCAATGTGGAACGTACGGAGAGTCAGCTGCGTACCCGGTTCACCGATGGATTGAGCCGCGATAACACCGACGGCTTCGCCGAGGTCAACCGGACGACCGGACGCCAGCATACGGCCGTAGCACTTCGCACAGACACCGTGGCGGGCACTACAGGTAAGCACAGAGCGCATCTTCACGTGTTCAAGACCCGTTGCAGAAATCTTCGGAAGATCACTTTCCGTCACAAGTTCGCCAGCCTTGACAATCACTTCACCTGTCACCGGGTGAACGATGTCTTCGACCGGAGCGCGACCGAGGAGACGTTCTTCGAGCGGGATAATCGTATCGTCACCGTCCTTATAGGCGGAAATATCGATACCATCCTTCGTGTGGCAATCTTCTTCCACAATCACGAGGTCCTGGGCGACGTCAACAAGACGACGGGTCAAGTAACCAGCGTCAGCCGTCTTCAGAGCGGTATCAGCAAGACCCTTACGAGCACCGTGAGCAGAAATGAAGTATTCCATTTCGTTCAAGCCTTCACGGAAGCAGGACTTAATCGGGTTTTCGATGACTTCCTGACCGCCGAGTTGCTTGGTCGGCTTCTGCATCAAACCACGCATACCAGAGAGCTGCTTGATCTGTTCACGGCTACCACGAGCGCCGGAATCCGCCATCATATAGACAGGGTTGAATCCGTCACGGTCGTGAGAGAGGAGATCCCACTGCTTAGCAGCGACATCGCTCGTCGTCTTGGACCAAACGTCAATAATCTGGTTATAACGTTCACCGTCCGTGATGACACCGTCTTCGTAAAGTTCGCGAATACGGGTGACCTTTTCGTTTGCTTCTTCGAGCAACTGCTGCTTTTCTGGCGGAATCACCATTTCGGAGATGGCCACAGAGGAGCCCGAGATAGCAGCCCACTTATAACCGAGGGCCTTCAGGTCATCGAGGTATTCGACCGTCACGCGGTTGCCGGTACGACGATAAAGATCGTCGATGGACTTCGCAATCACCTTCTTACCGAAGGTTTCGTTTGCATAACCGACTGCGTTCGGGATAATTTCGTTCAGAATGATACGACCCATGGTGGTCTTGATGAGAGACGGTTCCTTCAAGGTGAGGAACTTAATCTTCTGACCAGCCTTCGCGATCACTTCGCACTTGCCGTTATCATCCGGCTGTTCGGTCAAGCACGGGGTATCCTTTTCAAGAGCGCCCATGTAGATCTTACGGCCTGCCGGCAAATGGAGGTAGCATTCCGCATTCAAATCGATCACGCCGGTATTGTATGCACGAAGAGCTTCGTCCGGATCGTAGAAGCGCATTCCAGCACCCTTGCGGTTCGGACGCGGCTTGGAGATGTAGTACAAGCCGAGCACGATATCCTGGCCCGGAACAGCAATCGGCTGACCGGAAGCCGGGTGAAGAATGTTGTTGGAGGAAAGCATGAGCACGCGGCATTCGAGCTGCGTTTCGAAGGACAGCGGAAGATGGACTGCCATCTGGTCACCGTCGAAGTCAGCGTTGAAAGCCGTACAAACGAGCGGGTGAAGACGGATCGCATTACCTTCGATGAGCTTCGGATAGAAGGCCTGAATACCCAGACGGTGAAGCGTCGGAGCACGGTTCAACATAACCGGATGGTCTTCAATAATCTGTTCGAGAATGTCCCAAACTTCAGGACGTTCTGCATCGACATACTTCTTAGCAGCCTTGAGCGTATAAACAATGCCTTCTTCTTCCAAACGCTGGATGATGAACGGCTTGTAAAGTTCAAGAGCCATGCGCTTCGGAAGACCGCACTGGTGCATCTTGAGTTCCGGACCCACGACGATCACGGAACGACCAGAATAGTCCACACGCTTACCGAGAAGGTTCATACGGAAGCGGCCCTGCTTACCCTTGAGAAGTTCAGAGAGCGACTTCAACGGACGGTTAGAACCAGCGCGGACGGAACGACGACCGCTGTCGAACAGCTGGTCCACAGCTTCCTGGAGCATGCGCTTTTCGTTGCAAAGAATCACGTCCGGAGCCTTGATGTCGATCAACTTCTTCAAGCGGTTATTGCGGTTGATGACACGACGATAGAGCTCGTTCAAGTCAGAGGTAGCGAAACGGCCACCATCGAGCGGAACAAGCGGGCGCAGATCGGGCGGAATCACCGGGAGAACGTCAAGAATCATCCATTCCGGCTGGTTAGAGAGGTTCTTGGCTTCATGCGGATACGCTTCGCGGAACTGGGTAAACGCATCGAGAAGGTTGAATTCCTTGCCTTCGGTCTTAGCGGCATAACCGCCCTTGCGTTCGCCATCAGCACCGATGACGCCGTACTTAAAGTCTTCGACCTTTTCGGCGATGTCCTTAGCCCAAGGAATATCGCTGTTCTTTTTCTTTTCCGGATCTTCGTAGTAAGAAAGGAAGTCGTCCATCTGAGACTTCTTGAAGGATTCGACAATCTTCAAGCGCTTGATGGCATCGTCACGCTTCGTCTTGGACTTGGACGCGGCTTCCACGCGGAGTTCGTCAGAAAGCTGGACGAAGTCGATGTTTGCAAGGAGCTGTTTCAAAGCGGCTGCACCCATCTTCGCGGAGAAGTGACGACCTTCTCTTTCGAGGTCGATATACTTGCTTTCGTCGATCAGTTCATTCGGCTGGAGATCGGTATCACCCGGATCGAGCACGATGTACTTTTCGTAGTAAATGATGTTGTCGAGGGACTTGGTGTCAAGATTCAAAATCGCACCGAGCACGCACGGCTGATTCTTCACGAACCAAACGTGTGCGAGAGGGATAGCGAGTTCGATGTGACCCATACGTTCACGACGAACCTTGGAATGGGTAACTTCCACACCGCAACGGTCGCAAATGACACCCTTGAAACGGATACGCTTGTACTTACCGCAATTACATTCCCAGTTCTTCACCGGTCCGAAAATGCGTTCACAGAACAAGCCATCGCGTTCCGGCTTGAAAGAACGGTAATTGATCGTTTCAGGCTTGGTGACTTCACCATAGGACCACTGACGAATCAATTCAGGAGAAGCAAGGTGAATGGAGACTTCACCATTGTTGTTTTCAGAATAATCGAAAGTTTCTTCTGACATATTACTTTTCTCCATTAGTCTTGATATCGAGGCAGAGCGAACGCACTTCACGAATCATAACATTGAAGGATTCAGGAATGCCCGGTTCCGGAGTATTCTTGCCGTGGACGATAGCGTCGTAGATTCTGGAACGACCCATCACATCGTCGGACTTCACCGTCAAGAGTTCCTGGAGCGTGTAAGCAGCACCGTAAGCTTCGAGAGCCCAGACTTCCATTTCACCGAAGCGCTGGCCACCGAACTGGCTCTTACCGCCGAGCGGCTGCTGCGTCACGAGAGCGTAAGAACCGATCGAACGTGCGTGGATCTTGTCTTCGACCAAGTGACCGAGCTTGAGATAATACATGTAACCGATCGTGACCGGGTTCAAGAAGGCTTCGCCGGTGCGGCCATCGTAAAGCTTTGCCTTACCGATAATCTGACCGTGATCCGGATCCATCTTATAAGAAACAACCGGCATCTTCTGGTAAGCCTTTTCCAGTTCGTCCACGATGTCTTCGAAGGAAGCACCGTCGAACACCGGGGTGGCAATCTTCATGCCGAGGACCTTAGCAGCCCAGCCCAAGTGAACTTCAAGCACCTGACCGACGTTCATACGAGACGGAACGCCCAGCGGGTTCAAAAGGATCTGAATCGGGCGGCCATCTTCGGTGAACGGCATGTCTTCGACCGGAACGATTTTGGATACGCAACCCTTGTTACCGTGACGACCAGCCATCTTGTCACCGACCTGAAGCTTCTTCTTCTTGGCGATGTAAACCTTAACAGTCTGGAGAACGCCCGGCTTGAGTTCGTCACCCTTCGTAACCTTATCGATTTCCTTTTCCATCGTGCGGGTCAAGCGATCGATCGATTCGCGAGCCACGGAGAGAAGGCTAGATGCCTTTTCCTGAGCTTCCGCGTCATCGCGAGCGAAGGTAGAAGACGGAGCAAGAGTCAAAAGATCAATCGTGCGAAGCATCTTTTCGGAAACGGTAGAACCGTCCGGAATGCGAACTTCGTGAGTATCGAAATCGATGATATTGCCAGAGACCTTGCCGACGAGCATTTCGACCATCGCATTAGCGCAAGTCGTCTTAATCTTGTCGATATCAGCCTGGAACTTTTCCTTGATTTCGTTGATACGTTCCTGATCTTCAGCACGGCTCTTCTTGTCGTTGTGGTCCTTACGGCTGAACACGCGGGTTTCGAGAACGATACCGTGCATGCCCGGAGGAGCAACGAGAGAGGTATCTCGCACATCGCCGGCCTTTTCGCCGAAGATAGCGCGGAGAAGTCTTTCTTCCGGAGAGAGTTCCGTTTCACCCTTCGGGGTAACCTTACCGACGAGAATGTCGTCCGCATGGACTTCAGCACCGACACGGATAATGCCGCGTTCGTCGAGGTTTTTCAGAGCGTCTTCACCGACGTTTGGAATTTCACGGGTGAGTTCTTCCGGACCGCGCTTCGTTTCGCGCACTTCCACTTCGTATTCTTCAACGTGGATAGAGGTGAACGCATCCTTGATGGCGAGTTCTTCGGAGACGATAACAGCGTCTTCGTAGTTATAACCATTCCAAGGAATGAACGCAATAAGAATGTTTTTACCAAGAGCGAGTTCGCCGTGATCCGTAGAAGCGCCATCAGCGAGGACGTCACCCTTCTTCACGTAATCGCCCACATTCACAACCGGTTTCTGGTTAATGCAGGAATCCTGGTTGGAACGTTCAAATTTACGGAGAATGTATTCGTCAACCGGTTCATGATCGAGGAATTCGAAGTTTTCGCCGAGGCCTTCCAAAGCATGGAATTCACCGGCTGCATCCAAAGTACCTCGTTCCACGACAACCGTCATGGCGTCGACAAAGCTCACGCGACCTTCATGCTTAGCACGGACAACGGTACCCGAGTCGAGAGCCGCACGGCGTTCAAGACCCGTACCGACAACCGGAGCTTCCGAGCGGAGCAGAGGCACAGCCTGGCGTTGCATGTTAGATCCCATCAAAGCGCGGTTAGCGTCATCGTGTTCGAGGAACGGGATAAGGCCTGCAGCGACCGAGATAATCTGTTGCGGAGAAACGTCCATCAACTGAATACGACCTTCAAGCGCATCTTCGTCGAAATCGTCCGAGTTCGCATCAAACGTCGGAACGACACCCTTTTCAAAACGGTCGGATTCGTCGAATTCACCACCGGCGATCAAGCGCGGCTTGAGCGGATATTCATCCTTTTCACGCACCATCACGAAGTCTTCCGCAAAAGCGGTCAACTGGTGACGATCCAAAATGTCAGCCTTTTCAGCTTCGGAAGATGCCTTCGCAAGCTCACCTTCAAACAGCGGGTCGAAAGCGGCAGCTTTCAGGATCGTGTTTGCCGGAGCAATGTTGAAAGCGTCTTCTTCATCAGCCGTGAGGTACACGACGAAGGAAGAAACCACGTCGTAAACCGTCGAGGACTGCTGAACGTAATCAGCCTTGCCCGAGAAAGATTCGAGCGGGTTACCGTTACGGACGAAGAGGCTAGAGCCATCCGCCTTCTTGAATTCGAACACCTTATTCACGAAGGAGTCAAAGAGAATGCGCTGGTTGTTGTCAAGGTTCGAACGGACAGCCTTGATATCCTTGGCGCCGAGTTCAAGCTGCACGAACAAACGCGGTTCGCGGACAAAGCCCTTGTAAAGACCAAAGTGCCACTTTTCTTCCGGGAAATAGAGAGGCTTGCCCGAAGCATCCTTGAATTCCTGAAGACCGACAACGCGGTACGGAGTTTCAATGAAGCCGAAGTGGTTCACCACAGCAAACGTGGCAAGAGAGTTGATAAGACCGATGTTCGGACCTTCCGGAGTTTCGATCGGGCAGAGGCGGCCATAGTGCGTGTAGTGGACGTCACGGACTTCGAAGCCTGCGCGTTCACGGGAAAGACCACCCGGACCGAGAGCGGAAAGACGACGCTTGTGCGTAAGTTCGGACAGCGGGTTCATCTGATCCATGAACTGAGAAAGCTGGCTCGAGCTGAAGAACGCCTGGACGACGGAGTTCACCGTGCGAGTGTTCACCAAGTCACGCGGAGTCGGAGTTTCGTTGTCACCGGAAGTAAAGTTTTCACGAATGACGCGACTCATGCGGGAAAGTCCCACAGAGAGCTGGTTTGCGACGAGTTCACCAACGGAACGGGTACGACGGTTGCCCAAGTGGTCGATATCGTCAAGGACGTAACCGTCGGCGTCGCAGTAGAGACCGACCATGTATTCGATGATGCCGAGGAAGTCGGCTTCGGTCATCGTCATCGTGTTGAGAGCTGGCTTAGAGAGACCGATTTCTGCCAAAAGCTTTTCGATTGCCGGGGTATAAACCTTGGCATTCAAACGGTAGCGCCCCACTTCACCGAGATCATACTTGCGCGGATCGTCAAGGAAGGTGCTTTCAAAGGCAATCTGAGCGGTTGCAAGGTTCGGAGCTTCTTCCTGAGACTGGTGCATCACGAAGTAGATGAGCTTCAAAGCGTCTTCCTTCGTCTTGCACTTATCGGCAAGGAGGGTGTTGTGGATAAGGAGGTTTTCTTCGTTTTCAGCGATGAAGGAGAGTTCGAAGACTCCGCTTTCCGTCAAACGTGCGGCGCACTTGTCATCGAAAACGCGGTTCGCGTCGAGGATGACTTCGCCCGAAGACGTATCAATCACGTCAGCGGCGACGATGCGACCGTAGTACTGTTCCATGTCACCCACGTTGAGGGTAACGTCTTCGATATTCTTATAGAACAGCTTGATAATATCCGCAGTCGTTTCAAAACCAATGCAGCGGAGAAGAGCCGTAGCCGGAATCTTCTTCTTACGGTCGATGATCAAATAGAGAATGTCACCGTCCGTATTGAATTCAAGCCAAGCCCCGCGATGCGGAATGATACGGCTCTTGAAGTTAGAGCGACCGTTCGGAAGGAGTTCTTCGTCGAAACTCACACCAGGAGAACGATGCAACTGAGAAACGACAACGCGTTCGGCACCGTTGATAATGAACGTACCATTATCCGTCATGATCGGCAGATCGCAGATCATCACGTCATTCTTAATTTCTTCCTTCAGCTTGCGATCTTCGCCATCTTCTTCAAAAACCTGAAGAGAGAGGTTTGCATGCAGAGGAATAGAATGCGTAAGCCCGCGTTCACGGCATTCGCGAAGGCTATACTTGGGAATACCGAAGAAGTAGCCTTCGTACTTGAGCGCGAAGAGCTTCTTCATATCTGTGATGGGGAAAATGTCTTGGAAAACGCGTTCCAGACCTACTTTGAGACGCTTCTCTTGAGGAACGCCTTTTTGGAGGAAGTGGTCATAAGAAGCTTTTTGCACTTCGACCAAATACGGAAGTTCCAACTGGAACTTATTGGAGGAATAATTCTTTCGCTCCGTCATTTAGAAACCTCATCCAGTGAAAAAACCTTGAGCACGGGAAAAACACCAAAAGCCCACACGATTGTGCAGGCGTTTTGGCGTATTCGAATTAACGAATAGAAGGCATTACTTCAGAACGACCTTGGCACCAAGATCTTCGAGTTCCTTCTTAATCTTTTCGGCATCAGCCTTCGGGGCTGCTTCCTTCACAACGCTATCGGCCTTTTCGACCATTTCCTTAGCTTCCTTCAAGCCAAGGCCAGTGATTGCGCGAACAGCCTTGAGGACAGCCATCTTGTTAGCACCGCATTCAGCGAGAACGACGTCGAATTCGCTCTTTTCTTCAGCGGCAGCACCAGCAGCAGCTGCAGCGACAACAACGCCACCAGCAGCGGCTTCAATGCCGTGAGCTTCCTTGAGGTAGTCAGCCAATTGCTTAGCTTCGAGAAGGGTGAGACCCGCGATTTGATCACCAATAGCCTTGATATCTGTTGCCATGATGTTTTTCTCCAATTATTCCGTTTTGAAAAGTTGTTTGTGAATGGTTGTGTTGAGGAATTAGGCGGTTGCTCCAGCCTCTTCCTTTTCCAGTTTTTCCGTGAGAGACTTGATCTGGCCCGCGATAGTGGAACCCGGTCCAAGAATAATCGTGACCAACTGGGCAAGCATGCCTGCGCGGTCCGGAATCTTGGAGAGAGCAACAATATCAGAACCCGGTCTGACCTTACCTTCCACATAGAGGCTCTTTGCAACGAGGAAATCCGGATTTTCCTTATGGAAAGCTTCGATTTCACGTGCCGGGAGAATCGGATCGTCTTCCGGGCCAATCATGATGGAGGTTGCACCCTTAAGGGCTTCGTCGAGACCCGAGATGTTCATCTTCTCGAGAACCTTCTTCAAGAGGGTATTCTTCACAGCAGTGTAAACGACACCCTTAGACTTGAGACTCATACGGAGCTTGTTGTCGAGTTCGACCGGAATCTTTTCGTAGTTGAGAAGATAGATCGAAGCAGCGCCTTCAAACTTCTTGACAAGAGAGTCAACTTTCTGTTGTTTTTTAACTACAGCTTTCATTGTTTATCTCCTATCGAGTGAGGCTCATATCGAGCTTGAGGCTCGGGGTCATAGTTGCCGTGAGGAACAAGGACTTGATATATGTGCCCTTTGCGGTCTGCGGCTTGTTCTTGATCACAGAATCAATCACAGCCTTCACGTTTTCAATAAGCTGTTCTGCCGTAAAGGAGAGCTTACCGACCGGAGCATGGACATTAGCGCCCTTGTCGACGCGGTACTGAATCTTACCAGCCTTGAGTTCCTTCACGGTCTGAGCGACGTTAACCGTCACCGTGCCGGACTTCGGGCTCGGCATAAGTCCACGAGGACCGAGCACGCGAGCAACCTTACTAATCACCGGCATCATGTCGGGAGTAGCAACGACTGCATCAAATTCGAGCCAGCCTTCCTGGATTTTCTGGACCAAGTCTGCGCCACCGACGTAATCAGCGCCTGCATCCTGTGCTGCCTGATAGTTATTATCCTTGCAGAACACAAGAACGCGAACCTGACGACCGGTACCGTTCGGAAGCACAACCGTGCCACGGACAGCTTGATCGGAGTTTTTGGGATCAACACCGAGATTGAAATGAAGCTCGACAGTCTGGTCGAACTTAACCTCGGATTTTTTAAGAATTTCGAGCGCCTGCTCGAGACCGTACGACTTGGTACGATCGTAAGCTTCAGCTACTTTCTTATACTTCTTTCCTCTGAACATGGTGTTTCCTGTCAGAAATAGGGTTAAGGTCTGCCTGATTAGTCGACAACATCGACGCCCATAGAGCGTGCGGTGCCCGCAACCATGCGCATTGCGGCTTCAATGTCGATTGTGTTCAAGTCCGGCATCTTCTTTTCAGCGATTTCCTTGACTTGTGCCTTGGTGATCTTACCGACCTTCTTACGGTTCGGTTCACCGGAAGCCTTGTCAATGCCAGCTGCCTTCTTGACGAGGACAGGAACAGGAGGTACCTTCGTGATGAAGGTAAAGCTCTTATCGGCATAAACAGTAATGACGACCGGGATGATCATTCCCTTTTCATTCTGAGTCTGAGCATTGAACGCCTTGCAGAACTGCATGATGTTCACACCCTTCTGACCCAAAGCAGGACCTACCGGAGGAGACGGGTTTGCAGCCCCGCCGGGGATCTGAAGCTTAATATAACCTGCAATTTTCTTTGCCACTGTATTTCTCCGTTTCAGAACCCAATATTACGATATTGATTCCACCTGGTTAAAGCCAAGTTCGACGGGAGTAGCACGGCCAAACACAGAAACCGTTACGCGAAGTTTGTTCTTCTCCGTGAGGATTTCTTCAACCGTACCATCAAATCCCTGGAATGGGCCATCCTTGATGGAAACATGATCACCGACAATATACGGATTCTGGATCACATCCTGTTCGGCATCTTGAGATTCGACACCGAGCAGTCTATCGACCTCGCTCTGACGAAGAGGAATCGGCGTCTTGTTAACGCGACTAGTTCCTCCGAAATGGGTAACGCCCTGAACGGATGTTACCAGGTGCTGGGTGAGCTCGTCCAGCTCCATCTCTATAATCAAATACGCCGGGAAAAGCTTAGAAACGACGTTCTTGCGCTTTCCTCGGACGTTTACGACTGTCACTTTCTCGGGGATGAGAATGCGACCAAACTTTTCTTGAACGCCTTCGCGTTCAATCAACATTTCAATATTCTTCTTGATTGTGCTTTCCTGACCGGAAAACGTATGGACAGCATACCACAACATAGCCATGATTTACCCACGTCCTAACAGTTTGTCAACGATGAAGGAAAGACCCAAATCAATCGCAGCAATATAGCAACCCATGATAACGCTGAAGAGCATTACAACCAAAGTCGAACCTTTCAGCTCTTCCCAAGTCGGCCAGGTGACCTTCTTCATTTCTTGGATAACTTCTTTGATGTATTGCTGAATCTTTTGCATAATCATGACTCCGGAAGAAAGGAAGCAGGTCGGGAGGGACTCGAACCCCCAACCAACGGTTTTGGAGACCGTGACTCTACCAATTGAGCTACCGACCTAAAACCACCTTACTTGGTTTCCTTATGAACTGTATGCTTGCGGCAGAACGGGCAGTACTTCTTGTATTCCACGCGGGAAGGATGAAGGCGCTTATTCTTGTCGCAATCATAGTTACGCTGATGGCAAACAGTGCATTCAAGCGTAATGAGTTCTCGTGCCATTGTTATTCCTTACTTGATGATTTCAGTGACGGAACCAGCACCGACCGTACGGCCACCTTCGCGGATTGCGAAGCGGAGCTGCTGTTCCATAGCAACAGGTGCGATGAGTTCGACGTCGATCGTGACGGTGTCGCCCGGAGTCACCATTTCGATGCCTTCCGGAAGCTTGATCGTACCGGTAACGTCGGTCGTGCGGAAGTAGAACTGCGGACGATAGCCGTTCATGAACGGAGTATGACGGCCACCTTCTTCCTTCTTGAGAACGTAGATCTGGCCCTTGAAGTGGGCGTGCGGGGTGACGGACTTCGGAGCGGCGAGAACCATGCCGCGGATGATGTCCTTCTTTTCTGCGCCGCGGAGGAGGAGGCCGACATTGTCGCCTGCCTGGGCGTCGTCGAGGAGCTTGCGGAACATTTCCACGCCCGTGACGACGTATTCGGTGGTTTCGCCGAGACCGATGCGTTCGACCTTGTCGTTGAGACGGACGATGCCGCGTTCGATACGGCCCGTCGCGACGGTGCCGCGACCGGTGATCGTGAACACGTCTTCGATCGGCATGAGGAACGGCTTTTCGGTTTCGCGTGCCGGCTGCGGGATGTATTCGTCGACAGCAGCCATGAGTTCCATGATCTTTTCCTGGTATTCTGCGTCGCCTTCGAGGGCCTTGAGCGCGGAGCCGCGGACGATCGGGGTGTTGTCGCCGTCGTAGCCGTACTGCTTGAGGAGGTCGCGGACTTCTTCTTCGACGAGTTCGAGGAGTTCCGGATCGTCGACCATGTCGCACTTGTTCAGGAACACGACGATCTTAGGAACGCCGACCTGGTGGGCGAGAAGGATGTGTTCGCGGGTCTGCGGCATCGGGCCGTCAGTCGCCGCGACGACGAGGATTGCGCCGTCCATCTGGGCGGCACCGGTCACCATGTTCTTGACGTAGTCGGCGTGCCCCGGGCAGTCGACGTGTGCGTAGTGACGGTTTGCAGTCTGATATTCCACGTGGGAGGTATTGATCGTGATACCACGAGCCTTTTCTTCCGGTGCATTGTCGATTTCATCGAACTTCTTTGCAGCAGCGAGGCCCTTTGCAGCGAGAGTCGTGCAAATTGCGGCCGTCAGGGTCGTCTTACCGTGGTCAACGTGGCCGATTGTGCCAATGTTGCAATGCGGCTTGGTTCTTTCAAAATGTTCTTTTGCCATAATTATAGCCTCCGAATTATATAGAGCCCAGATCGGGATTTGAACTCGAGACCTCTTCCTTACCAAGGAAGTGCTCTACCACTGAGCTACCTGGGCATTAATCTCCCCCCGTTACATTCGCAACGGGGGGAGCTATTTCGCGTGGGCCGTCGTGGTTTCGAACCACGGTAGACGTAAGTCAACGGATTTACAGTCCGTCCCCTTTAACCACTCGGGCAACGACCCTTTTCTCAAGCCAAAGATAGGAATCGAACCTACGACCGGCTGATTACAAATCAGCTGCTCTACCAGCTGAGCTACTTTGGCAAGTTCTCTTCGTTTGGCCTCGAAAAGTCAAACTCAGAGTGCGGCAAATCTAGATGGATTCTTGATTTTTGTCAAGGAAAAAACCCAAACTTCATTGAAAAAAATATTTTTTTCCTGATTTTCGTCCTCTTTTTTGCAGAAAAATGTGGACAGATTGTAAATAGAACGTTGTTTAATGTGGATAGATAAGAAATCTTACCTAAAGCCAAACAAATCAACAAATTATGTAGTTTTGATCGTATGAATCAAGAAATGAAATACAGCCCCATTGAACACACCGCCCACATTGAAGTCCGCTACGCAGAAACCGATGCGATGGCAATCGTCCACCATTCTGTCTACGCCATCTGGTTCGAACAGGCTCGCACAGAAATCTTTAGAAACAACGGCGTCCCGTTTGACGCCTTTGAAGCAGAGGGCTATCACAGTCCGCTCCTTTCGATAGAATCACAATTTATGAAGCCCTGTCGCTACGGGGAAGTTGTCGATGTGCATTTGAAACTTGCGCAGGTAGACCGTCTGCGTTTCGCATTCTTTTATGAAATACGTGTGAACGGCGAACTGCGCACGACAGGAAAAACGACACACATCTTTACGATGCACGACAAACCTTGCCGCCGCGCTCCGGAAGCCTTTTTGAAAGCCTTCTTTAGCGACGCGGTCTAACCCCTTGTAGCATATAAATTAACCCCCATACAGAGGATATCGTCCACAGGGGCAGTTATTCAGCAGGCAGGATGATTTCAATGTGACTCGTACTCACGTTCAAGAAGTGCGTGCGGAAAAGGTCCTTGCCTTCGCGATCCGTCACGTTCACCTGGGTCACGGCGATGAATTCTTTGTTTTCACGGACATAATCGGTGAGGCGTTCGTCACGCATCGTATCGATTTCTCCCGTAATGATAAATGTATCGGTCCAAATTTTAACTAGCATAGTCTAAATATAATAAGGGTTCTAACGATTCGGTTCAAAATGAATCACCCAGATGTCCGTTCGACTGCCGATGCGGACCGGAGGACCCCACGAGTCGATTCCCGAAGAAACGATCCATGGGACTCCGTCCAAAATTCCTTCTCCATTCGACAGGCGCCAAAAAAGCCCTATCAGAACAGTCACCGGAAAGAACTGTCCGTTATGCGTATGTCCGGAAAGGGCGAGCGCCGGTAAACGGCCTGCATGTTCCTTTTCAATACCTTTCGGCTGATGATCGAGAAGAATCCAAATCTTTGAAGAGTCTTGAGGGAGAAGCTCCGCGAGCGGACGGCGAACGACATCGCGAACACGCGCCATCTGAAAATCCGTTCTGCCGGTAAAGCATGCGAGCGGCGTGCAGATCGTGGAGTCGTCCAGTACGAGCATTCCATTTTTCCGCATCCAGTTTTCCGGTTCCGAGCCTTCGCGTTCCGCATAGGCTTCGTGATTTCCATTGATGCCGATCGCTGCGACTTTTGCGGTCCGGGTCAAACGTCCAAAGAGAGAATCGTATCCTATGACGGAAAGCGTTTTATCGTCCACGTCAGCGAGATCCCCGCCAAAGAGGAGAAAATCCGGTGCGATGCTATCAAGCTCTGCTGCAAAACGGACGAGCTTTTGTTTTGAAAAGAGAGGATCCACATGCAGATCGGTGAAGAATACTGCGGTAAAAGGTGTTTTCACAGACGCATGCGAAACTGTCGCATTTCGGATCTGATAATGAAAATTCATCGGGACGCCGATCAAGAAGAAAAGCATCGCCATCAAAAATCCGATGCCAAAAGCAATCCGATGTCCCCGTAAAAGCTTCACCGATTCGAAAGGTTTTCGAACCACCACCCTTCGCACAAGCCGGAAGAAGTCCCAAAAAACAAAGACCAAAGCCGCTTCGCAAAGCCAGACCGTGAAAAAAGCTTCGACAAGAACTCCTGCCAAAAAGCCTCGAGCAAAGAATCCCCCCGCAAAAACGAGGATGATTGCCGCAGAAAAGAGCGTTCCGCGCACTCCCGGAATGACCGTTCTAAAATGGAAAAAAAGATACAAGGCGAGGAGCAGAAAAATAAAGAAGAATATCATCACGAGTCCCTAGAAGACAACAATTTAAAAACTTGCATTCAAAAAAAAAGCTTCCCATATGCGTTTTTGGTGTATTTTGAAAATAAGATAAACAAGGAGTTTTTTATGGTTTCCAAGAAACAAGAACCTCTGCTCTCTTATTTGAATACTAAGTTCCTCGAAAGCGATGCAGGTCGCCAAGTCCGCATTCTCTCGGAATTTCGCGCTCCGGGAGTTGTCTTGGACGAATGCAACGTCCGAAACACGATTACGATGTTCGGTTCCGCAAGAACAATCGGCGCGAAGGACTTGAAGAAGAAACTCAAAGCAGCAAAAGACCCGAAAGAACTCAAGCGCTTGGAAAGACTTTCCAAGGTGGCGGAATACTACGACGCAGCACACGTTCTCGGCAGGCTCTTTGGCAACTGGATCAAGAAACACAAAGACGACTGCTTTGCGATATGCACAGGTGGCGGTCCAGGCATTATGGAAGCGGGTAACCGCGGAGCCCATGACGCAGGCGTTCCGTCTATCGGCTTTAACATCAAGCTACCGTTTGAACAGCATCCGAATCCGTACATCGATCCGGAATTGAACCTGCAGTTCCGCTACTTCTTCATTCGCAAGTTCTGGTTCATGTTCAAGGCCCGCGCCCTGATCGTGTTCCCGGGAGGCTTTGGCACTTTGGACGAGCTTTTCGAAACGCTGACCTTGATTCAGACGAACAAGTTGCACAACAAAATCCCGGTCGTGCTGTTCGGCGAAGAATACTGGAAAAATCTCATCAACTGGGAATTCCTGGTCGACACCGGAATGATCAACGCAGAGGACCTGAAGATTTTCCACATGACAAGTGACATCGGCGACGCATACACTTATGTGACACAGATGTTAGAAAAACAGAATAAGCTCCAAACTAAAACCGGAGTCCATTACTTCGGGTACCACAAATAGCTAAATTGCACGCGTGATTGAAAATCGATTTGCAGAATTTTTCGACCGTCTATCGAGAAAGCTCGCTGTTCGCGAACATTACACCTTAGACGATTACCAGTGGTGGCTCGACCACAACCCCGTCTACTTGCATAGCGGAGCTGTGGAACGCATTCAGTTGCTCGACCGTTTGACCTTGGACGGCACCAACGACCTGTTCCGTGCCAGCTATTGGATTGAACGTCCGGGCGACGACGAACGCCATGGCGAACGCAATATTGTCGTAAAATTCTGCAAATATTACGTGCCTCCTGGATCGAACCGTTTGCATCGTCTGAACATGATCATCAGTTCGTTCGAAGATGAAATTCGCATCAACAATCTGATTCGTGCAACGAACGTGGAAGGCGTCGTCCAAAGTCTGGGCGGCGGTATTGCCGGTCGACTTCCCTACTTGAAGATGGAGCTGATTAAAGGTTGCTCCCTCGACAAAATGTTCAAGACGGAAATTTCAAAAGATGAAATCATTCCACGCGTGGCACAGATCGCTTATCTTGCAAACACAATCAGTCAGCTGCACTACTATCAAATCGTCCACAAGGATTTGAAGCCTAAGAATCTTCTCTTGTGCCAAGATCCTACGCATATCAACAATCATAAGATTCTAATCTGCGACTTCGGCTACGCCCAGGCGAAACTGCGTGAAAGCGTTACGGAATACGGTGGCCAAATGACCCCTGCTTACAGCGCCCCGGAACAGGCCGTGATGGGTGAAAACCTTTCCAGCTCCGTGGACTATTTTAGCTTCGGCATCATCATGCACGAATTTTTGACCGGCAAAAATCCATTCCCGGATACGATCAAAATTTTCACCGAAGACCACTATCACATCACGGAACGCTATCTGGAATACCTGCGCACAGGTAGACAGAATACGTTCTTCGACGACCGCTTCCCGGAGATTCACGACTGGATTGACCAGCTCACCACCTTCGACAGCATTGAACGTATGCAGAAAAGCGAAAACCTTTTCAACATCGCACATAAGTTGCGCGAACGCGTGAACGCACTCGGCTACCGCGATGTCAATACAGACTTCTTGTGGAATCAGCTGCGGGAATACCGCGGCGAAACAAAACGGTAATCACTTTCGAGGGATTTTCATGGCTCGTTTTCTGGCTTATTGCAAGTCGCCTTTGACGATTTGCATTCTATTCGTTCTTGTTCTGGGAATGCTGAATCTAAAGATTCAATTTGCTCCGGAAATCGCCGAATGGTCGCGCGAACGTGCGGCTGTCGCCGACTTTGACAATTACTGGGAAAGCGAAGGCGCGCAAAGGTTTAAAGACGTGGGAGTCGAACCGACCGAAAAGATTTACAACGAAGAACTCGATGCACATCTAAAAAAGTTCCGGGCAAGAAATCCGACGTTCATCCCCGAAAAGCGTATTGCGCAGATGAAGGAAGATTTTCAGGCTTGGTGGGAAACGACCGGTAAAAAGTCTTACGCGGTAAACGAAGTCGCTCCCGACGAAAAGCTTTACAAGCAAGAGCTCAAACGTTACATCCAGGGCTACACGAAAACCATTCCGGAATATCAGCTGTTCTTTATCCCTGAAGATTCAAGCATTACGGCCTTGTTCACCTGCTGGTTCTTATTCCCGGGAGCGCTTTCGTTCCTAGTTTTTGCGGTGGGATTTTTATTTGCAATGAAGGTTCTTGAAAAGCGCTGGGGATATTTGCAGTCGAGCCTTTTCTTTGCCGTAGGAACGATCTTTGGAGGATTTGTTTTTATGGGAACGCTTTCCCTTTCGTACTTCGATCGTTATGCGTACATGCCGTACATGGGCATGAGCCTTTCGATGGCGATGCTTTTGGGAATTGCAGCATTCGGTCCGAAGAATGACGTTTCAAAACTTTCGACTGCGGGAGCCATTCTGACTCTTGCCGTAGACGTTCTGACGAACTGGAACGCAAACCCGAACCTTTACGGCTGGGTGGCAATTCTCGAAATTGCATTCTTCGGCATCGGAGCGTTCCTCGGATTCAAGGTTCCTCGCCTGACCGGCGGCAGCGTAAAATCCAAAAAGTCCGTCGTCATAGAAGAAGTGACAGTGAACCCCAAGGTTCGCACGCGTGAGGATCTAAAGGAGGCGTTAGACCTTGCGAATAAAGCGGAATACGAACACGCAAGCCTAATCCTTTCCAAGTCCTTTATACAGCTTCTGCGTGAAAATCCGCTCGACATTCCAACCATTGAAAAAACGGTAGAGTCGATGCTCTATCCGCATTTCTTCTTCACGATGCCGGGGTTGATGTGGATGTCTTGGGGAGCCGAAGCCGCCAAAAAGAAATTACCCCGAATCGCGATCGACCTTTACGAAAAAGGCGCTTCCATTGAACAGAACACGAAAAACCGACGCCGTGGACTTTTTTGTGCCGCCGACCTCCGCCTCAGGGAACACTTAGAGGAAGATAAAGGTCGAGAAGAGCTCGAAAAGGTCATTCAAATGGACTCGGACGACATTTTGGCGGCAGAAGCTCGCAAACTGCTCGCGAAATAGCTATTTTAAGGATTACTATGAGTAACGTTGAAATTTTTGATTCGACTTTTGCCCTGACGATTCTCGTCGTCTTGGCTGTGGCAGTCCCTCTGCTCCTCCTCTTTTCGAACTGGGTTCTCCATCCGGGTAAAATCAAGAATACGGAAATCAAGGGTACCGCTTATGAATGCGGTCTTGCACACGTCGCCGGAACGGCAAACGAGCGCTATCCGATCAAGTACTATATGGTCGCCATGCTCTTCCTCGTATTCGATATCGAAGTGGCATTCCTCTACCCGCTCGCTGTCGTTTTCCTTTCGAGCCCGTGGAGCTTGCTTGCCGTGCTCCTCGCCTTCTTGCTCATCCTCGAAAGCGGTTACCTCTATCTCTACCGCAAGGGTGTTCTCGACTGGAACAAGTTGTCCGACTAAGTTAGAGCCTTCAAAGTTTCAAAAGCGTCGCAATCCGCGGCGCTTTTTTTGTACCCAAATCAGATGTAAAACATTTTCGAATTCTAGAAAGCTTCTCGGAGGTAGATCGTGAGCCCGAGATGTTTCCCGTCGACAAGCGAGAAGTCACAACGGACATAAGTCTTTTCGGACTTGTTCAGCAAAAGCCTTCCCCCAAAGCCCGGAGCGTAATGCCAATCGTTTCGGGCGAGCTTTGAAAAGTAAGGTCCGACTTTACCCGCTTCAAAGAAAATCGTTCCCGCCAAGCGCCAAAAAAGAGTCTTCCGGAATTCAAGTTGCACTGTCAAACTTTGACGGTCGAGGAACATTCCCCGTTCAACACCGCGGAACCTTTTAATGCCGTCCAACGTGGCGAGCATATCGAACGGTACGTCTCCCTTGCGAATGTCGTAATAGGCACCTACCGCAACCGAAGTTCCCCAAAAGAGATAGGTATAAGATCTAAGATCGATTTCCTGAGCAAAGAAATCGTAATCGCCGCCAAAAGCCTTGGTGTAAAAGATTTGACGGAATTGACCGTATACACCGAAGACCGGCCAGTTGATATTATCCCGCATATCGAGCGTCACTTGATAACCTAATCCGGTCCGCAGCCCCGCAGAATTCCGCGGACTTGAAACATCTCCATTGTGGAAAGAAACATCATTCGTTTCAAAGTAAAAGTACGGGCCAAAAGTGAGGTACCGCGCAAAGGGCGGCGGAAGCACTGCAATATCTACCGGAACACTCATCTTGAAGAGATCCATATCGTAACGCGTATAGACGTCTCGGTTCGGATCGTTTCCAATGCCGTAATACTTTGCTCGCCAGTTCCAATAGATGAACGAAACGTCCGAATGCAAAAGTCCACCGAGCAGATACAGATCCGGCGAAAGGTTTACCTCGAGCTGACCCTCGGTCGTTCCCATCACGGCAAAGTCCACAGACGTCGCGTTCGCTCCCGGGAAATCGGGCCGCGTAAAAAGCAGAACCATGGCGCCGTACTTGAGACCGGTCTCTTCCGCATAGCCCAGCACGGGCAGCGCTGCAAAACGTTGAAAGTCCTCTTTCGCCGTAGAATCCCCCTGCGCAAACGCCTTCTGCAAAAGCAGCACGAACAAAAGGCATAAAAACAGTCCGTGGCGATACTTCATCGTTCTCCTTTCAAATCTTCGCGAACGACTTCTTTGGCAAAGCGTTCCACCCAATGCGGATTTGCATTTAAGCAGGGAACGCGTTTGAAGCTTTTACCGCCCGCTTTTTCAAAGACGTCTTTCAGTTCGACGTCAATTTCAAAAATCGTTTCCAAGTTATCAACCATAAAGGATGGGCAGACGACTAGCAAGTCTTCATGCTTTTGGCCGAATTCCTCGGCAAGAGCTGTGGAATAAGGTCCAAGCCATTTAACCGGACCAAACCGGCTCTGATAGGTGATGTAAATGCGAGCGTCGGGATTCATCGCGGTCAGCTTGCGACGGAACCAGTCGACTTCCGCTTCACAGTCTAAGCTGTACGGATCACCAGAGGCGACCCAATTCTGCGGCGTACCGTGGAACGAAAAAATAATCGGACATTTTTTGTCCCAGACTTTCAAAATTTCTTGCAGGGTTTCGTCGAGCCAGACTTCATTCTGCGGAAAACCGTCGATAAAGTGCATGCGAAGTTCGGGATATTTTTCAAACGCCGCTTTGGCAAGATCATACACGGCAACAGTCGTCACCATGGAACGCTGCGGATAAAGCGGAATGATCCGGATGTCTTTTTTCCCGAGATCTGAAAGTTCCTGCAACGCATCTGCAATCGAAGGCTTTGCGCCGAATTCAAACGCATAACGCACCGCAATTTGGGAACCGACCGCTTGAGCGATTCCCTTGACAAAAAGGCGCGTGTAATAGAGGAGCGGCATTTCTCCCACCCCGGCGCGATCGATCAAATCCTGGTACTTTTTCGCGCTTTTCACAGAACGCTTCGGTGCAATAATATGCCTTAAAAGCCAATTCCAGTAGAACGGAGGATTTCCGAGCGTGTGGCGATCTCCCAAGAATTCCACCAGATATTTTTCTACGCTCTTCGGAGAAGCATCTTCCGGAGAACCTAATTGCACGAACAGAATTGAATCGAACATAACATCAGTTTAGAAAAATCGGCTATATTTCCATTGGCGTAAGGAGCATATATGACACTTGCAGAGAGAATTCAGAAACTTTTAAGTGAGGCGGAACAGGGACTTGTAGAACGTGAAAGCATTTTACGTTTGCTCTACCTTGCCGTTCTCACTCGGCAGCCGACCTACCTGTACGGCCGAGCCGGCTCTGGCAAACGTTCCGTGCTGCAACACATGCTCGCCGGCTTTAAGGATCTCGATGTGCAGACCTACGGCTGTCGCAGTTTCAATCTGCCGACAAAACCCGCAAACATCGCCATCTTTACAAGCTTCGACAGCGGATTTCCTCCGATGACAAACGCGATCAGCGCGGTCATCGGCGAGAATCTCGCCAACGAAATCATCCTCTCCGGAAGACTGCGCCCCGACTCTTCTCTTTCACAAGCGGGCATTGCCGACAGCATCCACCTGGTCCTCACCTTCCCGGATACCGTTCCGCCCAGCGCTTTGAAGGATCTGCTTTCGGACGCAGGCGACCCGTCAAACTACAGTATTTCTGAAGACCTGAAAATTTCCCAGGCCGAAGTCGAGAAGTGGGCCTGCGAAATTGAAAAAATTCCGATTTCTGACGACAGTCTCTTCATTCTCAAGGCGATTGCTGCGGAATGCGAGCGCAGCAACATTTACATTTCGGCACGCCGCTGGCGTGGACTTGCCAAGATGGCTCGCGCCCAAGCCTTCTTCGCGGGCCGTTCCGAAACAAGCGTTGCCGATATGCTGTTCCTTTCCGAAGATCTTTGGGGAAAACGCACCACGAACGAAGCCATCGCAAAGGGTTTTGCCAACGGCATAAACGAGTTCTTGAACGCCTATGCACCGGATCCGGAAAACCTGCGAAAAACTTCTCAGGATCTTTTGGTGACCGCCGAACATTTTAAGAATTCGAACGGCAACCGCTACAAGACGACCACGATCAACGGTGAAGAATACATTAGTTATTCAATCACGGTTTTCAACGAACCGATTACGCTGTATGCGCCACTTTCCCGCATCGGCACAAACGAAGACTTCCACCCGTTGAACGCCTTGCACCATGTGGAAACCCGCGCCAAGTGCAACTACATGGGCGGCGACGTCTGCAAAATTTCGATTGATTCCAAGGCAAAGCGCAACGGCATGCGTGCCTCGAGCATTATGCAGAACAGCCAGTCGAATTCTTCGAACCTAGCCCCTGTTTTCGAAGACTATGCAAAGCTCCCGTCCGAAATCATCCAGACAAACGATCCGGAAATCATCGAACGGAACAAAGTCGGTTTGCAGAACGCCCACGAAAAACTTTACGACGTCATCACGCAAGCCGTGCAAAGCCTCAAGAGTTTAAAAGCGCTCTATACCAAGTGTTCGGACTATCAGAACGACCCGTTCCTGCCGATGCGCCCGTACAAGATTTTCATGGATTTGATCTTAAAGCGCTATAAGTCTCTGAGCTCGTTCAGCAAGGAACTGCAACAGTACGAAGCGGCCATCGCCCAAGCTTCGACAGGCATTCAGTAATCAGCGGAACGCAAAGTAAACGGCGCCGATCAAGCAAAGCGCAGACCACAAGTAATCGAGCTTCAGCGGCTGATTCATCATGAACACCGCAAAAGGAGCAAAGACGGTCAGCGCAACCACTTCCTGAATTACCTTGAGCTGTACCACGTTCAGTGCGGTATAACCGTAGCGGTTTGCCGGCACCTGAATCATATACTCCATTAGAGCGATTCCCCAGCTGACAATCGCTGCGATAATCCAAGGCTTATTGCTTAAAAACTTAAGATGCCCATACCAGGCAAATGTCATAAAAAGATTCGAGCAGACTAACAGGCCTGCCGTAATCAATGCAACTTTCAACATATTTGAACTTCTTGTTTTGAATGGCGATGACGCCGCCATTTTACATTCGGGCGATACGCATTTTTACGTACAAAATAAAGCGACACCAAGACGTAAAAGACAAGTGCCGCTGCGGAATGCAAAATCACAAATCCCGCAAAAAGAACCGCCGCTCCTAGCAGCACACCCACCGAAATTTCTTGGACGTCTGCCAATGAAGCTTCGTCCAAAGTTTCAAATTCCACAGGCGAAAGTCCCCACAGAGAAAGCAACAGACATTCGCCCGAAGTCTCTTCGTCTAAAGTCTGCACCGCCGCAATTTCCTGATCCATCTGCGTCTGCAAAACGCGACAACCGCTAAAATCGAACGCATAGCTAAGCGCCAAAGCAAGAGCCATCGCAAACATCAACGAGTTCCGCCCACGCAGCGCAAAGCGCATCAGCAGGCAGCTGAAAATGATTCCCGCCAAAAATTCAATCGAGTACGCAAGCGACCAGCCAAACAAAATTCCGAACGCATCCGGAAAAATGGAATACAGCGGAGTCAAAAGGCTTAAAGCACCCGCTACAAACGCAAGGACTTTCCACACGATAAACATCTTGCGCTTTTCAGGCAGTTCCGGCAGCGTGTGTAAAAAGGCGTGCAGCAGATAAACGTTCCCCCATGTAAAAATCAAAAAGAGGAACGCAAGGAACACATCGAGTAAAATGGAGGCTGTCGAAAAGATCGAAAGCAAACCAGCAAATTCCATCGCATACAAGCCCGCATATCCAAGCGTCGCAATCGGAAGAACGAGCGCCGAAAGAATCGCGAGAATTATGGGAATCTTGACCGGTTGACGTCTCATTTACACTCCAAGTTCAGCAAGGCCGTCATCACGAATCACCAAAAGAATCGCGTTCTGACCGACGACTTCATAACGTTCACCGTTGATTTCAATTTCAAAAGCGTTTCCGTGCAAATAAAGAGCCTGATCGCCCTCTTCCACCTGAAGCGGTACATAATTGATCGGATCCGAAGCTTCCTTCAAAAAGGAATCCGGATCGTTCGACGGAATCGGATAGCCCGGGCCGACTTTGACCACGGTTCCCGTGTGAACGGCGTCCTTTTCACGGACTCCCGGCGGCAAATAAAGTCCACTTCCAGTCTTCGAGGCGGCTTCTTGGGGCTTTAGCAAAATGCGGTCCCCGATCATCACAATTTTTTCCACATTCTTATCCATATGCTTTAAAATTAGAATTGTTCACCGCCATCTGGAAATCTCATTTTCCGTTTTGATTGGATTTTTAAAATCCCGTAGCAAGCAAGAATCGCAAGTACAGAAATTCCTAGCCACAGAAGGTAAGATTCCAAGCTCATATATGCGCCAAAATTCATCAAGTAGCGTTGCGCCGCCTCACCCGTCCAATTTGCCGCTTCCATTTCCGAAAGGATATTTTCGGAATTGATCGGAAGATAAAAATGTGAAAGCAAAAGTTGAATTCCCACTAGAGAAAAAATCTGATATTTTTTAAGTTCCCATGAATTCAACACTTCGCCCAGTGGCAGCAACAAAAGCGGAATCAGACTCGCCAAATGCCGGCTCTCACTGTCCAATGCAAACACCATCAGCAAGGCAAAAATCAGAGCGAAGCCCACAGAACGATTTACGAATGCTTTTACAAAATTTCTAAATGTAAATGCAACTAAAATGGGCAAGATTCCGTAAAAAGCGACATGTCCCACAAAAGAAATCAGCGGATACTTGAGTGGACGCAGCAAAATCTGTAACGCAAAAAACGAACTGCTACTAAAGAATTCTTCATTTGTATGAATTTTGAGGAAGATTTTTACAGCTACCCAAATAAAAACGGAAAGCGTCAAAAATTTCCAATCGCATTTTTTCACAAAGTCTCCACAATTCAGGCGGAACCGCGGCATGCAACGGAAAACGCTCCAAAGCGCCGCAGAGATAAACAGGATCGACGCCGCTGTCCAAGCTAGGTTAGAATCCCGCATCAGCAAATTCGTCACCACAATTCCATGTCCCGTCATCTTTAGCGCCACAATCCCCAAAACAGCGAGCGCGCTGTAAAGCAAAGCCCATTTTCCCGAGAGATTTCTCCCTTCTTTTTCAAGCGAAAACGGTCTGTCAAAAGCAACGAGGAAAATGCACTGCAACGTAATCAGCGGCCAGGTTATCGCGCCTAAAAGAGCGATTCCCAAATTTCCCCATTTCATTCCTTTCAAATAAAAGTAAAGGCTCAAGAGGGAAAGTGAAATGGCAAACGCATCGCTTTGAAAAGGTTCATAGCCACAATTCTTGAGCGTAAAAAAGTTCAAGAAAAAGGCGGCAAATAAAAGGATTTCGGTTGTCGGCTTCCACTGCAAAATTTTGGAAATCCGAGAAAACAAAAATATCTGCAACAATAAATTTAGGCCATGCAAACCAAGCATCGCTTTCATCAAATTTTCATGAGTTGTCGCGACATGGAAAAATTTAAATCCATAGTGAATGGCACAAAACGGAAAAATTCTCTGAATGCGAAAAGCGTCGTAGCCCTGATTCCAAAAATCGGCTGAAAAATTTTCAGCCACTAGACGGTAAAATTCCCCATCAAAACCCGCCCCATCCTGCACGGGGATTTTCTCTCCGAAGAGGCTTATCGCGAAGAGAAGAAAGAGAATAGAAAATAATCCCAACTTTTTCATAAAAATCTTACACGATTTTATTTTAACGCTATGGCCAAAAGTACATTTTTTACCGGACAGCCGGTCTTCGCGCAACTCTGCAAGTACCTCGACAGGGACGAAGTCCTCAAGATCAGCACGGAATCTGGCGGAGCACGCTGGGGGATGCCAACGCAAAAAAGAGCGAGTCGATCTTTGGAGACAACAATTTCATGCAGAAGCACGCGAACTTGGACGATGGCGACGTTCGTCTTTCACAAGGACGGCACGACGCACAGGGCGAGGATCGTTTCGTATGTTGAAATCAAGACATCCGGAAGGGGATGCAAGGAGCAGGAAGTCCAGCTACCCATTTTTGTAAACTTCCCCATAATTAGGACTGTTCATAACTAGACAAAAGGCAATTCTGCCTGCGTCAAAATGATACCTTTGATAGCAAAGGAACAGCTATATCGAACGGTTTAACGGATCGTACCGAAGGGCTGTTCTTGACGCCTACAAGGAAATCGTAGTTCCCAAGTCGTTCGGGATTAACTTTAAGTAAACGTTTTACTTGCGACATTATTTGTCGCGTACATCTCCTATATTTTTATCGAACTTTTTGACAATTTGGATTAAAAAGGCGATATATAATGGCGGCTCCATGTGAAAACCGCAAAAATGGAGGTGTAAATGAGGCCTGATTATTTTAAGTGTGTCGCAAATTCCCTGCTGTCGCTCAAAGCCGACACCAAAGCCTCCCTTAACTTTATCCTGCTCAAGTCCTACGAATACTGGATTCGTGTAATTCGCTATTCCAAGTGCTATCCCGATGCCGATGACTGTATCCGAATTTTTCCTAAAGAGGGCGTTGCTCGAATCCTCAGCGCTCTTTCGGCGCATTTTGCGAAACTCAACGAGGAAGAAGACGCTATGTCGACGTGCGAGCGCCTGGCTTTTATCAAGGAGTCCAACGACAAGTATATCGGAAAACGTATTGATAGTGACGACGAAAATAAGTCCATTGCCTACCAGCGCCGCCGCAAGGCCATGAACCGTTTTAAATACCTCGTGGAGCGCGGTTGCGCAGGCTCCGAAGTCAGTGCATACGTCGAAAGCTACCTGAATGGCGAGGGTATTTTCGACAGGAGCGCCCAAAAGGTCTTTTACGACTGTGTAATCGATGAACTCGTCACGATTTTGTTTGACAATCCGAACTTCCATGACGACTACGTCAGGCGTCTGAATATTATGCAGCGAAGTTTCTGCCTGAACGACACCGAAATGGAAATCCTTATGTTCTCGTGGATTTTCTTCAACAAGACGCAGTGTGAATGCCTTTTGCGGACTTTTAAGTCCGACAACCGGTTTAGCGATCCGTCGCCGTCTGATATTTTTCCGATGTTGTTCCCTGAATTTGAATTTGAAAAGGCGATTTCATGCCGGGGGTCTCTTAAGCAGATGGGCATACTCGATGACCACTTGGATACGACGCTGCGCACCGACCGTTTTCTGGATGGGCAGTCGGGCGATGACCTCGATTCGCTTTATTTTCAGGTTTACGAAGGCGGTTCCGTTCCGTTCAAGACGCTTTGTCGTGACAATCCAAAAATTCAGATAGCCTTTAATCTGCTCAAGTACGCTTCTAAGGGACAAGGACTCAACCTATTCTTTTACGGTGTTGAAGGAACCGGCAAGACGGAACTTGCCAAATCGATTGCCAGCAAGCTGCACCGTCCCTTGGTGCTGACGAACATTAGCACCAAAGGGATTCACAGGAACAGTCTTAAAAACGAGTCTCTTCAGGAACGTATGGGGAGTATCCTTTTTGCGGCCACCAAGTACCAGAACCAGAAGGCCATCTTGCTTGTCGACGAATCTGACATCATTCTGAACAACTGCGAAAAGGGTGCGCTCAACTTTTTCCTGGAACAGATCAAGGTGCCCGTCATCTGGATTTCGAACATGGTGGAGAATATTGAAAAAAGCACCTTGCGTCGCTTTGACTATTCCATCCATTTTGAACGTCCCGATGCCGAAAAACGTTTGCAGGTGTGGGAGTCGGTGGTTCGTGAACAGGATGCAAAGTCGCTCCTGTCGCAAGATACCATCAGGCAGCTTTCGGCGGAATTGCCGATTACGGCGGGAGGCATTACGCAAGCCGTGGCTGGCACGAAGCGCCTTGTCTTGGCGGGTTGCGACATGGATCCTGTGCAGAGCGTGCGTACCATTGCCGAGGCGCAGGCGGAACTTTTGGAACTGGATTTGGAATACGTGAACCGCGACAAGGAAAG